>JACZXA010000091.1:0-16244 GCA_022571865.1 Pseudomonadota bacterium
GCACGCTCTTAGACAGCGCTCAGGTCAATTGAAGATCCGCCGCCCGCCCGCAATATCGGCAGGGGCGCTGACAAGGCAACCGAACACATCAATACTAGCCTGGATTATTCATGAAGAAGCGTAGCGAGGTTGTCGAGAGTAGTAAAAACACAGGGTGCGCGGACTGGAGGGCGCGGAGGCGTGCTTTACAGCACGTCGAGCACCCGGAGGGAGCACGCCCTGTGTTTTTGCTGCTATCGGCGACCGCAGTAGGTTGTTCATGAATAATCCAGGCTAGGAGTCTGCGCGGCAGAAAATTCCGTCACGAGTAAGTACCGCGGTGAGGACGGTTTTTCGCTCTTTTGAGAAGCTTGAGTGGCGCTACGCAACGAAAAAGAGCGCAAATATGGTCCGCTGTGGTGCTTTCGTCGTAGGAATCTTTTCCACCGGGCAGACTCCAAGGTTGTTGGAGCACCAATCTTTGCATTAGGCTTTGCCGCCATGGCGAATATAGACATCAATCACCTCTGCAGGCTTGCACAGCTCGCGTTAAACGATGCCGAACACGAAGCGGTGCGTGGCGATCTGGAGCGCATTATCGCCATGGTCGATCAGATGCAGGCAATGAACACAGATCATGTGGAGCCTCTTGCTCATCCACTGGATGCCAATCAGCGCCTACGCCGCGATGAAGTCACCGAAGTCGTCGACCGCGAACGCTACCAGCTCGGGGCACCCGCGACCCAAGACGGGTTGTACCTGGTACCCCGAGTCGTCGAATAAATGAACGAGTTTGCCTCTATCGGCGAGCTCGCCCGGGGGCTGCGACGAGGTGACTACTCCAGCGTCGAGCTTGTTCGCCACTACCTGGCGCGTATTCAAAACAATGCCTCCCTCAACACCTTTATCAGCGTCACAGAGGACGAAGCCCTGATTGCAGCGGCAAAAGCCGATCAAACGTTGCAGCGGGGCAAGGCAGGACCACTCACCGGCATTCCGCTGGCGCACAAAGATATTTTCTGTACCCAAGGCATCGCTACTACTTGCGGTTCGCGCATTCTGGAAAACTGGATCGCCCCATACGATGCAACCGTGGTCGCGCGCCTCGCGAGTGCCGGTGCGGTACTGCTGGGCAAAACCAATATGGACGAGTTCGCGATGGGGTCATCCAACGAAAACAGCTACTTCGGTGCCGTGCTCAACCCATGGGATAACTCTCGGGTACCTGGAGGATCATCCGGGGGATCGGCTGCCGCGGTTGCCGCAGGCTTGATTCCCATCGCCACAGGCACAGATACCGGCGGCAGCATTCGTCAACCTGCGGCGTTCTGTGGGGTGAGTGGTATCAAACCTACTTACGGTCGGGTTTCTCGCTACGGGATGGCGGCTTTCGCGTCGAGTCTCGATCAGGCGGGAGTGATCGGCCACGATGCGCAGGATCTAGCGGTGGTGCTCAGTTTGATGAGTGGACTCGATCCGCGCGACTCGACCAGCAGCGACCACGTCGACTCCTGGCTTGAAAGTGTTGCCGAAAGCGGTCTTCAGCCTATCGATGAAGGGCTCAGCATTGGCCTGCCGGGCGAATATTTCAAAGATCTCGGCGAAGGTGCCACACTATTGGAGGCAGCGGCCAAAGAACTCGAGAGTGCCGGTTGCCGTTTGACCGAGATTTCACTACCCCATACGGACGCCGCCATCCCGGCTTATTACATCATCGCCGGTGCCGAAGCCTCCACAAACCTGTCCCGTTACGACGGCGTACATTTCGGCTACCGCTGCGAAAACCCGAAATCGCTGCAAGACCTTTATCAACGCTCACGTAGCGAAGGTTTCGGAACCGAAGTGAAACGGCGCATTCTGACGGGCACCTATGCGTTATCGGTGGGTTATTTCGATGCCTACTACCTGAAGGCGCAAAAGCTCAGGCGTCTCATACAGCAGGACTTTCTGGCCGCATTCGAGCAGGTGGATCTGATAATCGCCCCGACGACCCCCGGGGTCGCCTTCCACACCGGCGATCTCACCGGCGACCCGGTTGCCATGTACCAACAGGATATTTTCACGATACCGGCAAGCCTTGCGGGCTTACCCGCGCTCTCCTTACCCTGCGGCTTCAGCAACGGACTACCCATCGGCATGCAGCTCATCGGTGCCCATTTTTCCGAGCGACAATTGCTCGAAACGAGCGCGTTGTATCAACAACGCACCGACTGGCACCAACACCACCCGGAGGTCGCCTGACATGCAGTGGGAAGCCGTGATAGGGCTCGAGGTCCACGTTCAACTCTCGACAAAGAGTAAGATCTTCTCTGGCGCAAGCCCGGCGTTTGGTGGCGCGCCCAACACCCAGGCCTGTCCTGTCGATCTTGGGCTTCCCGGCGTATTACCCGTATTGAATGCCGAGGCGGTTCGCATGGCTGTGATGTTCGGGCTCGCTATCGGTGCTGAGATCCATCCATATTCCGTCTTCGACCGCAAAAACTACTTCTATCCCGACCTGCCGAAGGGTTATCAGATCAGCCAGTTTGCTCATCCCATCGTTGGCCCGGGAACGATCGACGTCCAGATGGAGAACGGCGAAACCATTACCGTGGGCATTACCCGGGCGCATCTGGAGGAAGACGCCGGTAAGTCGTTACACACCTCTTATCCAGGCATGACCGGTATCGATCTGAACCGCACCGGTACCCCGTTGCTCGAGGTGGTAACGGATCCGGACCTGCGCAGTCCCGAGCAAGCCGTAGCGTATTTCAAGCAACTTCACGCCCTGGTACGTTACCTCAAGATTTGCGACGGCAACCTCGCCGAAGGGAGCATGCGCTGTGACGCCAACGTATCCGTACGGCCCCTGGGTGCTGAGGAGCTGGGTGAACGCTCGGAAATCAAGAACATCAATTCGTTCCGCTTCGTCGAAAAAGCCATCACCTTCGAGATCGAGCGGCAGATCGACATCCTCGAGTCAGGCGGCAAGGTGCAGCGTGACACCCGCTTGTACGATTCCGATCTCAACGAAACCCGTTCCATGCGAACCAAGGAGCTTTCCGACGACTACCGTTACTTCCCGGACCCTGATCTGCTACCGGTACACCTGACACCGGAGTTCATCGCCGAAGTCAAATCTTCCCTGCCTGAACTGCCCGAAGCACGCAAAACACGTTTCACCACCGAACTGAAACTGAGTGATTACGACGCGACCTGGTTGACCGGCGACCCGGAAGTCGCCGATTACTTCGAGGCGGTACTCGCGACGACCGACGATGCCAAGTTGACCGCAAACTGGATCATGGGGGATGCAAGTGCCGCACTGCACCGTGACGATCTCGAGTGGATCGATTGTCCGGTTCCGGCCACCGAACTCGGTCGGCTTATCGTGCGAATCAAGGACAATACCCTTTCCAGCAAGCTCGCCAAGACGGTCTTCGAGGCCTTATGGGCCGGAGAAGGCACGGCAGATGAAATCATTGAAGCGCGCGGCTTACGGCAACTGAGCGATTCCGGCGCGCTGGGCGACATCATCGAAAAAATCATCCTCGATAACCCCCATCAGGTAGCCCAATACCGGGCAGGCAAAAACAAAGTACTGGGCTTTTTCGTCGGTCGGGTGATGAAGGCAACCCAGGGCAAAGCCAATCCGGGTCGAGTGAACGAGTTACTTCTGGAGTTGCTGGGTAGCTGGGGTCAGAGTAAAGGGGCAGAGTAAAAACGGACGTTTTTACTCTGACCCTTTACTCTGACCCCAGCTACCTGTGACCCCAGCTATCCCCCGCTACCGCGATATTCTGGATTGCAGTATGCTTGGCCATACAACTGAGGAAATCATCCGGAGGGGAGGCACTTGAGCGATCAACCATTACCTGTCGTCGACTATATGAAAATTCCGGACGATGGCGACCCATACCTTGAAGGCCACAAATGTGGCAAATGCGACGCTATCTACCTCGGAGAACGCAGCATCTGCAGTAAGTGCGGTGTGCGCGATCAGATGGGAACCACGAAGCTGTCCACGCAGGGGAACCTGTACTCCTACGCCATCGTGCACCGTTCGTTTCCCGGCATTGAGGTGCCCTATATCAGCGCGGTGGTGGATCTCGATGATGGCGCCACGCTCAAGGGCAATCTCATCAATGTTGACCCCGATCCGGAGAAGATCGAATTCGGCATGCCTATCGAAGTGATTTTTGCCGATGCCCTCGGGCGCAAAGACAGCGACGGCAATTCTTATCTTTCCTACTTTTTTCAACCGCGTAGCTAACCAGCATTCACACCATTCATGACTGAAAGAGGAGACCCCACATGACAGACGCATATGTAGTTGGTGTCGACATGATCAAATTCGGGCGCTTTCCCGAGAAAACGGTTCCGCAGATCGGCTCGGAAGCCATACTGATGGCACTCGACGACTGCGGCCTGACGATCCACGACATGCAGGCCCTTTATTGCGGCAATCTCGGCCAGGCCAGTGGCATGGTTGGCCAGCGCATTCTGCACGAGATCGGTCAAACGGGAATTGCCGTTGTGAACGTCGCTAACGCCTGTGCGACCGGGGCGACGGCATTTCGTGAAGCATGGACGGCGGTGAAAGCCGGCCTCTATGATTGTGTGCTCGCCGTCGGCGTGGAGCAAATGGGTAAAGGCCTGCTCGGCGGCGCCGGGGGTGGGTCAG
Organism: Pseudomonadota bacterium; assembly: GCA_022571865.1. Taxonomy (GTDB): domain Bacteria; phylum Pseudomonadota; class Gammaproteobacteria; order Pseudomonadales; family Azotimanducaceae; genus SMWK01. Next base: position 4,643 of record JACZXA010000091.1, read on the forward strand.
GCATTTCCAAAGAAGGGTTGCTCGGTTCCGGGACCATGCCTGCCGTATTCGCGGAAGCCGGCATGGAACATGCGAATAAGTACGGCACCACCTTCGAGCAGTTTGCCAAGGTCTCGGTCAAGAACCACCATCACTCTACGATGAACCCCAAGGCGATGTATCAGATCGAAACGCCGCTGGAAACGGTCATGAATTCCGAGATGATCTCTTATCCCAACACCAAGCTCATGTGTTCGGTGAACGTCGACGGTTCTGCCGCCGCGGTGATCTGCTCCGAGAAGAAAACCAAAGAACTCGGACTCATGAATCGTGCCATCAAGGTTCGCGCGTCAATATTGACGTCAGACCCCTGGCAGGAACGCGACCTGGTCATGCCTGACGTGAACAGCTGTACCCGCAAGGCGGCAAAAGAAGCCTACGAGATGGCCGGGTTGGGCGCCGAGGATATCGATCTGGTCGAACTACACGACTGCTTTGCAACCGCCGAGATTCTCCACTACGACAATCTGGGCTTGTGCGAAGACGGCGGCGCCGGCCGACTGATCGACGACGGCGATGTCGCGCTCGGTGGCCGCATTCCCGTGAACGTATCCGGTGGCTTGCTCTCCAAAGGCCACCCCTTGGGAGCCACGGGTATTGCCAACATCTACGAGGTATCCACTCATCTGCGCGGCGAAGCCGGTGGCCGGCAGGTGGAAGGCGCGCGCATCGGTCTCACCCATGTGATCGGTCTTGGCAGCGCCTGCGGTATACACATCCTGGAAAAAGTTTCTTAAACCTTTTACCGCCAAGCGATCTGGTGTTAGTCGCCGTGATGCGGCTGACACCGGCCCTGGTGTTCTGCCCGTCCCCACGACAATCATGAAAATCGGCGTAGTCAGCGACACCCACAACAACCTCAAAAACGTCGGCCGCATTGTCGAGTTGTTCAACGGGGCGGGGGTCGAGCGCGTCATCCACACAGGCGACATCACCCAGGCAAAAACTCTGGAAATGTTTGCCCAACTCAACGCACCTTTGTGGGGTGTATTCGGGAACAACGACCAGGAACGTGAGAGTCTGGAAGCCGCAGCAACCGAACATGGTTTTGATTTTCGAGATCCACCTTTCGAGCTTCACTGGCACAATCGCCGAATCGTCGTGGTCCACGACCCGCTGGAGTTCGATGGCGCGTTGACCAGCGATCACGCACTGGCGCTGCACGGCCACACCCACCTTTACCGCTACGAAACCCGCAATAACCAGGTGATGTTCAACCCGGGGGAATGTGCGGGTCATCTGCAGGGATTCAACGCCGTCGGCGTGCTGGACCTCAATAATCTCAGCGTCGAGCTGCTACGTTTCTGAATCCTGGCGTTGGACTCGCCTCGTCAAGCCCCGGCAAACCCGTCCAAAAACTCTCCAATCCGCCGCGCATTGGCACCGAGGTCACTCAAACCCACGCGCGACACACTGCGCACGTCGATGACCGAACCCGCGCCATTCGGCCGTATTCGAACCACCACGTCGTCCTTGAAGCCAAACCAGAAGGTTGTGGCCGTCGCTTCGATCAGCCCTTGTAACGGTGCTTCGTTGACGAGTTCCAGACCCATGTTCTGCAACACCCCCACCGCATGCGCAAAGCTGTCAGCCGGGTCGCGCTCGGTCTCGAGCGATTTGACCCAGGGGTAGGCTTGCTGCTGCAACACAGCGTTCTCATCCGGATATTCCAGCGAATTAGCTTGCTCACCGCGCAGGGCCACAACCGCGTCAAACTGCGGTGGATCGTTTATGTCGGTGGATATGTTGTGAATCGGGGGCACGCCAACCCCGGCGGAGATCTGCAGGCCCATCACCGCGAGAATGAGCACACTGATCGCCATGCCCGAGTAAATGGCCGGTTTGTCGCCGGTCAAACCCCGTTTGTTGGCGGCAATCAAGGCAGCAATACCGACCACCACCCCAATCGCGGCGATAATCGAACCAACGAGCAGGAACGCGAACCCCAGGATAAATTCCCACAGACCAAATCGGGACCCGAGAGCGCCAATCGGCAGCAGCGCCGCGCCAACGATCGACCCGCCAAGAATCAACTTCGACCACATGGATTTGGTCGGTTCTGCCATGGATTCCCCCATGCTTTTCTCCCCAATCTCCCCAGATATGAACGGTCGCAGCATAAGCGGGTGTTTGGTCGAGTTGCAAGCCGATCCCCCAGCAAAAATCGCCGACGGCTTCCTCAAGTTTCCGAGATCGCGCATTGAAACATGTGACGCCTTGTGTAAATATTGTTGAAATTTTCAACAACTTTGCGTTCGGAGACGATGGGTGGCCACAGTAAATTTCAGTGTCCCTGACTGGGTGAAGGCGGAGTTCGATCGAACGTTTCAGGGTCAGAACAAGAGCGCCGTCATAGCAGGCCTCATGCAGGAAGCCGTAGCAAGAGTGGCACTCAAGAAACGACGCCAGGCGTTGTTCGAAGAACTGACGGCTAAACGACCGCAACGAGGAACTGCAGACGATAAAGACATCAAGGCGGCTCGCCGAGCCGGTCGGCCTTAAGTAGCCGTGTCCGAAAACACGGCACTGGTCATTGATGCAAGCGTCATAGTCAAGTGGGTTCTGCAAGACCCCGTTCGCGAAGACGACACCCTCTCAGCAACCGAACTAATGCGGGCAATCGTGGACAATCGAGTAGAGATCTACCAACCGGCTCATTGGCTGGTGGAAGTTGCCGCAGTACTTACTCGCCTGACCCCAACTTCGGCGCCCGACGATGTCCGCTTGCTACACGCAATGGAGTTCCCAACGACGGATACCGCGCTAACTATGCGGCATGCGTGCGTACTGGCCATTAACCTGCACGCTCACCTATTCGACACGTTGTATCACGCGCTCGCAATGGAATTGAGCAACGGTTATCTGGTGACTGCGGACAAACGCTACCTTGCCACTGCACGACACATTGGACATGTGGTTGGATTACACGAGTGGCAACAAACTCTGAACTGAGGTGAGGGTTGGGCAACTAACCGTGAAACGAGCGCAGGTCAGGTCTCGAGATCGGGCTGGATTTCCTAAGCCAGGCTTCCGTTCGCTGCATATTCTTCGATAGGCAACATAGCCAACTCGAAATCTTCCGCTTGCATGGCTGACACTTCGCGTGATTGCTGGAACCGCCGAAGCTCAACCCTCTCGTTGGCGTAGCGTTCCACTTCCTTCAGCGCTATCTGCTTGCGGGCAAACGGTCCTTGGTCTTCTTCGCGGGTACCAAAATACCAGGCGCCATTCAAATTGAAGATTCGCGTGCATGAGCGGAAGTAGTTTCTGCCGTTGTCTGACGGATCACCTCGTCGCATGTCTCTTCTCTCATCTCCCAGCAGGTCTGCTACCTACTTTTGTGCAATCCCATTTCAACATATAAACTGACGACACTCTGACAGGTCTTGTGGGTCACCTGTGTGGCAAACGTGAGAAGCGTAAGCGGGATGTTTACAAACAGACGTTTGCCCCATGATTCGGTATAGTCCGCGCGCAAAATCGCCCACAATCCAGCTGTAGAGGGACGTCCGAGTGTCCGCAACATCCATGGAAGAGCTCGTATCGCTGTGCAAACGCCGCGGCTTCATCTTCCCGTCAAGCGACATTTATGGCGGCCTGCAGGGGCTCTATGACTATGGCCCATTGGGCGTCGAGCTCAAGAACAACCTGAAAAGCGCCTGGTGGCGGGCAATGGTATTCGACCGTGACGATGTCGAAGGCCTGGATGCGGCGATTCTCACCAACCCGCTGACCCTCAAATATTCCGGCCACGAAGAGACCTTCACCGACCCGCTGGTTGACTGCCGAAAGTGTCAGAGCCGATGGCGCGCGGATCACCTCGACGATGGAACCTGTCCGAGCTGTGGCTCCGAGGACCTCACCGAACCAAGGCCGTTCAACCTGATGTTCAAAACCGCCTTAGGCCCGGTGGACGACGGATCGAGCTTCGCCTATCTGCGCCCGGAGACCGCGCAGGCGATTTTCACCAATTTCAAAAACGTCGTGGATTCAACTTCGCGCCGGCTACCGTTTGGCATCGCTCAGATCGGCAAGGCTTTTCGCAACGAGATCACCCCCCGTAACTTCATCTTTCGCGTGCGGGAATTCGAACAGATGGAGCTCGAATTTTTCGTGAAACCCGGAACCGACGAACAGTGGCACCAGCAATGGGTGCAGACGCGCCTCGACTGGTGGGCCGATCAGGGTATCTCGCCGAACAGCCTGCAACTCTATAACGTTCCGGCCAACGAACTCGCTCACTATTCCAAGGCGACCTTCGATGTCATGTTTCAATTTCCTCACGGACTCGAGGAACTGGAAGGCATCGCCAATCGCACCGATTTCGATCTCGGCTCACACACCAAAAACCAGGGCGACTTCGGTATTCACGCCAAGGTAATGGCAAACCCGGATTCAAATTCGAAGCTGGCCATTCAAGATCTTGAAACGAACAAGTGGATCGTACCCTACGTGATCGAACCTTCGGCGGGCGTTGACCGCGGGGTGTTAGCAATCCTGCACGAAGCTTACCGGGTCGAAGAACTCGACAACGGCTCGAAACGCACGGTGCTCGCCTTCAAGCCGCACCTCGCGCCCATCAAGGTGGCCGTGATGCCGCTCAAACGCAACCACGAGGGAATCGTCGCCAAAGCGCGCAGCATCAAGCAAGAACTGCAGGCGCTGGGTCTCGGTAGAATCCTGTACGAGAACACCGGCAACATCGGCAAAGGCTATCGGCGTCACGACGAGGTCGGCACCCCGATCTGCGTCACCGTCGATTTCCAGACCGTCGACGACGATGACACGGTAACCGTGCGCGATCGCGACACGATGCAACAAAGCCGCATCAGCGTCCCCGATCTTCCCGCCTACGTTAAGGAGTATTTCAGGTAATGGCCCGCGCTGTGATCTCCACCATCGGCGACGACCGTCCCGGCATCGTGAACGAGCTCACCAAAGTGGTGCTGGAGTTGAATATCTCCGTGGAGGACAGTCGAATGACGGTACTCGGCGGCGAGTTCGCCGTGCTGATGTCGGTAACCGGGAGCGAAGCGGCGTTGACGGAGCTGGAAATAAAACTCAAAGAGTTTTGCCAAACAACCGGACTCGTCCACTTGTTTCACCTGACCAAAGATCGCGACGTTACCAAGCACGCTATTCCCTATCTCGTTACAGTGATTGCCATGGACCATCCCGGCATCGTCCACAACATCGCGGCATTTTTCTCCAGTCAAGAAATCAACATTCGAGATCTGAAAACGGAGACCCAACGCGCGCCGCATACCGGAACGCCGATATTCAATCTGAGCCTGACAGTGGAGATACCGGCCGGGGTGAAGGTCAACGAGCTACGCCGTGAGTTCGAGGAGTTCTGTGCGGAGCGGGATCTTGACGGGGAACTGGTGGCTGGAAGCTAGGAGCGGACGAAGCCGCTCCTGCTCCCGCAAAACTATTCTCAATCAGCCCTGTACGATGGGCTTCAACACCAGTTCCACGCGCCGATTCTCTCTCCTGCCCTGAGGAGTCGAGTTGTCCGCCACGGGATTATTTTCGCCGAACCCTTGGGTCAATATGCGCTGCGAAGTGATGCCGCGACTCTGCAGATACGCGCCCACGCTGTTGGCTCGCCGCTGAGACAGGCTCAAGTTGTAGCTACCGTCACCGGTACTGTCGGTGTGACCGGCGATGTCGATCAACGTTTTGTCGTACTCATTTACCACCAGGCTTACCGAGTCGAGAACGGCGAAAAAATCCGCGCGGACGTCCGACTGATTGACCGGAAAGGTTACATTGCCCGGCATGTTCAGCACGATGTCGTCGCCGAGGCGAACCACGCTGACGCCCGTACCCTGGAGTTGTTGGCGGAGTTTAGTCTCCTGAGCGTCCATGTAGGCGCCGACTGCGGTTCCGGCTAGAGCACCAACACCGGCGCCAATCAGGGCGCGTTTGCGTCGTTCGTCGGCATCATCACCGGTGAGGGCGCCGAGAACGGCACCGACCGCGGCACCGATACCCGCGCCTATGGCTTTTTTACTGGCTTCTCGTTCGCCGGTGTAGGGGTTGGTGGTGCAGGCGGTCAAAGTTACTGCTACCAGAATCATCAAAAGGAATCGCATCGAAAGTCTCCCAGTTTCCAAGAAGCCAAGTATCACTACTCAGCCTGAATCGAACGTGAACTGGCTCACTTTTGAAACAATGTTTCTTCATTCGAGGTCTAGTATTTCGAGGAAAGATCGCATTTCTTCACTTGACGTTCCAGAAATGCTTCTTCTTCACCGGATAGATCGATTTCAGCAGGATAGGCCAGCGTCTTGAACAGGTTTCCACGCAAATGAGCCGTATTTTCTGGAATTTGAACGGCACACATATTGAAGGTCGCATCCATTCCGCGGACTTTTTCACCGCTCCAGTAGTCGTAAACGAGGCCAGGCCCCATGAGGCCTGGCATCGGATCGCTATTCAGTCGCAAAGCATCGCCGATGAGACGCTCTGACAAACGAATATCCTGAAGCAGTATCCAGCTCTCTGGAGGCAGCGCGTTTATTAGGACCAGAACGTCGATCAGTGGACAAGGATGGCAATGTTCACCATCTACCAACGCTAGTATGGAGCCTTTGATATTACCCAGATCTTCTTGAAGATCGAGCAACGTCTTCCCTAATCTGAAATCCCAATTCACTCTTTGAGCGTCTGGTAATTGCTCAACAACAAACCCAGTCGCCAATTGGTCATTCCAGAACACGACGTCAGACGTTTCAAAACTGATCACTTTGTGGGTTGGTCCAGTTGACCAGCGACTCATGGATGACAGTATGAACGCACTCGAAAAGCCACTGGCGACACCTACCTCGATCACTGTATTCGGTTGAATGGCTGCTATGTATGCTTCCAGAAAAGCCAAATCGCCTGGAGATAGTTGAGCTTGAATGTCGGGAGGGCGTCGCCGATAAAATTCTATCACCGGCTCGACTATGTCAGCGATCGAGTGTAAAAGCGTCGGAAACCGCCTCTGCAGCATGCCGTAGGTTTTACTGAACCCCTGTTCTAGCCTGCCTAACTCGAATCCTGTGAATATTTCGTCAAGCCTTGGCATGGAGGGTTCGCTACAAAACGAAGTCGAATTGATTCTTCAGTATACGGTTGGTTTCTTCGAACGTCTTTCCAAGGATCATTAGTTCATTGGGATTGAGATAATAGGATGCGGAATCGACCGGTGGCAACTTTGCTCCTAGCTTCAACAAAGATGTTTTTTCTGCGGCAAAATTCGAACCTTGCACTTCAAGTTTATTAAGCTGCCTGTAGGCTTTTGAGAGCCATGGATGAACTCCCACATTAACTCTGGGTAACGGGTGCTTTATTGTTACCTCCAAGCCAACCGCGGCAAAAAAGTCCTGTAATAAACCGCCGGAACCCAAATTCGCATCTCGATAGTGTCTCAGTCGGAGGTGTTCGCTTCCAAAGACTTTGGACCATACGGATAGTCGACGCTCATACTGAACGATACGCAGGTTTACAGACTCGTCCAGGAAACAAAGAAAGGATCGTACTTCTTCTCCATGACGAACAGCATGGTGATAAAGCGATATCAAAAACTCTACTTGGGGACGGAGGTATGCCAGGATGGTGACTTCAAAATCTGCAAACGTTTCACGTAGTCGTTCAACGCTCGCAGCTAATGTATCTAAGGAACACAAATCCTCGCTTGAAAGAATAAGCGTGTCAAACGTTGATTCAGTTGCGATCTTTCTATAGTAAGTGAGTACTTCTTTCGGGTCGTATACTTTGTCGGCCCACTGGGGTTGATCTTTCATCAAACACCAGGCCAGTTCCTGGTGGGCGGGAAAAGGTCCGAGCGGGACTGGATAATCAAAACCAGCCGAATTCAGCATAACTCGATTGCTGTGAAGAAACTCCTGGATCGCAGACGAACCTGTTTTATGAAACCCGATGTGGATACACAACCTTGTGTGATTCTTTGTCACGTTACTAATTCAGCGAACCCCGGTGCTCCATAGTGTTCACTGAGCTTTGTCATCGTTCGACACTAACGAATTCCCGCAAGCTAAATCTTTCTGCCACGCGCAAAAAGCGCGAGCCGAAGGCGAATCATCGACAACTGCCATGACAGGTTCTTCCGAGAAACTATGTTCAACCGTTGTATTTTCAATCCTCATTCCATAGACCTCGGCTCTGATGGCGTTGGTAAACACATCACATTCCCAATCAAGAGAGCGGGACTTGGTGAAATCCAGACAATTCCGTCGATGTTTCGCGTAAGTGTCATCAGAATCCAGTACCTCGCAAATGGCTCGAGCAATCGATTCCGGCGATTGATAAGCCAGCAACGCAGTACCATCTGCGTAATCGAAGAGATTGTTGTACCTATAAACATCCACTGGAACGGCGCCAGCGGCCATCTGTTCAAACGGGATGCGAGAGGGATTCGACATGCTAATACACAATCCGACACGACATTTATTGTAAACAACGTTCAGTTCATCCAAGTTCCGAACGAGTCCGAGGTCTTCGACATCAAAATCTACGTCAAAGCTAGTATCAGAACCATAAGCATATATTGTCGTATCAGGCCGAAGTCGCTTGACTATACGAAGCGCATCTATTCCTAATTGCGGCGTTCTGCGTGGTTTGTCCGGTTGGTACAGGAAACATACTGCTTGTTCACGGACAACATCAGACAGGACGTTGTAAACTGCCAAATCTACACCAAGCCCTGCAGATATCGAAGAAGCACCATACCGTATTTGAATTACGTGCGACAACCAATTACCGACTGTCAGATGTGTTAGGCCTCTTGTGAAGCTGAGCTCGGCGGTGGTGTAGTTGTCCCCAACAGGATTAAAGAGGGCTTCTAAATCTTGAACGAGATAACCCCTGGACTTTACTCTGAGCTTTTCTATAAAGTGCGCTGAGTGGGCAATAGTGGCGAGTGCGTAATCAAGTTCCCTGGGTTCACTCCAACCAACGCTCACAGAAACACTTGAACTTGCAAGATAATCATAGGCAATGTTTACGCCATCACCTTCACTTTCGAGAATGCACTCTACTTCGAAACCGGTTCGTGCGAGCCGCGTCGCCAATTGGAAGATCGTTCTATGTCCACCCGAACCGATTATTGGCGCGGGCACGTATATTCCGATCCTGTGAGATGAATTATCCGCTTGGTGATCCGAAGCAAACATCGGCCACGGAAGATGAAGTGATTTACGCGAATTGTCGTTTACCAGGGGTAACAGTTGCGTTTGTTTCAAGAAACCACTACGCCAGCGAGCCTTATCAAGGGCTGCACTCGCTTCCCCATGCAGGGCTCTACCCTCCAGTTTTTGGTAATTCTGTAAAAAGTTGGTGAAGTCTCCGAGCTTGTCAAATTCTCCAGTACCAAAAATTTCATTGTGCGAGAGAGAGAAGAAAGCGTCAGCGATGAGACTCGGCGGCGCCGTCAATAGCGTGCGCATGATCCGCCGTGCAGTCGCTTTAAGATCGTTTGCGGTGAGAGCATGGACAGAGACAAACTCTACGAGCGGAGCTGTTGCGCTCAAAACTCCCCTTTGAAAATGGTCGACATAGTCTGCAAATACATTCTGCTCATCTGGCGACACTAAGGTGATCGCCCGAACTTCGCCGACTTCATTTTCCTCATAACTAGTAACGGAACCGCCAGAAGAGTTGAATAACATCTCGAGCGGCGCGATTTCATCTCCAGCGGTCCATCGATCCCCCAGTGCATCGTTCAGATCGAACAACCATCCGGTCTTTATGCTTCCCTGGGGTTGAGGGTTCAAGAACTGAAACAGTCCGAGATAGCATCCACGAAGCGGCAAACCAAGTAGAATGGAGATGTTGTCTTGTATGGTTCCCCGCCATCCCAGGTCTACGATTTGTGGGTTGTGTTCCTGCAATCCTTTGTTGACCAGGTATTTAGTGAGCAGCGTGCGTTGTTCACACACATTGTCATCGACTAGTTGTTGGAATTCTTTGCCGTCGATGACTGACATCAAATCGTCGTCTGACCAGGGCTCGACGATTACTTCGTCAAAATCGACTCCGGACACTTGAAAAATCTTTCGCGATGTCGATTCCGGCAAATTCAAACTTGCGCAGAGACCTTTCGGAGACTGTCGATTGTAAAGAGACCAGAGGCGCTTCAGGCTGTGCTTATCGACAGATGTAAGCGATGGGCCGAAGGTCGCAATTCGACTGACCTCCAGCAACTCCGTGTCGGGATAATCCAGATGGTAAGGGTCGTTGGCAATGACTGTATCGACTACCTTTTTGAGAAACACGCCTTCGCGCGTGAAGAAATAAATCTTGCTCACGCGATTTCGAATCGCTTCTTCCAAAATGTGAAGCGCAAAACCAACTACAACGGGAGCAAACCGGATTCCGAACTGATACAACTTTGATACGTGTTCATCGGAGCGGCCATCGAGGGGTACTACGGAATCCAGTACGGCGAGAAGATGAGGCTCGTAGGCGTCAACAGTTCCAGCCAACCGCGCGGCCAATGCTTCACCCATCCACTGCTGATCTGCAACCTTGTCGGATTCATAGTGAACGGCGTTAATACCCAGGCGTTCTGGCACTCGTACATCCGACTCCAAATTGTCGCCGACATGCAACAGCTCACTCGGAGCCAACGCAAATTCATCTAGAATCTTCAGATACAACTGACCCGAGCGTTTGTTCACTTTCTCGTCAGATGACGAGTACCCTTTGACGAAAGAGTTGTTGACGTGATTGCTACGAAACAATCTTTCCAGAAAAGAAGCAGGCATATAAAAGTCAGAAGCATATACAGTGGGAATCTCACCAACCGTCGCGAGGGCTTCCTCGACCATCTCGTCTTTTTGAGTTGCTTTCTCTTCCGCACGAAACTCATGATCAAGCAGCCCGCGTTGAATTTTCTCGACAAGTTCGGAAGTTGCGCTGCGGTCAAGAACAATATGCAACCACGCCGCTGATGCTTCAGCAAACCGGTACTCGTAATCAGCCGAGAATGACAATAAGTTCTCGGCCTGTTTGCGAGCTTGGTAAAGCGTAACGATACCGCGATACGCAGGTAGTAGCTTGCGGTAATATTTGATGAAGAGATAGCGTGCTGACGCCATCTTGATTTCATCCGGATGGCAGCTTCGTGTCAACAACGTTTCCCAGACGTCTACCGAAATCAGCTTTACGTTTTCAGGGACGACTAATTCAAATGTATGCTTTTGCCCGCTTTTCGAAAAAACCTCACGATCTAATCCAACTTCAGCGAGGCGCGAATCGTGAGTGGCTGCTTCCAGAGAAATTTGATAATTCTCTTTTGCGAATTTTTCGAGCGGGTTTTGATAACGACCTTCGTTTCGCCCGTACAGGCAGTAATGTATTAGGGCGTTCATTCCATTCTCGATCACGTCTTTGTATTCGCTCAAGTACCAGGTGTGATCAAACTGTTCCGATGGGTTCCTGCCTTCACTCGCCCCATACTTGAGATAGTGAATGAGAGGATTGATGCCAGAATCAGCGACATCTTTATATGTAGCCAAATACCATCGAATACTGAATAGCGGATGAGGAGAAA
>JACZXA010000091.1:16264-18439 GCA_022571865.1 Pseudomonadota bacterium
TGCACGCCGATTTTCAAAAAGTGCTCAACCGGGTTTTCTATCTCTAGATTACGTCCCGTCTGTGATAGGTAGAAATCGGTTTGAAATAGCGGATGGGGGTTGTTGCCGGACGAAATACCCAATTCGAGATAGTGCTGTAATGGATCCCGTTGGAAGGTGTCTGGAACATCGTATCGAGAGCAATACCATTCGGAATCAAACAGCAGTCGCATGTCCGACTGAAACGCTTTACGACTTGTCATTTTCTTAACTGGCTAAATAAAGAGGCGGCGTGCCCGGTTAGAACAACGCCGCATTTATGGAGAAGCCACGAGCGAGGATTTAACCCTTGCGCGCCAGCTGGTTCCGTAATCAGATTCTCAGGGGAAAACTCGAACTACCCTGTAGCGTCTGTCCGATTCCGGCGTACCGTCCGTTTTGTTCAGAATCACCGTCCTGACTTCTCCCACCCCGGAGGGGTTAGTAGTGCCTGTATTGCTTTCGCCGACTAAGTAGATAACCACCTCGTCCTGGCCATCGCTGTCCCAATCAAGTAATTCGAAAGCAAGCGAGTCCCAGGGCCATGCCTGAGCCCAGGATACACCGCCATTGGTCGAAGTGTCTGCCATGTAGAAAAATGTTTTAAAGGTCTCTTTATTCGTGCTATCAGCCTCATCGAAACATTCCACACCAAACAACAAACCCAAGCCGGTGTGGGTGTTATCTTCGCCTAAGAACTCTATCTCCCACTCCCAGTCTACAAAGCTTGGCGTGGTACAGGGGATAGCAGGTGGTACAAACCCTCTTGGAGTCGTGCTGAATAGTAACGTGGTGGAGCCCGCGTTGAAGACATTGAATTTAAAGAACATCTGGTCCGGATACTCATCGCCAGTGTTATCTATTTCATCGATGAGTGGCAGGATCATCTCCATACCCGGACTGGAGCCTACAACCTCCTTTAATAATGGTTTCAAGTCCAAAAATTCATCAGCTGCAACGTTTTGAAACGCAGCAACCAACAGCAAAGATCCGAATACTATGAGATTCCTGGTACTAAGGTTCATTCTGGATACCTATTCCATTAATGGTTCAATTAGGAGAGCGAATTGTATTACATATACACACACACGACCTGGATAAATCGAAAATTTGGGGTGGACTCAAGCAAACGCTCATCATCAACGCCGACAACCGCAACGGTACGCCCTGATCTCTGAGATACTCGGAGATAGCAGTGCCATCCGCAAAAGTACCAGTGCACGGCGGGTCGAGCACAGAAAATTCTCATTCTCCATACCGGTAGTCCATGACCGTATGCTAACTGACTACTCCGGAGAAGTTACGGGTGTAGCCCCGCGACGAACTCCGGCGTAGTGGACTCTACGCTAATGGCGGACCTATCAATCACAGGACAACCCGTGCCCAAAACCTACCAGTTTCAGCGTTTTATTCTTACCGTTACACGGAAGTACAAGAACTCTCCCGCGAATCTCGCCACCCGGGTAGGTGGTTGTGTGGATATTGATGTACCAAAGTCCTGCCAACAGGTCTGCCACTTGCTCACCGGACAAAACAGCAGCGCCCGTGGACGGAGAAGTAAGCCCGGAAATGGCGACTTGAACACCGGCATTCTCATTTGGCAGTGCGGGGCCGTGGAAATGCGCAGCGGTTGCCCCCGAGGGTGCGACACAACGTCGCCCCGTACAAGTAGGCGTCAGATCCTGCCAGGTTAAATTCCAACGCTTCAAGATCGCCATAGAGCTTTTTACGGAACGTCACTTGGTAAAACTCCTGCAAGATGGTCTTGTGGAAGCGTTCACAGATGCCGTTGGTCTGTGGTGACTTTACCCGAGTTTTGGTGTGATCGATGTCGTTCACAGCCAGGAACAACTGGTAGTCGTGTGTGTCAGCTCGTCCACAATATCATCATCACTTCAGTTTGCGCAACGTGGTTGCCAGACGAGCTTCGCCTGGGCAAAAAAAGCCGAAGCCGTTTTCAATATTTCGTTGGCCCGGCGAAGTTCTTTGTTTTCTTTTTCGAGTGCTTTAACGCGCTCTCGATCATCCGTGGTCAATCCATCTCGACGACCGGTATCGACCTCGGTTTGTTTGACCCAGCTTCTCAACGTCTCTGGCGTACAGCCAATTTTGCTGGAAATCGATGCCAGCGTCGCCCACCGTGAGTCATAGTCTTTC
>JACZXA010000092.1 GCA_022571865.1 Pseudomonadota bacterium
TAGTTTGTAGTGACGCTCGGCATTGCCCCAAACATATATCAGTTGTAGTTGAGCCGTAGAGCCGCTTCAGCACTTTGGCCTTGCCTCGGATTTAGTGATCATTTCTACTCGAAACTGCATTAGAAAACACCTCTAAGTGAGAACGCCAACGAGTCTTATGAGGTCCGTTCAGGGCACTAAGCGGTAATTTTTCACACGATTCGAAATGTCCGCTTACGGGAAGAAAACCGTAAAGCAATCGGCGCATGTCTTCTACTTCGCTTATTGACTCGCTACTGAGTCACGAAGTAATAAATCACGTACAGCCAACTGAGAAACCCGTGAAGAATGGCCCAAAGGATGGACTTGTTAACCGACCATGAAAGCGCGACAGCAACGACCGTTCCAAGGGTGAATCCAGTGACAGTTTTTGTTTTACTCATCAACATTCTCTTATTGCTTGCTAATGCCAGATCCCTTTGAACCTGGTTGGCGACATCTCGGTATATCTGACAGTGTGAACAATCGAAGCATGGCCCAGGTAAGCCTGTAGGCTTCGAGTATCCATCCCCCGGTTAGCCAGCGCGTAGCCACAAGCGTGTCTCAGCATGTGGGGGTTCACCGGGAACCGTAACTTAGCCTTCACACCCCAGCGTGCCAGTTGCTTTCTGAACCCTGCCGCGCTCATCGGCCCACCACGCTCTGAGGTGAATACATAACGTGACTCTGAGGCTTTGTGCAGCACCTTGAGCGGTCGGGACTCATCCGCCTCGAGGTAGTGGGTGGAATCTTTAGATCCCTTCAGACGGCGCACGTGAACGGTCCCACGTCTGAATTCGATGTCCGTCCACTGGAGATCGCAGAGTTCACTGACTCGTAGCCCATGCCGGAACGCCATCAACACCATCAGGTGATCGCGCTGCCCGTACCGGCCCTGCTTGGCGACCTTGAGCAGCCTCTCGACCTCCTTTTCGGTGAGGTGAGAGCGGGTTCTCAGGGCATCGTTGGCCTTTCTATTGGGAACTGTCCCACTTACAGGTGATTTCCGGGTGCGTTTGGACCGCTTGAGAGGCACGACTTTCGCGGATCTGGCCATTTATCTGTCCCACTAGTATTACGGACATGGGACAGTAGTGTAACACCTCAAGATCCCGGCTGAGTTGGATCTATCCCCGGTAGGCTAGTTCCTGCGATGATTTGTAGTCCAGCGTGAGACGCAATGTCGAGTCTAACGCCAATCCTGCCATAGAGGATCGAGCAGAGGTCCGGGAGAAGTATTAAACGCTCGTGCGATCTTGAAAACGGTATCCAGCGTCGGCAGCTTTGTTCCGGCTTCCAAAGACTGGACGTGGCGCGCAGAGATCTGGGCGCGATCAGCGAACTCCTCTTGAGTCCATCTTCGTCGCATCCGACGCTCTCGAACAACCTTCCCGAAATCGAGCTTGCTCATGTGGTCGACACTACGGTCCACAGGTCGCCGATAACCACGATCTATAGATCGTGTAAGATCATTGTCCAAACGCGGTTGTAGGTATGGAACCGATGGACGAATACCTATTGGAGATCGTCAAAGCACTCATCCGAATAGGAGAAGCCGGAATTCCAGCCGTTCCGGAGATACGGCGGCGACGCAAAATCACCATTCTTCCTCGTAACCTCGAGCACGCCCGGTTCCTAGCGAAAGAACTGTCTGCCGCAGAACTAAAAGACCTGATCAGGGGGCTGGTGTTGTATGGCAGAGTTGAGCGATTCAGGACAGGCGGTAGCGCGTCACCTATCCCACCCATTTATCAAGAATTCTGCAAACGCTACCCGGAGCAAGAGCCTGAACTCACCGGGTGGATCGTGGACAACCGCGTCAACCCTTACGATCCATTTGGAACGATCGCGTTCCCTAACGTCAGGTCGATAGAGCAGTTGGCGCAAGAACAAGACAAACGTGCCCGTAGGCGTCGTGTGAACGAAGCTGCGGATGTTCAGCGATACGAAGAGCATCTGATCGAGGTCAGTGAAGATGCGACACAGAAGCTCCCGAACGCGGTCAGACGAGGTGATGTAAAGGCGGTCAAAGCACTGCTGGGAAAAGGCGCGGATCGACAAAAGGCTGAGGGAGATGTGGGTTCGCTGGTCAGGTTGGCAGAACAGCACAACCGGGAAGGAATGGCCGCATATCTGAGTACCCATGATCAGGAATTTTCCACAAATCCAGGCACTCCGCGGGAATGAACGACCAGGAGCCAGGCGCTTGGGGTGACTTAGCACGCCACTACGCTGGATTGAACTCAGCCTTCGAGATGGGAGGTCGAGATTGGATGAAGCCTCTCGAAAAGAGTTCGCCAGGCACTCGCGACAGGGTTGAACGCACCTGCAAGCAATGGAACACATCTCTCCGTGATCACCTTCGCCGCGAGACTGGCTTACGCCTGACCGTCACCGGTCAAACTCGTTCGGTGCCGGTCAAGGTGGTCGATGGTATACCTCCCCTATTAGCGGATTTATTACGGCAGTTCGAGGATCTGGACTGGTTACTCCTTAATCGCACATTGTTCGAGGCAACGATCACCGGTACGCACCTAATGGAGAAGCACGCTGATTCAGTTCGCGATCTTTGGGGTGCTGCGGCTGGACCTTCTAGTGCTACAGACATCCACGGTGTGAGCGAGACCGCTTCCGCCTGGCTCAAGAAGCTCGACGAAATGTCTCTGCTCACCGCGATGGGTAAAATCGAAGAAGATCTGCTTGGAGCTTATTACTTCCGAATCCCCGAGGTCCGGCTGTATTGGGTGGCGATTGGAATCATCGCCTGTTCCCTCGAGGTATCGGTAGAAGCTCTAACTATCGTGGTGCTCGCTCACGAATTAGCTCACGTATACACGCACCTTGGTCGCGACATCGACAACGAAGGTTGGGAAACAGAGTGCTTTGCCGCATCCGACCTCGTCATTGTAGAAGGATTGGCGCAATTCTATACAGAGACGGTGTGTACCCGACTGCAACAGCGGATACCGGATGTGCTTGGGGCGTACAACGCTCTTTTGAAGAAACAGAGCCATCCGTACCGCGCCTATAGGGATTGGCTTGGGGATGATGAGCGTGCCGGTGAGATCATTCGTGTCAGCATGATTGAATGCCGTTCAAAAAGAATCACCTCGTCAAATGAGTTTTGTGACGCCATCGACCGATACCGTCAATCGATACGGCGGCGATAGTCTGAGTACCGCTACACAAGAACTTCCCGTCAAGGAAAGGCCGCAAGCGGCATCGACGAGAGAGACCCAAAGTCTATCGGATCAGGAAAAATCTGATTTGAAAGCGCTAACGACCGCAAGCGTACCGTTGAGATCTGAAGCATGAATTTCTAGGGATGCATCTGCTGCGCCAATAGCAAACGCACCCTTGTCGATCATTGTGATGTCTGGATCTTTCCCGATGATCCCGTCTGTTGTTGGCACCTCTTTGCGTTCGCGTCTATCCGATAGTCGTTGCTCAAACTCTTCGTCCGAGAGATCGGCAAGCCCTCCCCACTTGGAGGATTGATCACGGCTGACCCCAACATCGGAGAGAGTTTTTTTAGGTGTCGTGCCACTCGACACCTTTCCAGTTTGCTGGTCCCCGCTTGAAGTCGCCATCTGCCCATTGGCTTGCTCTTCGCGGATCAGCAGCTTGCAGGCACGTTCGGCCCGGATTCTGATCTCTGCCGCCTGCGCTTCGGCTTTGCGGTTCATGGCTTGTTGAGCGTACAACTCCAGTGCTCGAGCCTTGTCGCGGTAGTTTTTGAGTTCGTCGACTTCACGGCATTCCGCGATCGCCCTGGTCATGGAGTCGTATTTGATAAGCCCGGTTTCCATCAGAATCGTTGCTTGCGCCTACTCATGTCGCTGCCTCTTTGCGATCGTGGGCGGGTGTTCAATTTGACAGCCTGCGAATCTCTCTACTGGACGTTTCAAACAGTGCGCAGTGGCTACCTCGAGACCACCAGGTGGAGCCGAAAATCATCAGTAGCGACCGTTTAGCCTGCAAGACGAGTATTAAGTCCTTTCAGGTAGTTACCAGCCGCTACGTCAGATAAAACGGCCACTAGGGGTAAAGCAGTCTCGGCCTCGTATATCCGTGTTCGCGGGTGATCCGGCTCCGATCGTGGTTCTTGGAATAGTCCCGTAGCAAATCTGACGTTAAGTCATGTTTAAGTAGTTCGCCAATCCCACGGAGTCCGACGTTATCCAGAGGTGTTGGAGCATTGTTTACTGCTTCACGTCGCGCTTCTTGCGGATGAAGGTAGCACTACTACGTTCTCAGTTTTTAGCGAATCTAAGTAATCCGCCCATCGCTGCATCATTTCCCGTCGCTGTTCTATGTAACTCGTTCTGTTGTAAGCACGGCCATTGGCATCACGTACTGCGTGGGCTAACTGGTGTTCGATCAGATGAGGCTCGTATCCGAGCTTCTCCGCCAGAATCGTTCGAGCCATCGCCCTGAATCCATGCCCTGACATTTCTTCCTTTGGAATTCCCATACGCCGGAAAGCAGCCAAGATCGCATTGTTACTCATTGGCCTCCTATGACTCCGTGCACTCGGGAGGACGTACCGGGAACTGTTGGTAAGGGGATTTATCTCTTTGAGGATTTCGACAGCCTGAGTAGCCAAGGGAACGATGTGGTCTAACCCTATCTTCATTTTCTCACCAGGTATGAGCCAGGTCCGATCTTCAAGATCAACCTCCGCCCATTCCATGTGCCGTAGTTCTCCCGGCCGGACAAACAGCAAAGGTGCCAGCCCCAAGGCTGCTCTCACCACGGGAGTCCCTTCGTAGCTTTCCATCGCCCTGAGCAGTGAAGCGACCTGCTTTGGGTCCGTAATGGCTGCAAGGTGTTTCTTCTTGGGTTTCGCCAACGCACCTTGAAGGTCCCTCGATGGATCACCCTTAGCTCGACCTGTCGCTACGGCGTATCGAAATACCTGACCTGCGATCTGCTTCACTCGATGGGCAGTCTCTATCGCCCCGCGGGCCTCGATTCGTCGAAGCACACTTAGAAGTTCGGGTGGAGATATATCGTGGACTGGCCGTGTGCTTAACTGTGCTAGGTCTTTCTCAATAGCTCCCTGAACTCTCTCAATGTAGGATTCCGACCAGTGAATCCGCTGCTTCTCGAACCACTCTTTGGCAATAGCCCCAAAGCTATTTGAGGCCAGAGATTGCCTTCGTAGTCGCTCGGCTCGCTTCGCTTCTCCGGGATCCAACTCATCGGCGAGCAACTCTCTGGCATCTGAGCGTTTCTCTCGCGCTCTCTTGAGCGAAACATCCGAGTACACACCAAGGGCCAGACGCTTCTCTTTACCGGCATAGCGGTACTTGAGCCTCCAATACTTGGATCCGTTTGGGTGCACCTCCAGATAAAGGCCTTTCTCGTCGCTAAGCCGGTAGATTTTTTCCCTGGGCTTCGCTTGCTTTGCAGCGGTATCGGTGAGCAATGTGCCCCCAAGCAGTTCAGTTATGCCCCTGATTATGCCCCCAAAACACTACAGATGCACTCGGATATCCTTGGACAGTATCGGGCAACCAAAGTACCCAAATGTGCATATTTATTGGGATGTAGGGACGGTACTGGATACTCTCGGACGAGTATTTGGTGGACCCTCGAGGAGATGAACCCGCGGTTGGGTGAGCTCGAGCCCGGTGGCCGATGGCAGTCGGATCATCAACTACACACGCTCGACGCATTTCGTGAGCTTACGTCCTGCATTCTGCATTCAGCGAGGACCGTACTGGGATTTCTGAAGGTTGGTGATGCGCCAATCGAGCTGACCGGTTGTTGGGCCAACCTGACCAGCGTGGTGCAATACATGCGATGCATTCCCACCCGAACAACTATCTGAGCGGCGTGTATTACCTGCAGACTGGTCCGGCGCGGATACGATCAATTTCCACGATCCGCGACCTCAAGCCGGTGTGGTGAGACTACCGGTTACGGAACTTACCAGTCACAACGCGGACCAGGTCGTCATGAATGTAGCGAATGGAACGCTGCTGCTGTTTCCCTCCTATGTGACGCACTCGGTTCCTGCCCGCGAGTGCGATGAACAGAGAATCAGTATCAGCTTCAACCTGATGTTATCGTCGTTCGCACGGGTCATGAGCAAACCCATGTGGACCGGATCGCGATGACTTTGCCAGCGCTCGATTCGGCGCTAGTCGGGATTATTGATGAAGAAGCGTAGCGAGGTTGGGGTCGAAGGCAATTCGCAAACGAATTGCTAAGCAGTTTGCGCAGCAAACTGCCGGAGGGTAATTCGCAAACGAATTGCTAATGGGGTGAGATAGTTGGAACGGAGCATGCCCGGGTGCTGGCCGCGCTGTGTGCACCGTGCGTGAACTCATACAAACGCCTGGTCGTTGGCCGCGCGCTGTCCGGGGCAACCTGGGCGCCTGCGTATATTTCCTATGGAGACAACAACCGAACCGCCATGGTGCGAGTTCCCTTTGGCCGGCTCGAGTTGCGCCTCGCGGATTCCAGTTGCAACCCTTACCTCGCAGGGGCGGCCATGGTGGCGGCAGGCCTCGATGGCATTGAACGGGAACTGGATCCCGGTGCACCGCAGAACGTAAATTTTTACGAGCTCACGCCTGAGGAGCTGGTAGCGCGCAAAATCAAGCTGTTGCCGCAGACCCTGGGTGAAGCCCTGGATGAGCTCGAGCGCGACGATTTTTTCGCGACCACCCTGGGGGCGGACTTCATTGCCGAGTTTCTCAAAGTCAAACGCATGGAGTGGGTGGAATATTCACGGCATGTGTCCGACTGGGAAACCGAACGGTATCTCGAGTTTTATTGAGGGCATTGTGAAATGTGCGGAATTACGGGATTGTTCTTGAAAAATCGGGCGCTGACAAAGAACCTTGGCGCCCTGTTCGAACCTATGTTGTTGCAAATGAGTCAGCGAGGCCCTGACAGTGCTGGATTTGCCATCTACCGCAATCCCACGTCGATGAATTCGATCAAGGTGGTTCTGCAATCGTGCGAACTCTCCTTCGATTGGCAAGAACTTGCCATGGAACTCAAGGCAAGCCTGGATCCTGATCTCACTTTCACGCCGATCCACAATCACTGTCTGATGCTGGTTGCAGCAGACGAAACGGCGCTCAACCGCGAGTTGCTACGCGCATTGGCGGCTCTGCAAGGAGAGCGGGGTTCGTCCCCGGTGAGCATCGTGAGCATCGGTCGGCACATCGAGATCTACAAAGAGATTGGAACGCCGCAGGCAGTGGCCGAGAGTTTCGGTCTCCATGAAATGGCCGGATCGCATGCCATCGGGCATACTCGCATGGCAACCGAAAGCGCGGTGACAACCGCCGGTTCCCATCCGTTTTCCACCGGCCGGGATGTTTGTCTGGTCCACAACGGATCGCTGTCCAATCACAACCAGTTGCGTCGTAAACTGATCAGCCAGGGCGCGGTATTCAGCACCGACAACGATACCGAGGTGGCAGCCCAGTACTTCGACATCAAGTTGCAGCAGGGCGCAAGCCTCGAAGAGGCGATGACCGCGGCCCTCGGGGATCTGGATGGGTTTTATACCTTCTGCATCGGTACCAGCAACGGGTTCGCCGTGCTTAGAGATCCGATCGCCTGCAAACCAGCCGTGATGGCAGAGACCGATGACTGGGTTGCCATTGGCTCCGAGTTCCGGGCTCTCGCGGAGCTGCCGAACATCGACCATGCCCGGATCTGGGAACCGGAACCGGCGGTTCCTTATCTCTGGGAAAACGCGCTCGACGTCCCGGATGCAGACACTCGGGCTCAGCGGTAAGCGCGATCATGGAACAACTATTTGATTTAGCGCAGACACCGCTTCGCGAACTGAACCAGGCCTTGCACGACTGTCTGCCGGACGCAGCAGAATCCGTTTGGCGAATTGTCAATCCAAAAGGTGAACATGCCGTTGCCTGTGGTATCGACACACCCGCCGACGTACAGATACAGGGCCATGTCGGTTATTACTGCGCAGGCATGAACAAGCAAGCCCACGTGGTAATTCATGGCAATGCGGGTACCGGGGTTGCCGAGAACATGATGTCCGGGCTGGTGCGGGTCAAGGGTAATGCCAGCCAGTCCGCTGGCGCCACCGGTCATGGCGGTCTGCTGGTTATCGAGGGAAATGCCGCCGCGCGCTGCGGCATCTCGCTCAAAGGTCTGGACATTGTCGTGCGAGGTTCGGTTGGCCACATGAGCGGATTCATGGCCCAGCGAGGTTCCCTGGTCATTTGCGGTGATGCCGGCCATGCCCTGGGGGATTCAATCTATGAGGCAAAAATTTTCCTTAAAGGCAAGGCTCAAGAACTCGGCGCCGACTGTGTGGAAAAAGAGCTGGCGGAGGAACATCTGACGTTCCTTGCCGCGCTCCTGGAATCAGCCGAAGTCGACGCAGACGCATCAGACTTTCGTCGTTACGGTTCGGCGCGATGTCTCTACCACTTTGATATCGATAACGCCGATGCCTACGCATAACGGCCACAGAGGGTCAAGATCGTGACAACTGAACACCCGGGGTTGCGGGAATCCAACCTGTTCAACCGTGATGTGATCCATGAAATTCAGCGCGCGGCCAGAGAGGGTATTTACGGTATTCGCGGTTGGGGCAGTAAACGTTACCTGCCGCATTTCGACGACCTGGTTTTTCTCGGCGCGAGCATGTCCCGCTACCCGCTGGAGGGTTACCGTGAGCGCTGCGACACGGACGTGGTGATCGGCGACCGATACGCCAGCAAACCCCTGCATCTGAAGATTCCCATCACTATTGCCGGGATGAGTTTTGGCGCCTTGTCTGCTCAGGCAAAAGAAGCCCTGGGACGTGGCGCCTCCGCGGTAGGCACCAGCACGACTACCGGCGACGGCGGCATGACGCCCGAGGAGCGGGAGTCTTCCACCCAGCTTGTGTACCAAGTGTTGCCTTCCCGGTACGGCATGAATCCCGACGACCTGCGTAAGGCCGATGCCATCGAGGTGGTATTGGGTCAGGGGGCCAAACCGGGCGGGGGCGGTATGCTGCTGGGTTTGAAGATGAACGAACGGGTAGCCGCCATGCGCGACCTGCCACCCGGGATCGATCAGCGCAGCGCGTGCCGTCACCCGGACTGGACCGGTCCCGACGATCTGGAAATCAAGATTCGCGAACTACGCGAACTCACCGACTGGGAAAAGCCGTTATTCATCAAGATCGGAGCCAGCCGGCCCTATTACGACACCGCCCTTGCGGTGAAAGCCGGTGCGGACGTGATCGTGCTCGACGGGATGCAGGGAGGCACGGGTGCAACGCAGGATGTGTTCATCGAGCATGTCGGCATCCCCACCATGCCGGCGTTGCGTCAGGCGGTCGAGGCCCTGATGGAACTGGATATGCACCGGGTGGTTCAACTGATCGTTTCCGGGGGTATTCGCTCTGGCGCGGATGTTGCCAAAGCCCTGGCCATGGGCGCCGACGCCGTTTCCATCGGCACGGCCGCCCTGATCGCACTTGGAGACAACAGTCCGGAATTCGACGAGGAATACCGGAAACTCGGTAGTGCTGCGGGTTACTACGATGATTATCAGGCCGGTTGCGATCCCGCTGGTATCTCGACGCAAGACGAGACGCTCGCGAGCCGGCTGGACCCGGTGTTGGGGGGCGACGGCTGGCAAACTATCTGCGCACCATCACCATGGAGGCGCAGATCATTGCCCGGGCCTGTGGTAAATCCCACGTGCTGAATCTGGAGCCTGAAGATCTGTGCGCCTTGAACATCGAAGCGGCGGCCATGGCCGGTGTGCCGCTGGCGGGAACCAACTGGATTCCGGGTCGGGGCGAGTCCTGAACCCGTTGGAGCCGGCAATGAAAGACAAGTCGCCAAAAGCAATCGCCGCTGACGATGCCCAGACCGGCGAGTCCCAGGGTCTGACCGATTTTCTGGGCGGCGTCCTCAAACAGCGTCGGCTCGCGCAACATCTGACTATTCAAGACGTCGCCGATCTGTGCGATATCAGCCGTGGCATGCTGAGTCGTATCGAGAACGGTCAGGCAGCACCGAGTCTGGATACGCTGCACCGGATCTGTCGAGGCATGGGCATTTCCATGTCCAACCTCTTCAAAGATTTTGATGTTCCTGACGGTGGCGCCCGGTATGTGCCTCGCGGAGAAGGCATGGTGGTGGTGCGGCGGGGTACCCGACGCGGCCATTCCTATGAACTGTTGTCCTATGATCAGGGGCCTAAGAAACTGTTCGAACCGTTTCTGATCACCCTGGATGATGAAAGTGAAGTTTTTCCACGTTTTCAACATGAGGGCACCGAGTTCATCTACATGCTGGAGGGAGAACTCGAGTACCGGGTTGGCAAACACTCTTACCTGCTGAAATCTGGCGATGCCCTGACGTTCCAGGGCAACATCCCCCACGGACCGGAAGCGCTGCCATCCGGTTTCTATCGGTGATCGTCTACCCGGAAACCGACGAGAAATCCTCTGCGCGAGCGTCCAGCTAACTCCCCTGTGATCAGGGAGACCGTGGGTAGCAAAAGGCTCGCGGCGTACGGTCGCATTCGGTTAGGGTTGCACACACGAAGGGAGAAATCTTTGATGGGGAAACTCGACGGCAAGGTTGTGCTCATCACCGGGGCTGCGAGCGGTATCGGCCGTGCGAGCGCCATTCGCATGGCGCTCGAAGGTGCCGCGGTCATGTGTGCCGACATCGATCTCAATGGCGCGCGGGATACGGCCATCAGGATCGCGCAAGACGGCAGTAATGCCGCGGCTTCACTCGAACTGGACGTTGCAATAGAGGCCGACGTCAAGGCCGCGCTGCAAACCACGGTGGACGAACTCGGTGGGCTCAACGTCATTTTCAACAACGCGGGTATCGGCGGCAACGAGGCGGGTTGGGATAAAACGATTATGGTCAATCTAACAGGCGTATATCACGGCTTGTTCCATGGCGCGCCGTTTCTCGCAGCACGGGGTGGTGGTTCGATCATCAACACCGCATCCGTAGCGGGCCTGGTTGGCCTGACCGGCATCCAGACGGGAGAACCGGCCGAGTTGCAGCCCGGCGCTGGCGCGTATGTCGCGGCAAAACACGGCGTCACTGGGCTGACGAGGCAATACGCGGTGACTTTCGCCCTGCAGGGCGTGCGGGTGAACGCCATTGCGCCGGGATACATCGAAACGCCCATGACCGCCCCAGTACGCGAGACCGAGGAGGTTGAGCGCTACATCGAATCGTTGCACCCCATGGGACGCATTGGCCAGCCGGAGGAAATTGCGGCCGCCGCCGTGTTCCTCGCGAGTGACGATTCAAGCTTCATCACCGGCATCGTGTTACCCGTCGATGGTGGTTACACGGCGCGCTAGCTTTGGAATTTTCTACCGCGCAGACTCTTAGCGGGTTGCCTTGTCAATTGCGGATACTCCCCATCCAACCAGATCCCGATCGACAAATACCAGTGGGGTGGTTTCGTCCATGGTCGTTCTGCGATCGTCGTGGATTCGTTGGGTTCGATAGTAGAGCACCCTGAATACGTCTCCATCTCTCTGGAAAGATTCGACAAAGTCTGGCGCCCCTAATTCTGACTCAATGGAAGCCACGCTCCGACCGAGATCGAGATGCCGAATATAGGCTGCGTTTCTCTCCTGGCGTACCTGCCAATCTTCATCGGCGTCAAACGCGTCGTTGCCGATGGCGATAACGCAACCATTGAGTGACGTTGCTAACAGCACCGTGGCAAATAGTTGGATAAATCGATTCATGTAGTCGTCCGTTTTAAGCAATTGAGATAAAAGTGGGCGAATTTTATCGATCGAAGCTTAATGAAAGGTGAACGGCGCGATGCCAGTACCCTTCATTTGGCGCGGCAAAACAGGTAACCCTCATCTAGGTAAGCACTGCCACCAACCGCCGAAGTGAGCGAATAAGCGAATAAGCGGATGAGCGGATGCTCGAGTTCTGCCCATCGACGATATACTGCGTATCCCAGTAAGAGTAGTAACGTGAACGCATACGAAAACCTGATCGGCCAGTCCTTCACCCGCCACGGCACACGGTTTACCGTAGTGAAATGCAACGGAGCCACGGTGATCGCCGCGTTCATGCAGAACCAGCGTGTGCATCGCATGATGGTGCCGTTGGTTGATGTACTCGCCTTACTGGATGATACCGAGGCAGTGGAAACTCCATAACGCTTGCACAGCAAGAGCATTTTTAGCCAGAGCCATTAGACATTTGTGACTCACCTTAAGCCCTCAGGGCCAGTTGTCGTTTGGTTTCGTCGTTGGAGGCGCGGTTGATCCGATAGCGGGCGTAGAAAACAGCCGCCAGGATTCCAGGGATAATCGTGATCGGGGAATCGATCATTCCCAGCCACCAAAGTGTATCCGCTGCAACCTGCCCGGGTGTTGCCTGATCCGGAAATGCGATCATCCACAGAACCAGTGCCGCAAGTCCCTGCCCGATAGAGTTATCGAGTTTTGCAAAAAACGTCCGCGCCGCGTACAACACACCTTCCTGGCGGTGGCCGATTCGTAGTTCGTTCTCATCGGCGATGTCCGCCAGCGCGGACATCACGCTGATGTTGAGAATGCTTCCGGATGCCGAACTCAGCGTTTGAAAAACGACGATAGCCCACAGCAGCCAGGGCGAGCCATTCTCCGGGAACATGTCGAACAACCTCAAGATAACGGGCATGGCCGGAAATATCGTCAAACCAACCGCACCGAGAACAATCACCAACCTTTTGTCGAATCGATAGTGCAATCGTGTGGTGAGTAAAAAACCGGTGGAATAGCCAACGAGGGTACCGACAAATATCAGGGTGCCGATGTCCTGACCCGGCAACTCCCAGTAGAAAATATTCATGTAATTCGATAATGCGGTGCGCACGCCCAACATGAGTGACAGGCAAAAAAAGCCGATCATCAACATCAGGTAGTTGCGGTTGGAGAAGGCTCCGTAGAGATCGCCAAGAAAAGCTTTAAACGAAAATCGAGATAGATGTTCCGGTGGTTGGGGCAGGGTCGGTATGCGATCCCGAGTGAACCAGGCGGAGGCAAACAGTACCACCACGATCGCCAGGGACAGGGTGATCGCAAATGCCGAATAGTTGTCCGGGTTGATCAGGGAGTTACCCGCCGTACCCGCCACGACGAAAAACACCATGGTGTTGAACTTGAATACGCCGCCACCGCCCAGCCAGGTAAAGAAGTTGTTGTAACTCAATATCTTGGTTCGTTCCGTGTAGTCCTTGGCCAGCTCTGCTCCCATCGCCAGGTGTGGAACGTGATAAATGGTCATGAAAGTGCGCAGGCTGATCGACGACAGCAAAAACCAGGTAAACAGCTCATACCCCTGAAGACCGGCCGGCGGGCTGAACACGCAATAAAAACTTATCGCGATGGGTATGGGGGCCACAAACATGAATGGGTGGCGGCGTCCCAATCGTTTGTGGCGGAATCGATCCGACAGCGAGCCTATGAAGGGGTCGGAGATCGCGTCCGTGAGCAGCGCGATCATCGGCACCAGCCCCGCCAGCAGAATATCGAGACCGAGCACCTGGTTGTAGAACAGCAGACCCAGCACCGTCAGGGAATACAGTGACATGTATTCGGCGGTTGCCCCGACTCCGAAGGCAAGCCGTGTGCGAGTTGGCACGGTGTGCGGATCGACTTCTCGCGAAGCCGCGATCAAACTGGGTCGGTGTCCGGTCGACTTCGTTTCGGACACGAATGTATTTCCCCCTGCATACCCGTATTCCATTTCAACACGCAAAGGCCTGGCAAACAAACCCTGACCTTTTTTTGGCATACTGCCGGTTAGGGAAAGAAAACGATGCGAGCAGGATTGCAGGCTGTATCCAACAAGGGGGAAACAATGTCTTATCGAAACCTGGTGGCCGTGCTGATATTCATGATGATGACCGGCTGTGGCGAGCCTGCGCGGGTTGAGCAACCCGCCGCGTATGAAGTGGAGATTCGCTGGACCAGTTATGGCATCCCACATGTGAAGGCAGACGATTGGGGTGGGCTAGGATATGGATTTGCCTATGCGACCGCGACGGACGCGGTTTGTGTGATCGCCAGAGATCTGGTGATGGTCAACGGGGAACAGTCCCTGTATTTCGGAACCAGCGCGAGCAATATGGCGAGCGACGTTTTTCACAAATCCGTGCTCGACGCCGAGAAGATTCGTCAGTTCAACGAAAGCCAGTCGCAGCGGGCCACGACTTTTTCGCGCGGATACGTTGCCGGTTTCAACCGTTACCTGCGTGACCACGAGCAGACGTTACCCAAATCTTGCGCTGGCGAGGCATGGGTTCAACCGATGGACGAAGAGGATGTAGCCAGGCTCACCATCGGTGTAGGCATTCGCTACGGCTTGGGACGTCTGCAGAAAGAGATGGCGGCAGCGGCGCCGCCAGTAGATGAACTGTCTGCCGAGGTAACATTTGCCACGGACCTTGAGATGCCTGTTGGCGTTGGAAGCAACGCCGTTGCGCTTGGCCGTGCTGTGACTACCTCCGGACGAGGCATACTCTTTGGTAATCCCCACTATCCCTGGCATGGCTCTTCCAGGTTCCACTTGATTCACACCACCATTCCCGGTGAGGTGGATGTGATGGGGACGAGCCTTCTCACCACCTCTCGAGTTGCCATCGGCTTCAACAAGGACATCGCCTGGAGCCATACGGTGTCGACGGGCTTGCGGGCCACACTCTATCGATTGGAGCTGAATCCCATTGATCCCATGAAATATCGTTATGGCAACGAGTTCCGCCGGATCGAAGAAGTTTCGGTGCCGGTCACGGTGATGGATGCCGAAGGCCAGCGTACCTCCACCCATCACCAGGTGTACATGACCCACTACGGACCCATTGTGGAATCCAAAACCCTGCCCTGGACGACCCGGTATGCCTATGCGGTGCGGGATGCCAACCTCAACAATTACCAGGTTTCCGATACCTATGAAGCGATCAACAAAGCGCAATCGATTGATGACGTGGAAGCGGCCATCAGTATGCAGGGGGTGGCCTGGACCAACACCATCGCGGCGGATCGGCACGGCACCGCTTTTTATGCCGACATCAGTGTGGTTCCAAACGTGGATGCCGATCTGCTCAGCACCTGCCGGGTGGAAGTAGCAGGTATGTCCGCCAGGGTGGTGATTCTCAATGGCAGTGATCCCGGGTGTGAATGGAAAGAAGATAGCCGTTCGGTTATTCCAGGCGTGCTGCCGGTTCAGGAGATGCCGCGCATCCGGCGCGATGACTATGTCGCGAACTCCAATGACAGCTACTGGCTCTCTAACCCGAAAGCTCCTCTCGAGGGTTATTCACCCATCATTGGTAACGAACGAACTGCCCGGAGCCTGAGAACACGGGCGGGCCTCACCTTCATCGACGAAGCTCTGGCGGCGGACGGGAAAATCAGCCCTGACGACATGCAGCAGATGATATTCAGCCATCGCAACTTTGCTGCTGAACTGCTGCTCGATGACGTGCTCAAAATATGCACACCCGAACTTTCAAGCGTCGAAATCGAGTCCGGGATGGTAGACGTGTCCGCGGCCTGTGATGTCTTACGCAATTGGGATCGCCGCAACGCGGTAAGCAGCCGTGGCGGTCATGTCTGGCGGGAGTTCTGGCGCAGAGCCGCGTCAATCCGAAATCTGTTTGTTGTCCCCTTCGACGTGGCTGATCCCGTCGGCACGCCAAGCGGCATCGCCGTGGAAGATCAGCAAGTGAGATCGCAGTTGCTGGTGGCACTTGGCACTGCACAGACCGTTCTGGAGGAGGCCGGTATTGCCCTGGATGCGCGGCTCGGTGACATTCAGTTTGCCCAAAGAAATGGCGAGCGCATCGGCATTCCTGGCGGCGATGGTCGCGTGGGTATGTGGAGCGTGATTAGTGCACGCTTGACGCCGGATGTCGGCTATTCGCCCATTCGCGCCGGTAATAGTTATATGCAGGTGATTTCCTGGGATGAAGACGGCAACCTGGACCCTAGAGCGATACTGACGTACTCCCAGTCCCCCGAACCCGATTCACCGCACTATGCCGACATGACCCGCCTGTACTCAGAAGGTCAGTGGATCCGACTGCCGTTCAGCGATGCGGAGATCGATGCGGATCCTGATCTCGAAACTCTGTTGCTGATCGAGTGAGTCTGAAGTGTTGGAAAAGCGGAGATGGACTCGCTGGAACGAATAACCGTGTTGCTGGGCGGGCTGATGCTCACGAGTGCCTCTCGACAGCATGTCGAGCAACCGGATGGAGCACGCCCTGCCTGCGAGGCCCGGCGTTGTACTACTCTGGCAGTTTGCTTCCCAGACTGTGCGACCCAACCTCGCTACGCTTGTTCATGAATAATCCGGGCTAGTGGTCGCCTGTGAGTGGAACAAACGCTACCGGCAGAACTTGTTTGGTGGAGTAACCACCGTCTGCTTGTTTAGTCACCACGGTGAGGTTTTGTGCGGTGTACTGGGTGCCCACGGGGAGCACCATGTGGGCCCCCGTCTTCAATTGCGCAACGAGTGAAGCTGGGATGTCTGGTCCCACGGCGGTGACGATGATGCCGTCGAAAGGTGCGGCTTCAGGCCAGCCGAAATATCCATCACCGGCTTTCACCGAAACGTTCTCGTAGCCGAGATCTGCCAGGCGCTTTTCGGCACTGGCTGCGAGTTCCGGAATGATTTCGATCGTGTAAACGTGTTTGACGAGGGTGGCCAGCACCGCGGCCTGATAACCGGAACCCGTGCCGATCTCGAGCACCACCTGCTCGGCTTTCGGGTCCAGCAGATCGGTCATCAACGCAACGATAAACGGCTGTGAGATGGTCTGGCCGTGACCTATGGGCAGTGGCTGATTTGCATACGCCGCATCGGGACCGTAGGAGTCAACGAAGTCGTGGCGCGCAACGGTTGCCATCGCATTCAGGACGCGAGCGTTCAATTCCGAACGTCCCGTGTAAGGCGCTGTTTCCCGAGTGTCGCGCTCGATCTCCACCATTAGCTGGGCTTGTAATTCCGTCACATCCACCTCGGAGGTTGCCCCGGTGCAACTGCTGGCAAGCAGCAGACATAATAAGGTAATGAAAGGCTTCATTCGTCTCCTGACGCTGTGTTAATGGCAGACAATTTCGTTAGCCGTTTTCCTGCAGGCATCCGGCCAGCCATGTTTGTCCCAGAAGGTGTCCAAGCCTACGACCCGCACAAATTCGGAAAACGCCGGATTTGTTCTCAACAGAGCACCTTCGGAAGCAAAAAACAACTCCATGGTATTGAGTTCACGTGTCCTGAGAAGCACGTTGGTTATTGCGAAGATTTTCTCCGTTTGCAATAACACCAGACCACCCCAGTAGAAACTGGTGGGCAGGTAATCCGGATAAGCCTCATCGAGCGCTGAAATGGCTTCTTCAATATCGGAATCCGCTCTGCTCCGTATCGCCTTGACAAACGTTCCCACCCAGGCAGCGGGCAGTTCCCTGGACTGAAGAAATCCGGTTAGTACCAGTTCCGCTTCCTGGTATTTCTGCTGGCGAAACAACAATACCAGATATGCCTCTTGATTCACGTAGGGCCGTGTCCCCGCATCGATCGCCAATTTGAAGTGCTGGGCCGCCAGTTCATCTTCATTTTTCCACAAGTAGGCGATAGCCAGACGGTGGACGTCTTCGGGTGATCCGTCGCTTGCCGATACCGCGAAGCGAGCTTGCTCAATACTTTTATCCAGGTAACCGACTCTGGCCAGGAACTGGGAGTACCACTGGCGTGCGTGTGCATCTGTCGGATCATGGGCAATCGCCGTGTTGAACAAAAGCTCCGCTTTTGCCCAGTTCATCTGTTGCATCGATATGAAGGCCTTGATGGCATAAGTTCGGTCAGGTGTGCCATCGAGTTCTTCCACGCGATCCAAAGCGCCAAGCGCCTTGACGAACATCGGATCTTCCGCCTCGTCGCTGTAGGTTGGCAGCAGGGCATAAGCGTTTGCCAGCCCCAGATGTGCGTTCGCTGTTTCAGGACAGGCAATCGTCGCTTCTTCAAAGAGAACTATGCTTCGTCTGACAGCGTCTCCGCCACGCTGCTGGAGTTTTGCCGCCGCCATTTCCAGATTTTGATGACAGGCATTCGAAGGTCGTGATGAAACCGTCAGGAGGTAAGTCGCGGAGGCGATCGCCAATACTGCAACGACGGTTACCCATACGGGTACGCGTCGCCATGAAAGCGCTGGTGAAGCGACCGGCGAGTCACCTGTTACCGGTACCAGGAGGCGATACCCGACCTTGGGCAATGTCTGGATATAGGTGGGTTCTCGCGGATTATCCTGCAGATGCGTGCGCAGCATCGATATGGATCTGGACAGCACCTCGTCGACAACCACGAGGTCGGCCCACACCTCGTCCAGGAGTTCATCGCGGGTAACGACATCTGGAAAGTG
>JACZXA010000093.1 GCA_022571865.1 Pseudomonadota bacterium
TGCCGCCCGCACCCCGCAACCGCTCGCCACCCCGGGGTTCCACCTTGACGACCTCGGCACCGGACATCGCCATGAGGAACGCGGCGTAGGTGCCCTGGTAAATCTGGGTCAGATCCACTACCCGAATTCCATCGAGCGGCTTATCAGACATGTTCAATCTCCATCATCTTTGACCCTTGACCGCGCTCTAACATGAGGCGAATCGTCTCGGAGCTAGCCATAATACATGCCCGGGATGTCCTGTCCGCCCATGCGCGGTCAAATAACAAAACGGCACTACCATCGATCCAGGACCCGATCGAACCGAATCTCAAATAACAACAACGAAAGCAAGGAACTGGAGTCGTGAAATACAACATACGCTGGATCATTCTGGCAATCGTTATTCTTGCGAGTTTTGTCGCCTACGTTCTACGTACCAACGTATCGATTGTCACGGCCGTCATGGGTAAAGATCTTGGCCTGACGGAAATTCATATCGGTTTGATTTTCTCGGCGTTCGCCGCCGGTTACGCAATTTTTCAGTTTCCCGGCGGTGTGCTCGGCGCCAAATATGGTCCCCGACTGATCATTGCGCTCCTTGCTGTCGGCTGGGGAATATTGACGTTACTGACCGCAATTGTCCCAGGTACCGACATGGCGTCGGTTTTCACCGTAGTTGCCATGTTGATGGTCGTTCGGTTTCTAGTTGGCGCGACCCATGCGCCGTTTTTCCCGTGTGTGGGCGGTTCGGTAATCGCAAACTGGTTTCCAGCCGGTGGCTGGGGGTTACCGAATGGTTTATCGAGTACCGGGCTCACGCTCGGTGCCGCCGCTACGGCGCCCTTCATCGTCTGGTTGATGGAAAGTTACGGCTGGCGAGAAGCGATCGCGATGACCGCACCGTTCGCCTTCGTGGTCGCCGGTCTGTGGTGGTGGTATGTGCGCGACTATCCGAAGGAACATTCAAGCGTTACGCCAAGAGAACGGGAACTGATCGACAAGAATCGGACGTTTTCTGAAAAGGAGCAGAAAGGTGCGTGGAAGCAGGTCCTGTTGAACCGGGAAATTCTGCTGCTAACCGGCAGTTATTTCTGCATGAACTATGTGTTTTACCTGTTCTTCAACTGGTTCTTCTACTTTTTGACCGAGGTCAAAGGATTCAGCGGCACAGAGGCTGGTTTCCTCACCGCGTCCTTGTGGGTGATCGGAGCGGTCGGCGCTACCGTTGGCGGGTTTGCCTGCGATATTTCGATTCGGCGGTTCGGCTATCGCATGGGTCCGAGAATTATCTGTTTTGTCAGCCTGGTCTTGTGCGGTGTCCTGTTATTTGCCGGTGCTGTTTCCGAAAGTCCTTATCTCGCTGTCACCCTGTTTTGTCTGTGTTTCGGGCTTACCCAGATAACGGAAGCGGCATTCTGGTCGACGTCTATCTCTGTCGCCGGCCGTTACGCCAGTGCGGCAGGTGGTGTCATGAATACCGGTGGCAATGTCGTCGGCTTTATCGGCGGCACGCTGGTGCCGGTTACCGCGGCGAGCTTCGGATGGACAGCGGCAATTGCGACCGGCTCGATATTCGCAATCATCGGGGCCGTACTGTGGCTGTTTATCCGTGGCGATGAGGAAATGATTGTGCCTGCCGAGAGTTCGAAAGCGGCCTGAAAGCAGGAACTACTTAGCTGGTTCTCGTCCAGAATGGACGGGGGTCAGTTGAACATGAAACTTTGGCTGTGGCCGTGTAGACCCAGCGTAGCTACGAATCGGCGTCATGCACGCTGTTGCGCTATCAGCCACCATAGCTATCCAGAAACGCGTCATAGTAAAAATAGATGGACAACTCTAGTGGCCGGTCTTCGTATCCATACTCCTGCCGGTATCTCAATAGCTTGGTTACGTAAAGTCCTCCGCTAAGTGTACACCGCCATAGGCCGGTTTCTTTGTCTCGATGGGCCTGCCGACACGAACTTCCGCCGGTGTTGATTTGTTCATCTCCAACAGGTTTCCGCTCAAACCTAAATATGTTGTCGGTCGTGTGATTAACTACGTCTCTGAAGACGAGTTTGACACGTCTTACCAACGGGTCTTTCTGGAACTGGAGGCGAAGTTCATTGATCGTCGTTTCACGTTGCGCCTCATCTTTCATGTAGTAGAGGGCGATCGTACGATCTAAAAGCTCCCCATAAGGTTCCTCAACCGTGTCTCGCGAGAAGCTCGATGGAATATCGTAGCTCGGGAAATAGTAGTTATACAGACTGACGACTATCACCAGGACACTTACTGGGATCACTACGCGCATTATGCGTGGCAGCGTTTTTAGCGTTTTTGTGGGGAGAAATGAAGCATCGTCTTTTACCCACCACCGTACGACGAGCCATGCCAGAACCCCCGTGATAGCAAACGAGGGCACGGCGTATTGCGCGTGACTTATGTAGTACCCGAGATCAAGCCCGCCCGCCAAGAGTAACAGGATGTTGGGCGCCCACCCCGATATTAGGCCTACAGGCACCTCCATGGGTGATACTGATAACATGGCCAGCGTGACAAGTATTCCACGCCTGGTTTTGATCGACCAATTTGTCAATCGAATCAGCCACCCAACCATTATTAGCGCCAGCACCACAAAAAATGTGATACCGAAGTAAATAGATAAGACAATAAGGACGGGATCCATTCGCAGAATCAGACGCTTGCCGGGAAAGATCAGTCTACTCGCCCTCCTCAACCACCGGCAACTTTGTTACACACCCAGACAACCGAATGGCAAACTATCTGGTTGCTCGACCTTTTACGATTCTGTAGATCTGGCATAGCTAAGCTAGCTTGCAGGCGTAGCTGCCATGTATATTCGTCGTTCGTTGAGCGGTCTCAAGGAGAGCAAATGAAGCCATCGGCCACACTGGTTTTGGGTCTGGTCATTGCGGGTTGTGTTACCGCCGACGAGGAGTCCTGGCCTTTCATTGCAACGCCCGTTGCGCAGCTGAACGAACCCTGGGCGATGACCTTCATGCCCGACGGTCGCCTGTTAGTTACCGAGAAACCCGGCCGGCTGCTGATCGTGACGCGCGATGGAGACATATCGGCACCGTTGCCTGGTGTACCGGATGTCGATTATGGCGGCCAGGGGGGGCTTGGGGATGTCGTCCTGCATCCCGATTTCGCGACCAACAACTTGGTTTATCTGAGTTACGCAGAAGCGGGGGACGACAACACGCGGGGGGCAGCGATCGCTCGAGGCGAGTTGATTTTGAACGACGACGGTGGCGGAGAGTTGATCAGCATGGAGGTTATCTGGCGCCAGCAACCGAAGGTCAGCGGCCGCGGTCACTACGGGCACCGCATGGCTTTCGACGATGACGGTTATCTCTTTATCGCTTCCGGCGAACGCCAGAAGTTCGACCCCGCTCAGGACATGCAGATGAATCTCGGTAAGATCATTCGCCTGTTCGATGATGGCTCCGTACCTGAAGACAACCCCTTTGCAGACCAGGGTGGCGTTACCGCCCAGATCTGGTCGATCGGACATCGGAATCCCCTGGGCCTCGCATTCGATTCGGCGGGGCAGTTATGGAGCCAGGAAATGGGCCCACGCCACGGCGACGAGCTGAACCTTGTCATCAGAGGTGAAAACTACGGTTACCCGATCGTCTCCAATGGCAATCACTACAACGGCACGGAAATACCGAACCACGACACCCGGCCTGAATTCGAGGCACCGAAAGCGACCTGGGTCCCAGCCATCTCCCCGGCTGGCTTGATGATTTACCACGGTGACATGTTTCCAGACTGGAAAGGCAACGCCTTCATCGGGGGTTTGAGATCAAAGGTATTGGTTCGGGTCGAACTTGATGGCGACACAGCACGCGAGGTCGAGCGATATGACATGGGTGCGCGCATCCGTGAAGAAGAACAGGGGCCGGATGGCGCAATCTGGATTCTCGAAGACGAGCAACGCGGTAGCGGCGGACGGTTGCTGAAGTTGACACCCAAATCCTGACTCACCTGAAAGGCGCAAGCTCAACTTCCCGCAACACGCTCAAACTCAATGGAATCGGTTCGCTCACCAGCCGTTTGGCGGGTTGGTTACCCGTACCGGATGGGAGGCCGATTCGTCGGTGGTTGACATGGACTCAGATTCTCATGACGCGGATTTTGAGATCCGGGCTCATTGAACTATGCCGGGGCGCCATCGAATAGCATCCGCGATAACGACGATACCAGAAGTCACATTGGCAACCTCGAGCCGAGCTTCACCGGCAGCCAACTGAAAGTCACCCAACTCGTTCCACCCGAAAGATGCTTCTGCCCCATCGAACTCAATCGGTATGCGTTCACCGCCCGCAACCAGAGTCATCTCGAACTTACCGAGATGTCTTCTCAACAGAACGCCTGGATTAAATTGTCGATCGGTGCCGGTGCCGGTGTTGACGCCAAGGTAATACGACAGTTGCCACCGTCCGTCATGGGGCAGGGTCACGGTAAAATCCGCGTGACTATTACCTTGTCCCGGATGGATGAGCGCGTGTGTTCTGCGGTATTTGCCCCAGCTGTCGTAATAGACCGCACGGCTCCAATAGCGGGGGTTGCCATACCTCAACTGATACTCCGGTAGGCCCTGATCCAGATCAACATCACCAAAAAAAGTACTTGTTGCCTTACCTGCCGGCTGCTCGCGCCATATTGTGAAACCTTCATCGAGGTCATCCACAAAGATGTCACCGTTCCGAGGCGGGTGCCAGTCACTGGTCCGAAAACCAACAAAGGGTTCTGCGGACACCCGTTGTCCGCTATCCACTCTGGGCAACATCAGCCGTTGATCGTTCCTGTTGAGTGCGAGATAAGGTTGACTCCATAACTGGAAAAGTGGTGTCGAGGTGACTATGCCGACTTCCACCGCGCTATTGGGTGGAATTCTCATGGGGCCGGTTACTTCCCATACGGGATCGTCGATGTTTCCCCACTGGTACCTCAGCTGTATCAACCCCGGAGTATTTTCATCGTTACGCACCCACACACGAGTCTGATACTGTGGGTTTCCCTCGTAATCTCTCAGCCGCTCGGACTCAACTTCCGAGACCAGGAAGCCTGGCAGAGAAGCATCGTGCAGCCAGTCTCCTAAAAGCACATCCAAATTAATCCCGAGGTCTTCGGCTATTCGATACAGGTCCGATATCTGAAAGTGCTGCCCTCGGTATTGATCGAGAAGTTCAGCAAGCAAAGCTGCCGTCTGCTTACGTCCGATACCATCTAATATCGATCGAGAAATCGCTTCACTTTTCAGCGACAGGGCGTTGAGGGCAGTGCGAGGGTCCTCGGCAAGTTCCAGATCGGCCAGGGGAACCGCCAGGGCACGGTCCCATACGGAAGGCTTGTGGGTAGTAACTCGCCGCAAAGCCTCGGCGATTTCGTCGATTCGCCCTTGGGTCAAATTCTGAATGATCAGTCCTAAAATCGTATTGATGGAAATATCAAATTCATGGGCAGAGAAGTAACCCGTTCTCTCGGTCAACAACCGGGTTACCAACTCATCGAGAACAAAATTCATTGCCTGGGCGCCCTCGCCCAGTGCACTGGTCTGAAACCGCACAAAGTTGCGTGCAACGCCGGTGAAAACGTTTCCGCCGTTGAAGTCATTCTCAAAATACTGTTCTATCGCTTCGAGCTTTGCTCTGCCGATACCACCATCGCGATCTTCAAACTCCTCGGGATTGGCAAACCTGAGTTCAAATCTGGAGGTCGGGAAGCTGTTTTCACGCAGCATCATCACTCCTGGCATCGATTGCACGCTATCCATGCGCCAGCCACCACCATAACCCCTGAGCGCATTCGGCGTTTCAACGAGACTCAAACCATCATAGGGATACGACAGCCCAAGTGCTTGTGCAGACAGAAACAGATCACTCAGTCGCTCTCGAATGGCAGGCTCAGCATCCTCAAAAAATCTCAAGTTGCGATCGTGATCTGGATAAAGAAGGATCTCAAATTCGACATTGGCAACTTCCATTGCTCTACGGACGAAGCGAGAGGCCAGCAACCCCACGTGAGGTACTGGCGAAGATGGATTGAATCGAAACCGAGCAACCGCCCCCCCATTGCCGAGTGAGTGACGCCGCCCGGGACCGGCTACCAGCCAGTCCGAGGGAACTTCCACCTCGAGATCCAGCATGAAATAGTCATGGGGATGGGTCCTCGGATCACTAGCCGGCGTATCCGTACCACTCGATGGCAACCAGTGCCCACCTGGTGCCATGGCGACGTATGAGGAATCAAAAACACTGGGCTTGATACCAAGCAGGCTGATCTGAGCCTGGTTCAAGCCACCTTCCATCGGGTTGAAGTAGGTGTCGAGATAACCGAAGTTGTCGTCGGGTTTACCCGTTGCCTGCAGCGAAATGCGCACCGAAGTTTCTGCTGCAATAGGTTCCCAGAGCGCAATTTCGAGCAATCCGTTCGAATGGGTCCAACTCGTTTCGAGGCCGTCCACGGTGATATTCGAGGCGGTAATACCTGGATTCAAGGTAAAAACAAGCGTGGAGGAAACATTGCCCGAGGGGGTGAGGATCTCGAGATCAAGGTCCATCGCAATGGCATTGCCCGGATCGATCGCCAAGGTGCCAGACAGAGACGTCATGTCCACTCTTGGCAAGGTCTGTTTTGCCTCATGTGCTGAGCGCCAGACTTTGAGTTGATCGATCTGCTGGTTCGTCCGCCAGACGTTTGCACCCAGCAGCGCAACCGAAGCCAACCCTAAAGCGAGGCTGACCATGACCATCTTCGATGTGTCACCGTCATCCCGTCTGGGATGCAGCGCCGTCGCCAGACACAACAACCCGACGGCCAGAACCAGATGAGCCAGAGTTCTCATGCCATCACCCTCTGCCACGAATCTTGGCAGGATGTCGGATGCGATCACGAAGGATGGCACCAGGCTGATCCAATGTTGAAGATTTAGCGGGACATTGAAAGTAATCCAGACCTGCAGAGCGATAAGCCCAAGCGAAATCAATGCAATCACGATTCGATAACGGATGACCATGGCCAGTAAGGTGATCATCGAACACCACAGAAACAGTGCCGCGAGTGTTTGCAACAGGTAACCCACCAGGGAGATTGGTTCGACGGCATCGCCAAACGGCAAACCGAACAAATTTGCCAGGACACCAAACGATTCGTACAAAAAAGCGATCACGAGCAGCGGTAACCAGGCGATGAACACGAGCCCGGCAACCTTGCCGGTGAGATACTCGCCGTTATTCAGCGGTCGTGCGTCCAGCACCTCCACCATGCGATCTCGTTCATCGCGTGCTCTGACATCGAAAGCGAGGAAAGTCATTCCGGCAAGAAATACCAGCAGCAGATTGAGTCCCGTTTGCGCGATCAAATAACGCGGTCCCACTGCGGCAACGGTCGCCGACATACCTGAAAAGGAACCATGCAGGAAGGTGAACTGGGCAAAGGTCGCAACACCCACAAGCACCGCAAGGATTGCATACAGCCAATACAACACCCGCCTTCTATTCGAGCGTATTTCCGCCCGGGCAACGGCAAGTATCATTGGCAAACGCATCTAGCAAATCCCCGTTGTCTGAACTCAGGCGCTGAATCTATGGTATTGAGCACATGGCGAACTTTCAGCCACCAAAACCAAGCCATCAACAGTAATCGGTTTTGAGCCGGGTGACTATTCGGCAGTCTGATCTCACCCACCTGGGAATCAACACACGCGCAATTCCGCAACCAACTTCCGATTGGATTGTCGATCACCGTGCCGTAGTGTCCCAAAATGTTTTATGGTGCAACACGTATGTCGTTCATTTCGAAGGAAAGTTCTGCGTGAATTTTCTCAAACCCGATATCGGGCTGGCGATCTGTCTCGTCACTCTGTCAATGGTCGTGATCGTTACCGCGGGCGAAATTGTCGAGCAGCCGTGGCAGATGGAAAAACAGAAAGATTCCATCACCGTCTATACCAGATTATCCGATCTGGACGGGCTGACCGAGTTCAAAGGGGTCACGCTGTTGGACGCCTCGCTCGCCAGCGTACTGGCGGTTCTCGGTGATGTCGGCGCCTGCACACAGTGGCTGTATCAGTGCGCCGATCCGAAGCTGCTCGGTTCCGCCAGCTTTA
This sequence comes from Pseudomonadota bacterium, assembly GCA_022571865.1. GTDB lineage: Bacteria > Pseudomonadota > Gammaproteobacteria > Pseudomonadales > Azotimanducaceae > SMWK01. The sequence continues at coordinate 8,105 of JACZXA010000093.1, forward strand.
CCGACCGATATGTCTATCAGGTGCACAAACTCCCGTTCCCGGCGTCGGATCGAGATTACGTTCTGCACGTCAGAGTCTCGTACCATCCCGATGACCGTCGTGTTGAAATCAGCATGGACGTGATGCCCGACTTCCTACCCGATACGCCGGGACTGGTGCGAATCAAACGAGGCGGTGGTAAATGGACCTTGACCCAGACCACCGACAACCAGGTGCAGATCGTCTGGCAGCAGGTCATGGATCCAGGCGGTCGTGTTCCAAGAGTCCTGGTGAACAGGCGAGCAATCAATATCCCGTACGAGTCGTTGCTTGGGCTGGCTAGATTAGTCACGCGCTCCAAGTACGCGCAGGCGACAGCCGAGTACGGGCCATCGGGCGAGCTTGTCGGGATTAACTACCCGGATTAGCGAATTGCGTCTGACCGGAAAAGGTCAAAGGAACCGGAACGAGCATTCCTGGTAACCTTGCCACCTCGAACAACAAGAACGAAATTCCCATGAAACTTTTCCTCCTTGCGCTGATCGTTTTGTCTTTGGCAATCGAGCCAGTTGTTTCCGCTGGGGAGGCAGAAACATCTGACGAGGCTGAGGACAAGTGGGATGTCAGCCATCCCGGCTACTCCGTCGAGCCAACCACAGCCACTATCGACGTTGCCGAAGGTACCTGGATGAGTCTGGATGTTGCTCCTGATGGCAATAGCATTGTGTTCGATCTGTTAGGCGACATTTATCGAATTCCATTTGCCGGGGGCCAGGCCGAATCGTTACTCAGCGGTCACGCCTGGGAGATGCAGCCGAGGTTCAGCCCGGATGGCGGCGCCATTGCATTTACTTCGGACCGCGCGGGTGGTGAGAACATCTGGATTATGAATCTCGAAAGCCGCGATGTGCATCAGGTGACGTTTGAAGATTTTCGCTTGCTCAACAATCCGAGTTGGAGCCCCGACGGAGATTACCTCGCGGCGCGCAAACACTTTACGACTTCCCGTTCGCTTGGCGCCGGCGAAATCTGGATCTACCACATACGGGGTGAAAAAGGGAGCAAGGGTGTGCCGGTGGTTGAACTTCCCGCCCCGACCTTCCAGAAAGAGCTGGGCGAACCGATGTACGCGCCAACGGGCGACGTTATCTACTACTCCCAGAACTCAACCCCCGGTAACACCTTTATTTACCACCAGAACAGCAATCAGGAAGTTTTTCAGATCAAGAAAGTCGATCTGAAAACAGGCGAAATTTCAAAGGTGGTGGGCGGTCCGGGGGGTGCGGTACGACCAACACCCTCACCCGACGGGAAAACTATTGCCTACATAAAACGCGTTCGAGCCCTGTCCCGTCTGTTCATCATGGATTTGACGAGTGGTGAGGAAACCATGTTGGTCGACCATATGGACCAGGACATGCAGGAAACCTGGGGGGTTCAAGGCATGTACCCGAACATGGACTGGACGCCGGACAGCAAACAGGTTGTTTATTGGTCTGAAGGGAAACTCTGGCGTGTCGATGTTGACACCCTGCAGAAAGTGCACATTCCCTTTCGGGTAAGCGACACCCGGAGTATTTACCCTGTTCCCCTCTTCCGGGTAGATGTTGCACCAGACAATTTTTCGACCAAGATGATCCGATTTGCGCAGCGATCACCCGATAGCAAATCCATCGTGTTTGAATCGTTAGGTCGACTTTACCTCAAAAACGGCGACAACGAACCAAAACCCCTAACCACGGACAACAACGGTGGCTTCGAGTTCTCACCCGTTTGGGCGCCCAACGGCAAAAAAATCTATTTCCTTCGCTGGCACGATGAGGAACTTGCCAGTATCCGTTCGGTCAGCAGCCGGGGCGGGAGATCGAGCCAACTCAACACCGAACCGGGGCAATACACGGAACTGAGCATTTCCCAGGACGGTAACACGCTCGCGTACCGAAAACTGGGGGGCAGCAACCTGCTCGGTGCTCAGTGGGGACAGGCACCCGGCAACTACCTGATGGATATCCGATCCAGAGAAACCCACTTTGTTTCCAAGCGAGGCGTATCCCCACGTTTGAGCGCCGACAACACCCTCCTTTACACGCTGGAACGCGAACAACCATCCGGCAGGGACAGTGATACCGCGAAAACCCAGTTGTTGTCCATGACCCGCGATGGCCACAACGTAAACGTCGTCGCAGAAAGCGAATTCGGTACCGATATTCAATTGTCCCCGGACGGCAAAACAATCGCGTTCCAGGAGAACCACCACATTTACCTTTCGGCGTTCCCAAAAACCGGCAAAACGATTTTCTTGGGCCCGGAACAGAAAGGCCTTCCGTCAAAAAAAGTGAGCAACATCGGTGGTACGTACATCCACTGGTCGAACGACTCCAGGCGCCTTAGTTGGTCTGTCGGGCCGCAACTAAAGACGGTAAATGCGCCAGACGTGTTGTTCGATGAAGAGCCGGACGCAGACTCTGTCGACCTGTCCATGTCAATTCAGGCAGACGTTCCCAGTGGGGAACTTGCACTAACCGGCGCCAGAATTGTCACCATGAACGTTGATCGAACCGTGATCGAGAACGGTACCATCGTCATATCCAAAAACCGTATCACCCAGGTGGGAGTCGCAAAAGATACCAACATTCCGGACGGCGCTTCCGTCATTGAACTGAACGGCAAGACCATTATCCCCGGCTTGATCGACATACACGCCCACGGCGCCTATGGTGACGGCCAGATCATCCCCCAGCAGAATTGGAATTCCCTGGCGCACCTGGCCTTGGGGGTCACCACGCTGCACAACCCGTCAAGCAGGGCAACCCAGGCGTTTGCGGCAGCAGAATATGCCCGGGTTGGAAAAATTCTATCCCCTCGAATCTTTTCTACGGGAGAAATCGTTTACGGTGCAAAAAGTACTTCCTGGGTGCCCGTCGATTCTCTGGAAGACGCGTTGAGTCATATCCGCAGGTTGAAAGCCCAGGGTGCGATCAGCATCAAAAACTACAATCAGCCGAGACGAGACCAGCGCCAGCAGGTAATCGAAGCCGCACGGGCCGAAGGCATGATGAGCGTTGCGGAAGGCGGATCATTGTTTCATCTGGATATGAATCTGATTGCCGACGGTATAACCGGTATCGAACACAACGTTCCGACGCTTGTGATGTATGACGACATTACCCAGTTCTGGCGACAGTCGGGCGCCGGTTATACGCCAACCCTTGTCGTGACCTATGGCGGGTTGACCTCCGAAGACTATTTCTACCAGCATACCGAAGTATGGAAACATCCCATTCTGTCGCGATTCGTACCACCGACGATTCTGCAATCAAGGGCAGTGAGGCGGGCAATGGCGCCGGAAAGTGACTACAAGGACGATGATTCAGCGGCATCGGCCAAGGTGCTGATGGAAGCCGGTGTAAGGGTGAATATCGGCGCCCACGGTCAACGCGAGGGTCTGGCTTCGCACTGGGAAATGTGGAGTTTCGTTCGGGGCGGCATGTCACCCATGCAGGCACTGTCCGCTGCGACCATCAACCCCGCAACTTATCTCGCGATGGACGGAGACCTCGGTTCCATCGAGGTCGGCAAGCTTGCAGATCTGGTCATTCTCGACGCCAATCCACTGACCGATATCAGAAACAGTGACAAAGTCAGCCACATCGTGCTCAACGGCAGGGTTTACGAGTCAAACACTTTGGCAGAAGTCACAACGGGTGATCGGAAGCTGCAACCGTTTTGGTGGCAGGGAAAACCACGGAGTAAGATTAGATAACCCACTTTGAACCCGCAGACGATTTGAGCTCGAACGGGTCTCAAGTCTTGTCATGCCAATCGAACGAGGCCTGAGAACATGTACCGCTTTTTCTATGCACCGAAATCCTGCTCGCTTGCATCACATATCGCGCTTGAACAGGCAGGTGCGAACTACGAAGCCATCAAGGTGAACCTCGCGAACAATGAACAACGTGAGGACGAATACCTGTCGCTCAACCCGAAGGGAAGGGTCCCCGCTCTCGCTGTGCCAGACGGTATCCTGACCGAGAACCTGGCCATTCTCGTCTATGTCAGCCAGACCTTTCCCGAAGCCCGCCTCGCGCCGTTGGACGATCCTTCCGCATTTGCCCGACTACTGTCGTTCTGCGCGTATTTGAGTTCGACCGTTCACGTCGCTCACGCTCATGGGGTTCGCGGTTACCGTTGGGCAGACGATCCTGCGGCAATCAGCGAAATGAAACGGAAAACGCCGGAAACCATGACCGAGTGTTTTGAGATGATCGAGACAAATATGTTCAAAGGTCCCTGGGTCATGGGCGAGGACTACGGTATCGGGGATATGTACCTGTTCACCATTGCAACCTGGCTCGAAGCAGATGGCGTAGATCCTGCGCAGTTCCCCAAGGTTCATGAACATCGCACGAGAATGTTGTCAGACCCGATTGTAAAGAAAGTGATCGCTGCCCAGTAATCGTAGTGTGGCCGGCGCGTTTTTGGCACTATGGAATCGTAGCTCCAGGCCGGCTTGAGGAAGATCGACATGCCCTACATCAATGACAAGATAGTACACGACGGCGACGCACACATATTCGAGGCGCCCGGATGGTTGGAACCCTGGCTTGAAGACGATGTCCGCGTGCAGGCGAAAGCACTATTAAAACGAGACCAAGCCATTCAAGACAAGCTCGATAAGGCACGTGAGGCGTACGCCGACCCGGCCTTTCGCGAACGCGACGAAGCCGAAATAACCCTGCGCAAAGGGTTCAGCGCTTTAGGCGCCTTCGACAAGACGGAACGATCAACCGCCATCGATTACCTGGGAGTCGCGAGCCAGTTGGTGTTCACCACGGGCGGATTACGCCTGCTGGCGGCCGGTGAGCGATCCAGCGATGTCGAATTCGCCCACGCCATCGCTCGCGGTCACAATCGCTCCATGTTGGATTTCTGCGATGTGGATGCGCGTCTCCTGCCCGTCCTTTATGTACCCCTGCTCGATTTGGACAAAGCAATCACTGCCGCGCAAGATGCCATCGCACAAGGCGCCGCGGCATTGATGATTCCGTCTGCCTGCCCGCAACACCACTCTCCAAGTCATATCGCTCTGGAAGGACTGTGGGCGATGGCCGCGGAAGCAGGCATACCCATTGTTTTTCATGTCGGCGGCGGCACCGGTATGAACCCGACTTACAAGGACAATGGCCTGCCACCGGTGAAAGACTTCATTGGCGGTGACGACAATTTCACTTCCCTGTCCTACATGGCGATTTCCGAGGCCCCCATGCAGACACTGGCAACGCTCATCATTGATGGCGTGCTCGAGCGTCACCCAACCCTCAAGATCGGTGTCATCGAAATGGGTGCATCCTGGTTACCGAGTTGGATGCGCTCGATGGATTCGAGCGCCGGTGCTTTTCGAAGAAACGAAGAGCGGTTGCAGAATTTGTCCCTCACACCCTCCGAATACGTACGCCGCCAGGTACGAGTGACCCCGTATCCCCACGAACCTGCGGGTTGGATCATCAAAAACAGCGGAGCGGAAGTTTGTTTATTCAGTTCCGACTATCCGCATATCGAAGGCGGTCGCAATCCGATCAAGCGGTTTGAGGAAAGCCTCGCGGCCGAGGATTGTACCCCCATCGAAAAAACCGCTTTCTACCAGCACAATTTCGAAGATCTGATGGGTACGGCACTGAATCAACTGACGCAAGCCAACCCGTAACGGGATCGGGCGAGCCTGGGTTGCTTCAGCTACGGGCCGGCAGTGCAAAAACGTTCAGTGAAATCGAGATGCGTTCACGCTGACCATGATGTGGGGTCACCCAATGAGCCAGCCACGAGGGAAATATTACCGCCTGTCCCGGCGTCGGTGCGAAGCGATGGTCTGAGCGGTAGACGGTGCCGTCGGCTTGAATGTATCTGAGGTCGGGTTTGTACATGAGCGGAACCGGGTCTCTGGGATCCTGCAACACCAGGTAACCGGCTTTGTCGTCGTCTTCGTTTTCCGCCAGGCCGTTATCCAGGAAAAATACCGCCGACCACATTGACCCCGGATGGGTGTGTGATTCGTGACCACCCCCACGAGGACAGACGTTGGCCCACATTTCACCCGACCATTCGAACCGTGGCTTGTCGGCGTCGGTCTGGCCGATGTCACGCGTGTACTGATTGCACATCTGCAACATCATCGCACCCAGTTCCTTCGCGGGTTCCCCGCCCCACTCGAGCATTTTGGTGTCGGACTGCCAGCTGCCTTTGTTTGAGCGTAAGGCGCTGGCATGATTCGCCCGGCGTTCGTCAATGGCGGTTCTCAATTCTCCGGCTAGGAAAGCCGAGTCGGGTAACTGTGAAACGATTACCGGCGTCTCGAACAGTCCCATGTATTTAGCGGCTTTTGCGGCAGCAAGATCGTCAGCCATTAGTTAGTGTCCTGTCCCGAAAAATCATTCCCCGAACGGTGATTCTACGCATAATAGGCACCAACAGACATTCTCGTGCTCAAAGGATAGAACAATCGGCCGCTGAGATATTCGTGACAGGCCGATGCGCGTCAGTGACAATGCAGTCATCAATCGGCCCAAGTCCAAATTCGACAGCTTGCATCCAAATCCAGAGACGAGACGACCTCAACGTGACGACGCAATCAAACCAGACCTTTCAGACTGACATAGCCATCTCCTGGTATCGCAGCCCGATCGACGCAAAAGTTCTGGCCGAGTTGCTGAAACGAAACGACCTACGTGGCTGGGTGCAGACAATCTCCCATCTCGGACTCTTCTTCGCGACGGGCGCGCTGTCGTATCTGGCTTTCGGTAATATCAACCCGGCGAATTGGTATTGGTCGACTCCCCTGTTGTTGTTGGCTCTATTCATACACGGCACGATCGGTCCCTTCATGGGGCTCATCGCGATTCACGAGTTGCAGCACCACACGGTCTTCAATTCCCGAGCGCTGAACGGTTTCTTCGAAAAAGTGTATGCGTACATCAGCTGGTCCGACTATCTCTGGTACCAGGCGAGCCACGCCATACATCACCAGGGAACCTGTCACGCCGAATACGACGGCGAAGTGCGCCTGCCCATCAGATTCAGCATCAGACGCTGGCGCGTATGGCTTGGATGGGTTGCCTGGAATCCGTCGGCTACCTGGCAGAGGTTAACGCTCGTCTGGCATCACGCCAACGGCCGCATCCGCGGCGATTGGTACAATCACGTTCTGCCTCATTACAACCTGAGCCTCCGGCGTAAACATCGCAACTGGGCGCGCTTGCTGCTGATCGGCCACTCTCTGACCGCGCTGGTCTTTGTGTTCACAGGCCACTGGTTTCTAATCATCGTCTTTACCTTCGGCACCTTCTACTGCGCCTGGCTCGGATTTCTTTGCGGACTGCCGCAGCACTACGGGCTCAACCAGAACACCCCGGACTTTCGGCAGAACAGCCGGACGTTCACCTGCTCCTGGCTACCTGCTTTTTATTACTGGAACATGCAATACCACATCGAACACCACATGTTTCCCGCGGTTCCTTTTTACAATCTAGCGAAGTTACGCCGTGCCATCGAATACGACCTTCCCCCGGCAACCCACGGTCTCCTGGCAACCTGGCGGGAGATCCTGGCACTGCGCCGAAACTTCCTGGCGGAAGGAGACTACCGGTTTGTCCCTGAGGTGCCGTTGCCAAACAACGTCGCCGAAACGACCTTTGTCTCCCCATGATCGGTTATCATCCCATCGCAAACACCTGCGATGAGTCTGTAACGCCCACCTGATCTGGAAATACAGATGGCCTACGAGATCAAACGCTTCCCCCACGACGGAACTGTGGACGCAGACGGACACATTCTGGAACCCGCAGATCTATGGGAGAACTATCTGGAGAAAAAATACCTGGATCGTGCTCTGCGCATCAAGGTGGACGATGACGGGCTCGAATATCTGGAGATCGACGGCCAGCCTTCTCGACGCACCCGAAAAGGGTCTCTTGCGATCATGGGCGCCATGGGAGAAGACAACCTGCGCCCTTCTCCAGATCGTCGTTATTCAGACAACATGCCGTTCGGCGCGTGCAACGCCGTCGAACGCTTGTCACTGCTGGATCAGGAGAACCTGGATCTGTGTCTGCTCTATCCAACGATCGGCCTGCTGTGGGAATGTGAACTGACGGATCCGGAGTTGAGCCTCGCCTATGTTCGCGCCTACAACCGCTGGATTGCGGACTTCTGCAGAGATTCAGGTGGTCGTCTCGTTCCCATCGCACAACTTACCCTGCTGGATCCGGAAGGTTCCGCACAAGAACTTGAACGCGCCGTCAAAGACGGCTGCAAGGGAGCGTGGTTGAATCCGTTCAATCATAACAAAGTCATTCACGGTGCGGAGGAACACGATGTCATCTTCGCCAAGTGTTGCGAACTGGAAGTACCCCTGGCCATCCACCCGACCTTCACACCCCATGGCGCCGCCGAGGGTATCTTCAAATGGCCCCGCGAAGGTCGTGGTCCCGCCGAGGCGATCTGGCTGCGCAGCCTCGTCCAGCAAGTATTCATCTCTTTTCTGTCCCTGGGCACGCTGGAGCGTTTTCCCGCACTCCGGCTGGGCCTGCTCGAGGCGGGCTGTGGTTGGATCGGTCCATTACTGGACAGGCTGGATGCTTATGCGGACGCACTGAACGTTTCTGGAAAACGCACGGCGAGTGAGTGTTTTCGGGATCAATGTTTCATCTCCGGTGACCCTGACGAAACCGCTGCGCCCTATCTCATCGACCATGTCGGATCGCACTGTTTCATGTGGGCGACAGACTATCCACATCCAGATCATCCACACACCTGGGTGGATGCGCTGACTTCCTTCGTGAAACCGTTATCCGACGAGACCCGTCGGAAATTTCTCGGCGAAAACGTCCGACGTATTTACAACCTCGGCTGAATCGTCACGCACCACAGAACGGACTCCGATCACCGCAACAGCGGTGGATGACCGCATACTCCACGCACATCCTGGCGAACCCGGAGTATTCGAAGATATTGGAACCCATGACCACCAGAGGCACCTCCCCCTCCAGTTCCACTTGGAGTTGGTTGGCTTCCTGGCGGTCTACCTCCAACTGAATGGTGCAGCCGGCCAGCCGTTCGATCTTCCGGTGGATACGGGTCAGAAATTCCTGATCGTCCATAACTTGGACTATTCTAACACACGCGCGATCCGAGGCTTGCCGCCCAAGGAGAACCTCAAACCGGAGGATACGAATTCCTTAATAATCGGCGCCGGTTACTATCTCTTGACACTACTATGAGCGGTGACCATAATTGACTCGGCGCTACCGGTACTCGTTCCGCGACCGGATTGCCTCTGCACGTGATGAGCGAGGGTTCCGCTTAATTGGGAGGAGCGACATGACCACGGTGAAATATTCCCTGGACCAGTTTGTTGAGGACATGGAGGGCTTGCTGGCCAGGCAGCCCGACGAGCAGAAAATCTTCGACACCGGATCGTCTTGGTTGGAGCGGCTGGTCAGCAATCCGGAGGCCATTCCCAGCCAATACCGGGTTCCAGTGGGCAAGGGGAACCGGCCCAATCACGGCTCCTACGCGCTGTACCAAGGCGACAGCGGTCTGCTGGTCACCGCCGTGGTCTGGGGTCCCGGCGACCACGCGTCACCCCACGACCACCGTACCTGGGGCATGATCGGCGTAATGGACAACACTCTCACCGAGACGCGTTTCCGGCGGGTAGACGACCGCTCAAAGGAAGGTTACGCCCAACTGGAGCAGGACCGGCGCTCCCAGTACAATCCCGGAGAGATCACCCTGCTAATCCCCGATGTGGATGAAATTCATCAGATGGACAACTTCACCGACCGTCCGACGGTGGAGGTCCACGTATACGGGAAGGACCTGCGGGGACTGGACCGGTCCCGCTATAACCTGGAGACGGGCAAGATTACCCCGTTTGCCACCGAGAAGTACGACAACTGCTAAAGGGGTCCAGCCTAGCAGTTATTTTCAGTGGGAGTCCCCGCTATCCTAGCCGAATCCACAGACCCGGCCCTGTCCGTACTGTGGCCCACAACGTTGTTAAGCCTCAACCAGGATTCCGCTTTTGGTTAAACTCTTAGAAAGTCGAGCCGGCCGCTCGCTGGCCAGCCACTATCACTACGCCTGGGTGGTCGTGGCTATGGGCACCGTTTTACAAGTCACGACCGGTTTCGTCAGCCAGGCTTTCTCCATCCTCATCGTCGTCTTGCGAGACGATTTCGGTTGGAGCCTGACCGCCATTACCCTGGCCTACTTCTTCCGCAGTATCATCTCGGCTGTA
>JACZXA010000281.1 GCA_022571865.1 Pseudomonadota bacterium
TTGCCTCGCGGCGCTTCGCACCAGTTACGACATTCCACCGCTGTGTATTCGCAGCACCAACAATTTCCCAACCGCGGCGGGGCTCGCCTCTTCGGCCTCGGGGTTCGCCGCACTCGTCTGTGCAATCGATGGACACTGCGAGTTGCAACTGAGCAAGGCCGAACTGTCCGCACACGCACGCGTTGCATCCGCGTCCGCTGCCCGTTCGATGTTCGGTGGATTCGTCGGTTTGAGCGAGCCGGACTGGACGGCGAGCGAACTGCTGGATCCTGAAGTCTGGCCCCTGACCACCGTGATCGCGATTACCGCAATGGAAGCGAAGTTGACTTCGTCTTCCGAGGGAATGCGCATAACGGCTGCCACCTCGCCTTTCTATCCCGCCTGGATCACCAGTACGGAAGAGGATTTCCGTCAGGGTGTGAAGCACGTTCTGGCGCAGGATTTCGATTCGCTTGCGACCCTTGCCGAACACAGCTGCCTGAAGATGCACGGTCTCATGATGAGCAGCCAGCCCGGGCTCGTATACTGGAACGCCGCCACCTTAACGTGCATCCAGGCCATTCGTACCTTGCGTACGGACGGCTTGCCGGTATTTTTCACCGTTGACGCCGGTCCCCAGGTCAAAGCGGTGTGTCAGCCCGAGGTTGCCACGGCCGTTGCGGATGCGCTCGCGACCATTCCGGGTGTGTTGCAGACAATGACCGCGGGTTTGGGGGTCGGTGCACGGGTACTTGATCTGGTAGTCACCCAGTGATTCGAGCCAGCGCCCCGGGGAAGATCGTCTTATGGGGCGAATACGCCGTGCTGCGCGGCGCGCCAGCGATGGTGATGGCGGTTGACCGTGAAGCGATCTGCACCATCCATCTCAACCAGGACGATTTCAACCGGGACGGGCCCCACGGGGTCGTTGATCCGTGGCAGTTCGAATCTCTCGGATTTGACGCGGTACCCACTTGCATCGGTCGGGAAGCGTTGATAAGCCGCACACCACCACCCACTTCGAGCGCGCAGGAACTTACCTGGCATGTTCTCCAGACCATGAACCGCGCAGCCCTCCCTTCCAGTGGCCGGGTCGTCACCGATACCCGGCTATTTTTTCAGGCAGGGGACAAGCTGGGCGTCGGTTCGAGCGCTGCGATGTGTACCGCTCTCGCAGGCGCCTTTGCGGCCGTCATGGACCAACCGCTGACCTACTCGGCAGCCTTAGCGGCCCATCGCCATGCCCAAGGCAAGCTTGGCAGCGGAATCGATGTGGCCGCCGCCTATCATGGCGGCCTACTGAAATTTCAGAGCGGCGAAGTTGCGCCTGCCACACTGCCCGAATGGCTCGACAGCGTCTTCATCTGGACCGGTCAACCGGCCCGCACGGTGGACCATCTAGCTCGGTTTGCCCAATGGTTGGAAACGGCGGATTTGACCCCACTTTCCCTGTTGACAGAAACGGCCGAGTCGTTGTTCGTGACCAATGACCTATTGAGAGATCTATCCAGGTACACGGCTTGCCTGAGAATTCTCGACAACGCAGCAGGGCTTGGAATATACAGTCCCGCCCACGAGCAGTTGGAGCACCTTGCCACAGCATGCGAAGTAGTCTACAAACCATGCGGCGCCGGTGGCGGAGACGTTGGGGCGGCTTTCAGCGACCGCACGAACCGCCTCGAGGAATTCGCCCACGCCGCTATCGCGGCGAATTTTCACCAGATCTCGTTGGAGGAAGCTGAACATGGCATCCGAGTTACCCGCTGAAGGCGGGTCACGAATCCCCAATTTTTTCCGCATGAGCATCAGCCAGCGCATCTCGGCTCTGCACCAGCGGAGCCTGTTGAGCGAGGACGACATACGCCTGCTCGCCTCCGGTGATCACTCATTGCGCTTAGCCGTGGCCGATAAGATGGTCGAGAATGTGGTGGGCGTGTTCGGCTTGCCAATGGGGCTCGCACTCAATTTTCTGATCAACGGCCGCGACTACGTCGTACCCCTGGTCGTAGAAGAACCATCGATCATCGCTGGGTTATCGGGTGCTGCCCGCATGGCGCGCTTGAGCGGCGGCTATCAAAGCGAAAGCTCAAAACCCATTCTCATCGGGCAGGTCCAGGCGGTAAATATCGATGATCCTGAACAGGCGATGGCTGACCTGCTCGAACACAAGGACGATATTTTGTCCCTCGCCAACAGCCTCCACCCGAAGATGGCGGCGCGCGGTGGTGGAGCGATCGATGTCGAAGTATTTTCCCACCATGCGCCGGAAGACGGGCGCGACATGGTGGTGCTCCATCTGTTGGTCGACACCCGAGACGCCATGGGTGCCAACCTGGTAAACGCCATGTGCGAGGGGATCGCGGCGATGGTGGAAACAATTACCGGGGGTAAGGTTTTTCTGCGGATACTGTCCAACCTGACCGACCGGGCGATGGCCTCGGCATCGGTGCGTATCCCTGCGAAGAACCTCGAAGGCAAGGGTTTTACCGGCGAAGAGGTGCGCGACGGCATCATCCTCGCGACCGATCTTGCCACGGTAGATCCATACCGGGCGGCAACTCACAACAAAGGCATCATGAATGGGGTCGATGCCGTCGCACTTGCCACAGGTAACGATTGGCGCGCCATTGAGGCTGCCGCCCACGCTTATGCCGCACGCGATGGCCGTTATACAGCGCTCACCCGTTGGTACAAAAACGAAGCTGGCGATCTCATTGGTGAGATCAATATTCCCATGAAGGTGGGTACGGTGGGCGGTTCGCTCGAAACCAACCCGAGCGTGCGCATCAACCATCGCCTGCTCGGCTCGCCGAACGCCCCGGAACTCGCCGGCATCATGGCCGCCGTAGGCCTTGCCCAGAACTTTGCCGCCTTACGCGCACTGTCCACCGACGGCATTCAGCAGAACCATATGAACCTGCACGCCCGCAGCGTTGCCGGTACCGCCGAGGTACCTGAAGATCAGTTCGAAACCGTGGTGGAGGCGCTGATCGAATCCGGCGAAATCAAGGTCTGGAAAGCCAGGGAGATCGCCAACAACCTCTCGCGCAACGTCACCGACCCGGTTCACGCGGACCGCAGCTCCGCTTGTGGCAAGGTCATTCTGCTCGGCGAACATGCCGTCGTTTATGGCCGCCCGGCACTGGCGTTGCCGATACCGCTTGCGGTCGAGGCCCACGTTCAGAAAGGCGGCGATGGCATCAACGTGGTGATTCCACGCTGGGGTTTCGAGCAGCGGCTTCGCGCCAGCAGTTCCCAGGGTCTGAACGGCATCCTGCTCAACGTGATCGAACAACTCGACCTCGATCGCGAATCGATGACCATCGAAGTCATGCCCCATGTACCACGCGCGATGGGCCTGGGTGGATCATCGGCATTGGCCGTGTCGATCATTCGTGCACTGGATCGAGCTTTTACGCTGGGACTCAAAGACGGGACGATCAATGCGCTTGCGTTTCAGTGCGAGAAGGCGGCCCACGGCACACCCTCGGGTATCGACAACACCATCGCCACGTATGGCATGCCATTGGTTTATGAGCGGCCCTTCTCCGTCGAAGAACCCAGCGAAGTTGTCGAGCCACGGTTTGCCGAGGTCAAGCTGGCCGAACCGGTGCCACTCGTTGTCGGACTCACCGGCAAGGAAAGCCTCACTGCCAACATGGTTGCCCGAGTGCGCAAATCCTGGGAGTCCTACCAGACCCGCTACGACGGCATCTTCGATCAGATCGCCGCACTCACTCGTGCAGGCGTCGACGCGCTGAGTGCGGGACATTTCCAGGAGTTAGGTGAGTTGATGAACCTCTGTCAGGGATATCTGAACGCCTTGCAACTCTCGACGCCCGAGCTTGAAGACCTCATCCACATCGCGCGCGAAAACGGTGCTCTGGGTGCGAAACTTACCGGCGGCGGGGGCGGCGGCTCCATGATCGCCATATGTCCCGACTGTCAGGACGCGGTCGTCAGGGCAATGGAAGCCGCTGGCTACAAAACCTTTAGCGTCACCGTCGACTAATCATCCAGGCTGAGATGAGAGATATCGGGCGCCGGTGGTGCAGTCTCGTCGTCGGCCTGACCGATATCGGCCCCCACCTCCGCCAGGTCGAAACCCTCTATATCGATCTCGACTTCCAACTCCGGTTGTTGGTCAGGCCCCTGCGGCAGGACATCCGACCCAACCTCCGCGATCTCGAAATCGACAACGGGTGCAGGTATTTCCGTCGAGTGATTTCTTTCATCGGCTTGATGTAAATCAATCCCCACTTCTGCCAACGAGAGGTGAGATATATCCAGTACCGGCGCATCTGCGACATTCGAATCCGACGCTGCACCGAGATCGCTACCCACATCCAGCACGGAGAGGTGGTCGGTGTTTACTTCGCAAGCCTGGTCAGTTTGCCTCTCCGCAGTGGTCAACACGTCGCTACCGGCAGGCAATACATCAAGAGTTGAAGTCCCTTCGGTTGGCTCGCCAGTTGTGTCGTTCACCTGAGTCGGACTGGCTTCGGACGACGACGATTCTGGCTCGGGTGCTTTCGTGGTGCCGGCCGACTCAACCGCCCTCACCCGTAACCGGGCACCCGCTTTCTTGAAAAGTGCTTGAAACTTAGCTGCGGTTCTGCGATCGACTTCTCGCTTGAGCACCACAGGCCGCCCCGCAAAGAGTTTTTCCGCCTGCGCCTCATCCAAGTTGAGCAATCCGGCCAGACGCTTCTTGACCACTGAGGCGTGTTGTCCTTGCAACACTTCACCGCGAAAAGTCAGTCTGTAC
>JACZXA010000001.1 GCA_022571865.1 Pseudomonadota bacterium
CTGATGCTCACGGAATTTGCCTTCCGCTCTTCGAAGGTGATTACAGCGTGTAACAATTCGACTCGCCGTTGACCCAGGAAATTGCGTAGTTAAGTGACGCCGCTGCGTACGGCAATGACGCAACGAGCCGCCGGGTCGTGTGCGAAGCACCGCCACCGCGTGTATCCACTCCTTCTCTCAGTAGGCCTACTTGGCATGGATCTTGAAGTTTTTTGTCCCGTGGATACCGATGTGGAAGAAATCCTATGAGTAAAGAGCTGGTTTTACTTGCCATTCACGGAATGGGTGATACTCAAGAAAACTTTGCCGACGATTTTCAGGAGAAACTTGCTGATCGGCTCGGAGACAGCAAATGGGACAATATTCTGTTTGACACAATTTTTTATCAGTCTGTTCTGCAACCTCATCAAGATCGAGTCATGAAGGCCATGCGCAGAACAGAAATAGATTGGATTCGGCTGCGCAAATTCTTACTGTTTGGATTCTCGGATGCCGCAGGACTTGAGCGTCGAGCGGCGAGCCAGGGTAGCCCGTATGAGAAGGTCCAGCAGATAATTCGGACTGCGTTGAAGAAAGCGTTCAACTTTATTGGCGAATCCAAACCTGTCGTTCTAGTCGCCCATTCTCTGGGTGGCCAAGTAATCTCTAACTATATTTGGGATGCCCAACAAAACTCGGCAACCAGAGGTGTGTGGAAGAACCCGACTACCCAACGAGGAACACCGGTCGACGATTTTCTCCGCTGTAAGCAGCTCAAATTTTTCTACACCACTGGCTGTAACATCCCCATTTTTGTCGCTGGATTTCCAGAGCTGGACATTAGAGCCATAGATACGTCAACCAACGGATATGCATTTCGTTGGAAGAATTTCTACGACGAAGATGACGCGCTAGGGTGGCCGCTCAAACCGTTGAGTACTTCATATCGAAGCGCCGTGTTTAGGGACAAAGAAGTCAATGTCGGAAACGTCGCCCGCTCATGGAACCCCTTGAGCCACAATGGTTACTGGACGGATTCCGATGTGCTGAAACCGCTAGCGCGAGATATCCGAGCGTTATTGCCATAAAGAAGACATTCCTGAAATTCCTGCTGTGTTTATCAACAGGGCTAATCTGGACGCACTTTACTATCGGGAGGTATTTGTCTTGACGACTTCCACAACAGAAACGAAACAGATACCCAGCAACCGAAGAGGTTCTTCCAGTAGAGGACCACGCCGTTCACGGTCGTAGAATCCAAAATGGTATCGACAAGTTAACGAAGCTCGCAACGTAAAAGTAGGAATTCGAGTTCATTTTATCGCTTGGAATAGGCAAAAAGTGGAAGTATGTGTTAGATAAAACGTTCCAAGTTCGCCAATTGTGTAACTCTAGCCCACAGAAAAAGTTAACTTGTCAGTACCCTCCGTTGCTTACTATTTCGATTAGAAGACCTCTAGTTGGCACAATCGTTGCTCTCTAATAATACTCAAGGACGCCATTGCCCAGGGACGGGCGTACCAAACCGACAGTCAGGCCATTCGCCCTTCGTCATTTCAAAGATCTTGTGACGTAGTTTCTCAGAAGCATCTTTCTTGGAGAACGTTTTCTTGGGCGCTCTCCTCTTGTGAGCAGCAACCTTGACTGTGTCGCCTCTCCCCGGCATCGGGACGTGCTCGCGGACAACCGTTTTCCTACTCGACGCTCGTTGGGTGACGAACCTACCCGTACGGGTATCTCGATGTGCGACGTAGCATCCTTTCTTGGCTCGAGTCTTTCTGGTGCTTGTTTGTTCTCGTTTCGCCATGGTGCCTATGTATCAGAAAGGCCGAAATTCGGCGGCGATGCTATGCGCGGCCGAAGCGTTAGCGTAGAATTTGGCCAGCGACGGAGATTTCGCCGAAAGCCCATGACCTGTCGTTCCAGGGTAGGCGAGCCGGAAATCCGAATTCTGGTCGCTACCTACAAAAACTCAGTCTATCTACGATAGATGAAACATCTGCTTCTACAGCCAAGCTATAGAGTTCCGCCATGCTAATGGCAGAGCCAGGATCACCAGGCAGCCCTATTGATTCTAACTTCAGCAAACGATCGTGAAACAACGCCAGCCTACCGGCCGTTAATGCTAACTGGGCTTCCTTGTGGGCTATCGCCCATGCTCGCCAACCTGGGAAAACGTCAATTGTTCCGTCACGTTCAGCTGCTCGATAGGTATCTAAAAGTACCCCGACCTCACTAACAGTTGGTGTGTGATCGTACCCGAAAGCAGGAAGGGAGGCGCAAAGGACCGTCCATATCACCATATACACTCTAGATCTAATCATCATCGAAACCGCCACGAAACAAATTAGTTAAGGCTCAGGCTCATAGTACCCATCCCAGGCGCTTGTGGCACATTTTGGAGAGTCGCTTAGGAATCATGTTGTCACAGCGACAAAGTTGATACATGGTCAATTGCTCGGTGCGGCCGGTGTCATAGGGCTCATCACCGCAATCGTCAGTGTGGCGAAAGGATTTGTACCGAGAATCCATGGAATGGAGGAAGTAGGGGAAATATCCTAACGTACGCCAGCTTTGCATTATTCAAATTCGAACCGGCAAAACCAACTGTGGACAAAACACGCATAATGTCCACAGTTGCGAAGCAGGATTCATCTCTAACAAAAGCACCCTTCATTCGATTGTTTTCAACCCGTCAATATAAACCAACTTACTTTTCAATGGATTTCCACTTTGCAAAATCAAAGTGATGACACGGCAGCTGTACCGATAACAAGCAAGAATTCTCCTTTGCTTACGCCATAGCATCTTCGGATCCAAAGAACCTCTAACAAATTCATTCCAATGGTTTCGTATCCGACAAAGGAAACTGACGTTAGAGGTGGTCCCAGAAAACTGGACACTCGCATAAGTGGGATGGCTGCTTGAAAATAGGCGCAAGCCTTTGAGGAGCAGACATGAGAAGACCACGACGAAACCACAGCGCCAAGTTCAAGTCCCGGGTGGCGCTGGCGGCACTAAAGGGCGAAAAGACGTTGGTAGAGCTATCGGAGCAGTTCGACGTACACGCCAATCAGATCACGGACTGGAAAATCCAACTACTGAAGAGTGCAGAAGAAGTGTTTCTGACCAAGGCAGAACGTCGTGAACTGGAATCAGGACCCAGTGTGAAGGACCTGCAGGCGAAGATCGGTCAGCTGACGATGGAGAATGATTTTTTGGCAGGCGCGCTTTCTTTGAAAGCGACGCGCTCGGTCGAAGCGACGATGCGAGCGCCAAGCGATGATCGATCGGGAGGAAGCTTTGCCGGTTACTCGCCAGGCACAGGTGTTGAATCTCTCGAGATCGAGCGTGTATTACCAACCGGTAGAAGTCTCACAGTCGGATCTTGCCTTGATGAGACGCATAGACGAACTACACCTGGAACATCCGTCTCCTGCTCCGCAGGAGCAAACGTTTGCACGGTAGCCGGATGCTCAAAAAGTTGCTGCGTGCAGACGGTTTTTCGGTGGGACGCACGCATGTACGCACATTGATGCGGCGGATGGGGATTGAAGCGATCTACCGACGGCCTCGGACCTCCCAGCCACACCCGGGACATCGGGTTTATCCGTACCTGTTGAGGGACAAGATCATTGACCGGCCAAATCAGGTCTGGGCCCTGGATATCACGTTTTTACCCATGAAGCGGGGGTTTGTCTATCTGGTGGCGGTGCTGGACTGGGCAACTCGCAAGGTACTGGCCTGGCAGTTATCCAATACCTTGACGGCCGATTTCTGTGTGGAGGCATTGGAGACGGCTTTTGATCGCTATGGGATACCCGAGATCGTCAATACCGACAGTGAGAATATAACTGCCGGTTCCTTCTGGTGGCCTGACTCTCACGATGTTAGATATAACCGGGATAATGGGGCCGGTCGCCCCCGGGCGGCCTGACCCGAATACTGACCGACCGAGGTGTCATTCCCTGGACTTGTCGGCCACCCGAGGGCAATCGGTTGAGGTTCCGACCTCGCCCGATTTCGTGACCTGATGAGAGCCTGGCCATAGGTGCCCCTTCACTGTCGTGTCCGATTCGGATGAGATCGGTGCCGCTTTATTCGCACTAGATCCGTAGGAGGCGACCTATCAATGTTAAAAGCTGATACAAGAACGGTCATCGGTGGGGTTGATACTCACCAAGACCTACATGCCGCGGCCGTAGTCGATGATAACGGGACCGTACTCGGTAGTGATTCATTTTCAACCACTAGAGCCGGCTATCGCGCAATGCTGCGCTGGTTCCGTTCTTACGGTGACGTCATTCGAGTGGGCGTGGAATCCACCGGCAGTTACGGAGCCGGGTTGACGCGTCATCTGGCACTCGCTGGTATACCCGTCTTGGAAGTTACTGGCCCGGATCGATCGATGCGGCGCGCTAAAGGTAAGGACGACGAAATTGATGCGATTGCTGCCGCTCAAGCAGCTCGTACCGGACAACGTGTGCAGGTTGCGAAAGATCGTAGTGGCGCTGTGGAAGCGTTACGCGTGCTTCGTACCACCCGAAAAACAGCGATCAAATGCCGACGAGCCACGCTCCAGCAACTGCACAATACGATTGTCGCGTCGCCTGACGAACTGAGAGATCAGGTTCGAAATCTGACGCGTATGCAGCTACTGCGTACCTGTGCATCCTGGCGGCCCGATACCCTGGGTTATCGAGATCCGGTTGTGGCAACCCGAATCGCGCTCAAGTCGTTGGCTCATCGTATCCTGGATCTCAATGATGAAGTTGCTGATCTAGACCGTCTGATTGATCCTTTGGTCGAAGAGCTTGGAGCAAAACTTACGCAACTTGTGGGCGTCGGAACACATTCTGCAGGCGAGTTCATTGTGACTGCTGGAGACAATCCCGACCGACTACGCAGCGAATCCAGCTTCGCCAAACTTTGCGGTGCGTGTCCGATACCCGCATCGAGCGGAAAAATACAGCGCCATCGATTGAACCGAGGCGGAAATAGGCAAGCGAACAGCGCGTTGCATATCATCGTTCTGAGTCGGATGCGTATCGATCCCAGGACCAAGAAATATGTCGAACGCCGACTAAAAGAGGGACGCACCAAACGAGAAATTATGCGCTGCTTGAAACGATACGTTGCCAGAGAGATTTATCATGTACTAGTGGCTACTTGACAAACATGAGAGCGTCCAGGGATCGCAATTCACGAGTGAGGATTTTGTCGAGGCGGTTCTAACGCGTGGCGTGAAACTCAGCATGGATGGCAAGGGCGCGTGGCGGGACAATATCTTCATCGAGCGCTTCTGGCGGACGATCAAATACGAAGAAGTGTATTTGCGCGCTTATGAGAACATGGGCGCTGCTCGGCGCCACATCACCAAGTACCTGGAATTCTATAACGGCCGTCGCCCCCACAGCTCGTTGGCGGATCGAACGCCGGATACGGCGTACTTCGGATCTGAGTTGATGGTGGCATGAAGGGCAGCAATCCGGGGTATGTCCAGGTATGGACGGGGTGACGAAAACGGCTTACAGCGCATTACCGGAAGCCGAATCTCGACAGGAGATGAGAAAACGGGTCAGATGAATACTAACGACGTAACTATGCGGCAAGTAACATCGTATGATCAAGCCGGGTTACCCGCCGATCGTCTCCTGCTCCGCAGGAGCAGACGAGCGCTTGGCCTGTGAGGGGCCGCGCTCGCTCCGTGGAAAACCCTTATCCGCAGCCAATCCACTTAACAATGGCGGATATGTGTCCAAGGAAACCGGACCACCTCTAGCTTCTTTCCGCAGTCGGTAATTGGTGTAAACACCAAGCGCTGCATGCATTGGTCGGGCGGTTTGGAGAGCCAGGCTTTCGGACGCGCTTTTCGCGCAGCGGACATCAACGGCTTCATCCAGACCTCGTCCACGCGGTGGACGATCCCGCTGGGGATCGAGTGGACTAACTCATGTGTTTGCCCCCTCGGTTCCCCATTGGAACTCAGTGCCGTCGATCCACATGCGATGCAGGATGACGGCCAGATCAGAACCGATATATGGGTTAATGATGAAGGGATCACTATAGATGCGCCGCTGTGAGACTATGCACAGGAGAGAGTTACGCTTGTAGTTGTATCGGAGAGCTTCTGAGCGCATTTCTATTTGGAGAAATACATTGGCTGCTATGACTAAACTTGTACTCCTTTTCCCCGTTTTTGCTTTGATGGGATGTTCCATCGTTCAGACTGTCGATCCCATTGAAGGTGTCAGCGGATTAGAGGAAATATGCATCATCGAAGATCCGGCTGTGAGGGAGGGATTCTTAATTGAGTACCGCAAATCAGTTGAAGCCAAAGGTATAGCCGTAAGGTTGCTGGAAAATGGTTCATCAATAACTGATTGTGAATGGACCTCAACTTATTCGGCGCGGTGGTCATGGGATCTAACGATCTATATGTCTTATGCGGTCATTCGCGTATTTCATAATGGACAAGTGTCAGGAGAAGCCCTCTACGACGCAACTCGGGGAGGTGGTCGTTTGGACAAAAAATTCATCAAAGCTGATGCCAAGATTCGAGAAATAGTTGATGAGCTATTTCGAGCTATCTAAGTCGCGTGAAAGAGCGGGCAGGCTTATCAGCAAGATATTGAAACGAACCAGAACGCGGTTACCGTAAATAGCGGTAATGTACTGCGATACCTTTACCAGACCCAGGCAATATACTCGAAGCTATTATTTGTGTTCGGAGGGTTGGTGTGGGCCTTAGAAACTTGGCGATAGGGATTGCATGTTTGCTACTCGCCGGGTGTGCAAACACGAGAAGAAATGACGTGTACTTCCGTTATTCGCGGAAGGAAAGGGTTGGTAGGGGTATAGGGTAAAGGAGCCGTGATCAGACGGTCGACGGGCGATAATTCTCTTTGAATGATCAGCTTCTAGAGCAGATTGACAAAGCACAGGCCTACGCAGCTACGGACTTGGTCTCTTAAGTTGGTCTAGCTAAGCTAGAGTGACTGCCGCAAGTAATGTATCGGATGTGAACGGTTTTCCAGAAAATCAACGGCTCCACATTCCGTGGCTTTTCTTCGATAGCTTTTGTCGCAGCTTGCCGTAATGAATATTTTCTTTACGGGTCTTGCACAGATCACATCAATTCTTTTAGCCAGCTCGAACCCATTACCACTGGGCAGGCAGATATCCAGCAATGCAATATCCGGGTTGATCTGGCGCGCTTTCATAGCACCGCTCGCGCAATCACGCGCTGTGTACACGTTGAACTTGGCGCTTTCCAGCCTAAAAGCTATTGCTTGCAATACTGGAAGGTGGTCTTCGACGACCAGCACTGTCGGGGAGTTGTTTGGCATCTTGACGTCTCCAGTTTTACTTCGACGACCAAATTGAGGGGAATGCTGTTACGACCGCGAGATGAACAATCCTGACGCAAAGCACCCGCTCACCAATACAGTTTAGTCCATAAAAAGCCGATACTTGGAAGTAATCGAAAACCTGTGACACAGGGGTTGTAATCGTCGAATTCTCATCCAGGCCGAACCGTTTCATTCGATTTCTGGCGTATGTGAACAACTCCAGATAGGCGTGTACCGAACAGTAGAACACCGAGCTCACCCTACCCGTCACCCAGCAATCGAGTGCAATATTTCGCTTTCACACCTACGGTTTCAGCCGAGGAAAACGCCCGATACAAGCACGCGCAAGCGATGAACCTCGCCTGCGCTGCATTGCAGTCAAAAATTCGACGTTGGCCTTTCCCGCGTGGCGGTCGTCAACAATGTTCGCGCCGGCGCCGAAAAAACGCTTCCACTGTTCTTCGGTTTCGACACCAGAGGACCACGCGGCCCAATTGTCAATCACTATGGGTAACATCGTCTTGAGGGTTACCTTAGTTCTGAATTTCGACAATCGCCTGATAAGTCAGATTCTTGAAGTCCGAGCCGAGTCGCGTACGGTGGGGAATACTCTGTACCATGAATATGCCAATAAGCTGTTCTTCGGGGTCGATCCAGAACCGTGTCCCCGCAGCACCTCCCCAGTTGTACTCACCCACCGAACCGAGTTCTCCGATCCGACCCTGATCCAGCGCTACGGCAAAGCCGAGGCCAAATCCGACTCCGCGTCTGCCAAAGCCCATCTCCATGTCGCCGAGGTGGTTGATGGTCATCAGTTCCACCGTTTTGGGCGACAGGATGCGCACCCCGTCGAGCTCACCGCCATTCAACATCATCTGGCTGAAACGCATGTAGTCGCGGGCTGTCGACACCAGTCCACCACCGCCGCTTTCGAAGGTTGCACCTTCCATGAAGCTATCGTTGACGCTTGCCGGAGAAACGACCAGGGTTGACGAGGTGTTGGGGGTCAGGAACGCACTGGCTCCCTCTTCTGTGCCTTCCGGGCTATAAATCTGTGCAAGGCGATCGAGTTTTTCTTGCGGTACGGTGAAGCTCGTATCCACCATGTCCAATGGCTCGAAAAGACGTTTTTGGAGGAACTCGCCGAACCGCATACCCGAGACTACTTCCACCAGACGGCCCTGAATGTCAACCGAGACGCTGTAGTGCCAACGCGTGCCGGGGTCATATTGCAGCGGAATCTTGCCCAGTTGGGTCACGAATTGCTCCAGCGTATCACCCGCTTGCATCAGATCCGCCGCTCGATATTGCTTATCAACCTCAGTGTTGCCAAAAAATCCGTAGGAGAACCCGGCGGTATGCGAAAGCAGGTCCCGTATTGTCGGCTGCCGGCTCGGTTTGCGTGTCTGACCCTCTTTGGATTCATCCCCGACGCCCACGGTGCTACTGGTCGTACCGTCCGAGACAGCCACGGTTTCTCCATCCGCCGTGGAGGTCGCAACGACCAGGTTGGCGAGTTCGGGGATGTATCGAGCCACCGGATCATTCAGAAAGAAGTGGCCTTCTTCGTACAGCATCATGACAGCGACGCTGGTCATGGGTTTGCTCATCGAATAGATCCGGAAAATGTCATCCATCTCCATCGGCTTTGCGGCTTCACGGTCGCTTTGCCCGTAGGTTTCACGGTAAACGATTCGACCGTTGCGAGCGATCATACCCAGCCCGCCAACCATGACACCTTGTGCTACGGCTTGATTCATGTGATCGGTCAGACGTTGTAGCCGTTCGCTGGACATTCCCACTCGCGACGGCTGCGTGGTCGGCAGTTCGCGGCCGAAAGCAAGAGGGACGGCCGAGACGAGTATTACGATCGACCAATAGATTTTTAAAATCCTGAGAGGCGTTGACATATGAATGGCTCCAAGAGTCTTCGTTGTTGGGCAATCCCACAGGCTAATCGGTTGCAGGCACTCGCACAATAATGGAGTGACGCGGTGCTCACATCGACGAGATGAACCGGGACGCCTTTGGGGATATCGTAGGTGCTGGAGATTCCCGCGGGTGGTAGGCTCACCTCGCCCGTTAAGCAATCAAGCACCGACGTGGAGGAACGTGATGGCCGGACTCTTGAGCGATGCAGCCGTAATCGAGCGCGTATTCAAGCACATTGACGACAAGACCACCGATGTCGGTGACGAGCTCTGGCGAGAACCCGTTGAAAATTACCGTTCGATGGATCGACATCTAGCCGAGCTTGAACTTCTGCAACGACTGCCAATTCCGTTCTGCCCGTCAGCGGCACTGCCGGACACCGGCTCCTATGTTGCTCGCAGCGCGGCTGGCACACCGCTCGTGGTCGTTCGCGGTGAAGACGGGGTGGTGCGGGCATTTCGAAACGCCTGCCGGCATCGCGGCATGCAAGTGGCTCAGGGCAGCGGCTGCGTGAAAGCATTCGTGTGCGGTTACCACGGTTGGACCTATCGACTGGACGGGCGACTTCGACATATCCCCCACGACGACGGATTTCCCGATCTTGACAAAGCCGAGCACTCCCTCGTCGCTGTCGACGTCTCTGAACGTCATGGTTTGATTTTTGTGACTCAGAAAGAACCGTTGGATGACGGGGCGCTCAATGGCCTTGACGACCTGCCGGACCTGATCACACCCGACCAGCAGATCTTTGCCTCGGGCGACAACGTTTCGGATGTGAACTGGAAGCTCAGCATGGAAGGCAACCTGGAGGGGTATCACATCAAACCCACCCACCGGGAGACGTTTTATCCCTACGGCTTCGACAACCTGAACGTTGTTGAAACGTTCGGCAACAACAGCCGTGTGACCTTTCCATTCCGGCGCATCGAGAAGCTACGTAACGTGACCCCGGCGTCGCGCAAGATCGCTGGAATGGTCACTTACGTTTATCATCTCTTTCCCAACGTCTCGATTGCGGTATTGTCCAACCACACCATAGTGACGATCTCCGAACCCCTGTCACCCACAAAGACACGCTTCATCAATTACCGCCTGACCAACGTAGGTACTTTAGGAGATACGGATAGCGAGCGGGCAGAACGAGACGCGACCTTCGTTGCTGATACCGGCGGAAAGGAAGACGCCGCCAGAGTGCGGGCAATACAGGATAGCATTGCAAGTGGCGCCAACGAACATTTTACCTACGGTAAATTCGAGAAGGCGATCGTGCACTTCCACAAATCGTTGACTGGCATGTTGCATAGATTGGAGTCGGGTTAGAATAGCCGCTCACGACCCGAACGCGACGTTCGACTCCGACCTATACAGACGCATATAGGAAAGTTGACAACGGCCACTGGACCACGGGAAATGCATGCGACTGCGCAAAAAGCAATTCATGGAACTCGGGGCATCGGAAACGCGAGCGGCCGAGTTTCGGTCTGCCTGAATCGACTGCTCCCAGCCAACGACATCGAACTAAAACTGATGGGCCCGGTTGATCGCCAATGCGTTTACCGGTTTAGAAGCGCTTAGATATCGCGCCGTCGTTCGGATGTCCGCAAGCCCCAACATAATCCGCACGGCCTCCATATTTTCGGTTTTGTTGAGTATATGGATGGAGCGGGTTCTGCGCAGGGACTCCATTCCATACAAACTTGCATCAAGCCCGATGTCTTCTGTCCAGGATTTGACGAGACGGCTTACCTGGCGGACCGACATAGGAGTCAAGCCACCACCGAGACGCCCCGTGAACAGATAACCGCCTGGTTTTTTACCGGATTGATCTATCCACCTCGCAAGGGTTTTTTTCGTTGCTTTCGACAACACACATTGGACGCGCTCTCCAAATTTAGCCGTCGTCAGTTCAAGCGGATCCCGCATCACGCGATCACGCTTCCTCACATCTTTCACGGTCAATACAAGAAGATCCTGGGCCCGTAACATGGTGTCGATTGCGGTTGAGAACAACGCCAGGTCTCGTAAGGCGCCGTCACCTCGTTTCGTCAGCATCTTCTTGATGCGTGTTACTTCAGCAAGGCTCAAGGGAGCACGTTGTCCGACTTCGCGCCCCTTGTTCCAAGGGGACGGTTTCCTCTTCACTTTCCTCTTTGCCATGATCCTGATCCCTCTGATGATGCTCAGACCGGCTGCCAAAAACTATCGAACACGAACCCGATACTTTTTGCCGTCAGCAACAAACGCTACCAACCGACGTTCAGCCAAATTTCCCCGACTAAGTATAGCTCGCATCGGCGAACCTGCCAGCTTTAACCTCCATAGACAAAAGCAGACGTTCAACAACCACTATTGAGAGCCCGCAACCCGCTATTCGCGTATACGTTACTCAAACGCGTACTTGGAAGAACGCCTGACACGATCCGACAATCTACCGAGTCCGGCTGCCGAGTGGTTTCCCGATTGAACAGCCGTGGCCTCAGGATAAGTCGTTAAGACCGTGGCTTTCGGCACTTCGATCCAAAGGGTGGGCGGCTCCGGTCTTTTCAGTACAATGTTCTACTACACAGTTACAGATGCTGTTTGAATTGATGGACGGGTGATTACGATGAAATGCACGCTGGCAGTGACGCTGCTATTAACCACACTTGGAGCAGTGGTCGCACCAAGCTTCGCAGATAGCAAGCCCGAAGAACAAATTCTGCAATCGCTGCAGATTTACTTTCAAGCCTGGAACGAGCCCGTAGCAGATAAACGTGATGCGCTGTTGAAGGACTGCTGGGCCGACAACGCCGAGTACACCGACCCCAGCACCCATGCGAAAGGTCGAGCGGCGTTGTCCATTGAAATTGGAAAATTTCTGGGCAACGAACAACTCAAAGGATTTTCCATCGTGCAGGCGTCAAATATCGATGTGCATCATCGGGTGTTCCGGTTCCAATGGGAGATGCGCGATCCAGATGGCAACACAGTATCACCCGGCATGGACTACGGTGAGTACGATGATCAAGGTCGTATCACCAAAATCGTCGGGTTCTTTGGGCCGTTTCAGGAGTCACAATAAGAGACATGGCCTTGAAAAATACGATCGAGAAGATCGGCTGGGTGGTGGTTATCCTCCTGGTGTTCGTTGGGCTGATGAGTATTGCTGGTCGGCTTTACGTCGTTGTAGGTACGATGCTTGATGCTTCTTTTATAGAATCCGACCCGACATCGTTCGATGGCCGCTATAACGTCAACCCGGTCTTGACTTTGTCGCATCTTGTTCCCGGGTTTTTGTTCATGTTGTTAGGCCCGTTTCAATTCATCAAAAACGTGCGTGCTAAATGGATACAGCTACATCGCTGGTCCGGCAGGGTCTTTATCGTCTCGAGCCTGATTGCCGGTGTGGCGGCGTTGGTCGTCACCGTGCGGCTGCCGGTTTTTGGAAACCTGTCGGCGCTGGTGGGCGTTACGCTATTTGGAACAATATTTCTGTTCGCATTACTCAAGGCCTACTTTCATATTCGAAAACGCGAAATTGCGCAGCACCGCGAATGGATGATTCGCGCCTTTGCGCTGGGGTTAGGTATTGCGACCTTTCGTGTTCAACTCATACTTCTTCAGTCTTTTACCGACTATGGGTTTGTTGAAATATGGGATACCGTGGCATGGTTCGGGTTCGCCACGAACCTGATCGTCGCGGAGATCTGGATCAATGTGTCCAGGGGGGGAGTCAAAAATAGCAAAGCTCAACCACAGATGGAGTTGCCTTCATCGCTTCCGCAGCCATCTGCCCAGCCGTAACGGCGCCAATAGTTGGTCAAACCCACTGTCCCCATCAGTTCCGAAAAACGAGGGTCCTGGCGAAAACCAGCCAGCTTGTCGCTCCAGAGTAAATGAAGGGGTAAGCCGCGTTGCCGCGCTAACGCTTCGGCAAGGCGAAAAGCGCTATCCAGGTCGCCTTCGACAACCAAGGTGAGGAATTCGGACCCGACCTCTACTTCCATTTTCCCGTCAGGTAAGGTTTCAAACCCCAGAATTTCCGCGCGTGCCATGGCTTCCTCGGCTTGCGCATCCAGACCAACCGCACCCAGGATCATGGAGAGGTTGGCCTGTATCACCGCACTGTTTTTGTCCAGCTCCACCGCCAGCCTCGCCTCTTCGAGGGCCGCTTCAAATCGGCCGACCGAGCTCAGGTGAAGGCTGTACCAATGGTGTGCCGTCGGTTCACTCGGATCCATTGAGGTTGCGAAATAAAACCCGGTTTGCGCATCGCTCCAGGACCAGCGATCGTCCGAAATGCGCGCGAGCACCGCATGGGCTTCGGCAAGACTCTCGTCAATTGTCAATGCCTGATAGGCAGCCTCACTCGCCAACTCGAAAAAAACCTCCGGGGGTTCATGCGAATAGTTGGGGATCAGCACATAGGCCGCAGCAAGGTTGGAGTAAGCACGGGAAAACCCCGGATCCCTCGCGAGCGCAGCCTGAAACAGCTCCACACTTTCCTCAATGGCCTCGAGGCCGCGTTGTTTCCACAACGCTCGACCACGTAGATACAGCGTATAAGCCTGCGCATCTCGAGTAGGTGGAGCGGTAAGGGAGAATGCTTCGACTCCGGTCAACTGGATCTGCAGATTGGTTACTATTGCTCGTGCAATCTCGTCCTGAACCGCGAAGATATCTTCGAGCTTGCGATCATAGGTTTGCGACCAGAGGTGGTAACCGCTTCTCGCATCGATGAGCTGTGCCGTGATCCGGACCTCCTTTGCGTTGTCAGACCAGCGCACGCTGCCTTCCAGCACCGTCGCAACCCCAAGTTGGGCTGCGATTTCGCGGATGTCCATGCCTTGATTCTTGTATGCGAAAGAGGAAGTGCGTGCCGCAACCTTCAGCCCGGGAACTTTGCTGAGCAGGTTCAAGAGTTCTTCGGAGACCCCATCGCTGAAGTAGTCACTGGTATCGCTTCCTAGATTGACAAACGGCAACACGGCAATGGAATCAAGAGGAACTTGTTCGGAATCGCTAAATCTCCAGAAAAACAAGCTTGCGAACAATGAAGTGGCAAGCACGATCAATCCGATGGAAGACAATCGTCCTTTGGCGCTGTGAACGACCGCTGCCACTTCCGGAGTACTTTCGGTTCGATGAATTCCATCGGGATTGATATCGAATATCCACGCAAGCACCAATGCGATTGGAAATCCGGCAATGAGCAGAACCACGATGATCGTGATCAACTCTTCGGGCAGGTTGAGTGCGGGTAACACCGTGGCTGATACTTCGGTGACGATCCAGGCTGTCACTCCGTATACCCCGGCCACGCGAAACACCCGTCGGCGTTTGAGTTCTGTCATCAGCGCCATGTCGCGAGTATACCCCCCGACGCTCGCGAGGGACCAAACGGACTGCATCGTCATCATGGCGGGTATCTTTTAAAGGCAGTCAGCCCGGACGAGCTAAGATTCTTCCGCGCAGAGTTCGATTTCTCCATTGAACGTTTTCAACCGAACGGTGCGGTCTCCATCACCCCGGCTGAAACGCAGCAACCGCCCAGGCCCGTACCGACTCTTGCGTTCGACTTTTTCGCCAAAACAATTTTCGATGTCTCCGTTGAAGGTTTCGATGTCTACCTTGAGGTTTGCACCATTGGCCAGATTCACGGTGATTTCGCCGTTGATGGATTCGCAATCGATGCGTCCACCCGCTGCTAAATCTGCAGTAATTTCAACGTCACCCGCGGTAGTCCTCAAGCGAGCGCGCGAGATTGTCCCGGCATGGATCTCTACATCGCCGCTAACGGTAGATGTCTCGAGTTCACCTGCGACTCCGAAAATTTCCGTATCACCACTTACGGTAGAAACCGTGAGCAAGCTCTCGTGACCATGACCTTTGATTACTATGTCACCACTGACGGACTTGGCTTCGAGATCGCTCGCGAACGTTTCGGCGGTAATCTCGCCTGAAATCGTTTCCAAACGCTGCACACCTTTGACGCCGGTTACCTCGATGTCGGTAGCCACACCGTTGACCGCCAGCTCGCTGCCCTGGGGCACGTGAACGATGAGATGGCTGCTCTCGGAACGATGGGAGCCTCGCTGATAGAGCACCTTGATCGTCGTGTGGCTCCCCTCACGTTTGAACTCGAGCCCCTTTGTTCCGTCACCCAGCGTACCCGTCACCTCGACGGTGTCTTCATCCCAACCAATCACGGTGATGCTACCGGCGGTGTTGGATATATGGACGTGGCCATTCGGGTCAGCCGAATCTCGTTCATCAATATCCTCCGCGTGTGCACTCGGTGCCATCGCGAACAGTGCAGTCGCGACGAATGGCAAAATAATTCTGCGAATCATAATTGGGTCCTCTCACTCTCATTAACGCGACGGGTCATGCCCTCGATCGTGCCGAGCAGCGTCAGCTGATCGGTGTAGGTGGATAACAACAGATGTATCAACAAGGCACTGTCCGGATTACTTGCCAGAGCCGTGTTGATCTCCCTGATCGCCTCATCGATATTTTCCAGATTGTCCGCAAGTACCTGGCGGGATTCCGGGGATAGCTCGTCGAGTTGTTTTTCCAACGATAAAACGAGGTCCGTTCTGGCTTGCACAAACTGCGGCCCCAGGACCAGGTAGTGTGGCTTGAGCGCAACATCCACGTAAGCAGGGTTCAAGTCGTTCGACTTTTCGCCCAACTCACCGCCGAGCCACACCGTCAACGCCGACGAGAGACTCACCAGCAAAACGGCTGCGACGGCGAGTCGTGATGAGGTCCAGATTGAACGGGGGCGTTCGGTCAATCGATTGTGTATGGAAGGCCAAAGATCCTTCGGCGGTAAAACCTCCCTATTCAACGCCCGGGCACGCTGTAACAGCGGATCATTCTGATCGATGTCACTCACCTTGCTCATCTCTTGCTCCCAGCGAGCCCTGTAACAACCGGCGCGCCTGATGGTAGTGTGCTTTGCTCGTTCCTTCGGCGATCTCGAGCAGACTCGCCGTTTCCTTATGGCCGTAGCCGTATATGCCAAACAGCACGAACACCTCTCGCGCCCGTTGTGGCAATGCGCCGATAGCACGCTCGAGGTCGACGTCCACTGAGAACCTTTCAGCTATCGCCGTCACGTCTGCCTCCTCATGTCGATGGCGTTTCTCGCGGCGATAGGCGCCAAGAACCTCATTGACCGCGATGCGGTGTAACCAGGTCGTTATCCCACTCTCGCCACGAAATTCAGCCAATTTCTGCCAGGCTCGCAGGTAAGTGTTCTGAGTACAGTCCTCGGCGAGGCTCGGGTCCGCCGTCATACGAAGACACAACCCATATATTTTCCCAACGGTTGCCCGATAGAGGGCCTCGAATGCCGAGTCGTCGCCCGTTTTCGCCCGCTCGCACAGCCTTTCGACGTCCGCTCTGGAGATTACCGGGGATGGGTTCGGTAATTCTTTCATGACCACCTGCATGATCCTTAGATGGCGCAAAACCGCAAATGGTTTAGCGTGATTCGGGTATTATCGACCCATGACCAAAGGCATGGTTTGCGCACCCCAACCGGAAGCCGTCGAAGCTGGCGTACTGGCGCTGTCCAAAGGCGGTAACGCTGTCGATGCCGCGATCGCCTGCGCGCTGGTGCAGACGGTGGTAGACCCACAGATGTGTGGCATTGCCGGCTTCGGCTCCATGCAGCTGTTCGGTCCGGAAGATCAAAAAGGTCACCTTTTCATCGATTTTCACGGCCGGGCTCCCCTGGCCGCCACCGAGACGATGTGGGCCGAGGAGATCGTTCGAGAAACCGAAGACGGTTTCGGGTTCATTCTCAAGCGTCATGTCAACGATATCGGTTATCGGTCCATCACGACTCCCGGGACGTTGATGGCGTTCGGCGAGGCACTGCAACGGTATGGGACACTGTCGTTGAAAGAAGTTCTCGAACCGGCTATCGAGTATTGCGAGAAGGGATTCGTCGTACGACCCCGGGTGAGCGGCTATTGGAATCTGGTGGAATCGGCTGGAAGGCTGGCACATTCTGAACGTCTCCGTCGCGATCCCGCGACCCGGAAGATTTACCTGAAAAGTGATGGCTCGTTGTTCGAACCCGGGGAGCGGTTGATCAACAAAGACATGGGGCAGACCTACCGGCGCATAGCGAACGAAGGTATAGACAGCTTCTATACCGGAAAGCTTGCGAAAGAGATCGATGCCGACATGAAAGCCAATGGTGCTTTGCTGGCTTACGCCGATCTTGCGAGCTATCAGACCGAACATCAAACACCACTGTGGGGCGAATATCGTGGCTATCGGATAGCGACCAATCGGCTACCGGGCGGCGGCACCATGGTTCTCGAGATGCTCAACATACTCGAGCACTTCGATCTGCGTGAACTCGGACACAATACCCCGGGTTATATCGCAACCGTGGCAGAGGCGATGAAGATCGCCACCGTCGATAAGGATGAGCGCATGGGTGATCCTCGATTCGTAGAGGTTCCTATGGATGAGTTGTTGTCAGCGGACTATGCACACATGCAATCGGACAAAATCAAACGAGGCGAGAAAACCCATGTCCCGCGCTATCTCCACGGTGCTGACAACAAAAACACAACCCATGTCTGTACTGTCGATGAGCATGGGGCTTGCGTTTCCATGACCCACTCGCTCGGTAACCCTTCCGGCGTGGTGACCGAAGGGCTGGGCTTCATGTACAACGGCTGCATGAATGTCTTTGACCCCCGACCCGGCCGGGTCGATTCAATCGCGCCTGGGAAATCACGATTCACCGCCATGTCGCCAACCATGGTGTTCAAAGCCGAAAAACCCTATCTGCTCATCGGCGCACCCGGAGGAACGTTCATTACGATGGGAGTTCTGCAGGGGATCTTGAATGTGATCGATTTCGACATGGACGCACAGCATGCCGTCTCGGCACCGAGGTTTTGCGTGACATCGGACGTCATCGACCTGACCAATCGAATTCCCCACTATGTGGAAGCAGAGCTGAACACCCTGGGATATCCAACGCGGCGTTCCCATTTTTCTTTCGGCTTTGCCGGCGTTCATGCTATCCGCATCACGGATCGTGGCTGGGATGGGGGTGCCGATCCAGGCCTGGATGGAATGGCGCTTGCCACACCTTAGCCCGGGCGCTTATACCGAATCCCCCAAGCCTGATCGCGGCAGTCCGCTTAGAAAAAAAACCGTTGTTTCGACCAGCGACACGGCGCGCTCCGATAGCTGATAACTGGATCACGTCCATCGTACCTGCAGTTCGGCAAACTCCATCTCTAGCCTTGTCTGCAAGGATGCACTTCCCGTTGTTTCGAGTTCAGGTCAAAACTCGCGCTCACATTCGGGGGTTGACAATGGTGGCAACGGCCTTCTCGATCTGTGCCACCGAACTCATCGTGCTGAGTATCTGGAACATTTTCGGTGCCAACGCGTTTTCAGAATCAAACATCTTCCTGGTGGGTGCAGTAATTTCACTTTTCGTGGCCCTTCCAATAACGTATTTCATGGGCTGCATAATCTACCAACTATCAATCAATCAGGCAGATCTGCGCCGGCTCGCAGAGACCGATGAACTCACGGGGCTGTCCAACCGCCGATCGTTCTTTCACCGAGCAGAGGATCAACTCACAACCTCACGTGAGCTCGGTAAGCCAATTGCGCTACTGGTCATCGACGCCGACCACTTCAAGCAACTCGACGACACCTACGGCCATGCGACAGGCGATGCGGCGCTCAAATTCATTGCAGAGAAACTGGAATATGGATTTCGCCAACGGGATCTGGCCTGCCGCCTTGGCGGCGAAGAGTTCGCTGTGCTCGTTCCGGGACTCAACGCGCAACAGGCAGAGAGTCTGGCCACACGATTCCTCAAAGCAATTGCCAGCCAACCGATGATCTTTGACAATAAGATCATCGAGATGTCGGTGAGTTGCGGTGTCGCCGATACCGATACCGGCTACGACATGACAACGCTTTTCAAGGCTGCCGATGAGGCGCTCTACGCAGCCAAAGCCGCCGGCCGCAATCAAACCGTTCTCTACGGAACGGATCAGTTCTTTGCCAGCGAGCCCGTTCGAACCTGACCCTGGCTCCCGCCTCTGGTCTGTCCCGTTGATAGCCGCTACGATGCCGGGAATTTCCTTCATGGCCGTTACGTGGAACCCTTTCAACTCGCCAACAAGAACATCGCGATCACCGGCGCATCCTCCGGATTTGGCCATCACTTTTCCGGTGTGCTGGCCAGGGCCGGGGCGCGCGTGGTCCTCGGCGCAAGGCGTATGGACAAAATCGAAGCTCGAGTTGCGGAGCTTCGCGCTGCGGGCGCAGAAGCGTTGGGGGTATCGCTCGATGTGCGCAACCAAGACAGTATCGACGATTTTCTGGAGGCTGCCGAGCAGGCCTTTGGGCCCGTCGACGTCGTAATCAACAACGCAGGTGTACAGGCGGGTGCCAAAACCTACATGATGATCGATGAAGCGGATTGGGATTTCGTCATGGAAACCAATCTCAAAAGTGCCTGGCTGATGGCCAAAACCTATACCGAGCGGGTGATAAAAAACGCGCAGACCGGCGGCAACATCATCAACATCTCGTCGATCACCGACACACGCACCATCAAAGGTCAGTTTCCGTACGCCGTCTCAAAGGGTGCTTTGACCCGCATGACCCAAGTGCTTGCTCTCGAAGCCGCTAAATACGGCATTCGGGTGAACGCACTGGCACCGGGATACATTCTCACCGACGTCAGTCGCCTGCTGCTGGAAAGTGAAGGCGCGCCTGAGTTCGTCAACGGGATACCCATGCGACGAGTGGGTGAATTTTCCGATCTCGATGGCCCGTTGTTGTTGTTGGCATCCGATGCATCGAGTTACATGACCGGTTCCGTCCTCGTCGTCGACGGCGGACACATCTGCGCATCACTTTAAAAGATCAGGAGCACACATGAGTGAAATAACCCCCTTTCGGGTCGAAATTTCCGACGAAGAACTCGACGATCTCAGGACCAGGCTCAAGAACACTCGCTTCCCGGAGTCTGAAACACCCGACGACTGGTCCCAGGGAGTCCCACTCGCATACATTCGCGAACTTACCGAGTACTGGGAAAAAGACTATGACCTGAGGCGTGTCGAGTCACGATTGAACCAGCACCCCCAATTTCGTACCGAACTCGACGGGCTCAACATTCACTTTCTACACATCCGTTCACCAGAAGCGAACGCCTTGCCGATGATAATGACTCATGGCTGGCCAGGATCTGTGGTCGAATTCCTCAAAGTGATCGAGCCCCTCACCGATCCTGTCAGTCGCGGGGGGGATGCGAAGGACGCATTTCATCTGATCTGCCCGGCGCTTCCCGGTTACGGATATTCCGACAAGCCAGCCGAGCCCGGCTGGGGAGTAGAGAAAATCGCCGAGCAGTGGGCGCGTCTGATGAACCGGCTCGGTTACGAGCGTTACGTCGCGCAGGGTGGCGATTGGGGTTCCGCGGTCACAACCGCCATCGGCCTCACCGATCAAGAACATTGCAGCGCCATACATCTCAACATGGTCTCAGCACCACCCGATCCCGAGACCATGGACGACCTGACACCACTCGAGCAAAACGCAATAGCGGGTATGAAACACTACCGCGATTGGGATTCGGGTTACTCCAAAGAGCAAAGTACGCGACCACAGACCCTGGGCTACGGACTCGTGGATTCCCCCGTGGGCCAATTGGCTTGGATCATCGAGAAATTCTGGGCATGGATGGACTGCGACGGACATCCGGAAAACGCGCTTACCCGCGACGAGTTGCTCGACAACGTGATGATGTACTGGCTCACCGCTACGGGTGCATCTTCCGGACGGCTGTATTGGGAGAGCTTCGGTGGTGGCGGGCGGGCGGACGAAGTTACTGTGCCCACGGGCTGCAGCATCTTCCCGAAAGAAATTTTCACCTGTTCGAAACGTTGGGCGGAGAAAAGGTACACAAACCTCATCTATTGGAACGAACTCGACAAAGGCGGGCACTTTGCCGCCTTCGAACAGCCCGAATTGTTCGTCAACGAAGTGCGCAACTGCTTTAAATCCGTGCGATAGATGATCACAGCGCCGCTGTGGACTCCCAGTCCAGCACGAGAAAAAGAATGTAACCTGCGGCGCTTCATGGCCGATGCGTCCGCTGCGTGCGGGCGAGACTTCCCCGACTACCAGGCTCTACACGCGTGGTCCATAGAACAACGCGGTGAATTCTGGCAACAAGTCTGGCTTTTTACGGGGATGAGTTCTTCCACGCCATACACCAGAGCGCTGACGAATCCAGATGCGTTTCCGGGTGCCCGCTGGTTTGAGGGAGCCCGTCTCAACTACGCGGAACATCTCCTGCGATATCGAGACGATCGTCCAGCACTGGTCTCGTTGTTGGAAACCGGGCAACGCCGGGAGTTGAGTTACGCCGAGCTACATCGACAAACGGCACACATAGCCATGACCCTCGCAGGCGTTGGGATTCAAGCTGGTGATCGAGTCGCCGGTTGGCTGCCCAACGTACCGGAAACGATTATCGCCATGCTCGCGACGGCCAGCCGTGGTGCCGTGTGGTGCTCCTGTTCACCCGATTTCGGAGTTGCCGGTGCTCTGGATCGTTTTGGCCAGATCGAACCGAAAGTTCTATTTGCCTGCGATGGCTACTATTACGACGGTAAAACCATCTCCATTGTCGACAAGGT
Organism: Pseudomonadota bacterium; assembly: GCA_022571865.1. Taxonomy (GTDB): domain Bacteria; phylum Pseudomonadota; class Gammaproteobacteria; order Pseudomonadales; family Azotimanducaceae; genus SMWK01. The sequence goes on from JACZXA010000001.1 coordinate 21,956, forward strand.
TCGTGAGGTGGCAAACCTCGTTCCGTCGATTCGATTGATCGTATGGGTTTCCATTCTCGACCAGGTGCCATCTGATAGTTGTACGTTTGCGGAACTGATCGGTGACAGCACGCCAGAACTTCAATTTGATCAACGCCCCTTTGCAGATCCGTTGTTCATCATGTTTTCCTCGGGCACCACCGGAAAACCCAAATGCATCGTTCACAGCATCGGTGGCACGTTGATTCAGCACCTCAAAGAACACCAGCTACATACCGATCTGAAACGAATCGACCATTTGTTTTTTTTCACCACCTGCGGCTGGATGATGTGGAACTGGTTGGCTTCCGGTCTCGCAACGGGGGCGACGTTAATTCTCTATGACGGATCGCCGTTTTATCCCGACCCCACCCAATTGTTGAATATCGCTGACAACGAACGCATTTCCATTTTCGGCGTCAGTGCCAGATACCTGTCGGCGCTGGATAACGCGGGCATCGTACCGAGGGACAGCCACCAACTCGGTGCTTTAAGGACTATCCTGTCCACAGGATCACCACTGTCCGCCGAAAGTTTCCGCTACGTTTATGACCGGTTCAAACAGGACGTGCAGCTTGCCTCAATCTCCGGAGGAACCGATCTCATCTCGTGTTTCGTCTTAGGCAACCCGCTGTCGCCAGTCTGGGCGGGCGAATTGCAGAGCGCGGGGTTAGGGATGGCGGTGGACGTTTGGGACGATACCGGGCAAAGCGTTCGCGAACAGAAGGGTGAACTCGTTTGCACCGCGGCCTTCCCCTCCTGCCCCATCGGCTTCTGGAACGATGCAAACGACGAAAAATTCAAACGCACCTACTTCGAAAGATTCCCCGGCGTCTGGGCTCAAGGAGATTTTGCGGAGATAACCGCAAACGGCGGCTTCATCATCCACGGCCGCAGCGATGCCGTGCTCAATCCCGGCGGTGTGCGCATCGGTACCGCGGAAATTTATCGCCAGGTCGAACAGATTGCCGAGGTCATGGAAGCCATCTGCGTCGGACAGGAGTGGCAGGACGACACCCGGGTGGTATTGTTCGTTGTTCTGAACGATGGGTTCGAGTTGACGGAAACCCTCAAAGCAACCATCAGCGACCAGATTCGCCAGCATGCTTCGCCACGCCACGTGCCAGCCAAGGTAATCCAGGTGCGAGACATCCCTCGGACTCTGAGTGGCAAGATCGTCGAACTTGCGGTACGCGACGTGATACACAACCGGCCGGTTATCAACGCCTCTGCGCTGGCAAATCCAGAAGCCCTGGAACACTTTCGCGATCTCGAAGAGCTATCGCGCTGAAAGTAAATCGTTGACCCTAATCTCTACCGGCATGCCCGAGTTGTCCGGTGCATGGTTCCTGTGAGGAACCTGGCCGCAGATCACCAGACCGGCTGAGTACCATTACGGTAGGACCGTGCCCTCATCTGCCGGATCGGCTACGCTTAAGCCTTGTCATCCGCGGAGGGGACGATGCGCAAGTTCCTGCTACCAGTTGTCCTGGGGTTAATAGCCTGCAGCCCAGCCAGTGAGCAATCGACCTCGCCAGATCCATCGAGTGAAGTAAACGCCTCCACCGACGTTTCCGCCAACATCTCCCCCGAAGAGTCTGCCGGTTCAAGCGTAGACACCGACTCTGGCCGCCACGTGTACTTTGGCGACCTCCACGTTCACACCTACTACTCGTTCGATGCGTTCATCTTTGCGACGAGGGCAACACCCGACGATGCCTACCGTTATGCCAAAGGCGAGGCGATCCGCCATCCGGCGGGTTTCGACGTACAACTCAAGCGGCCGCTCGATTTTTATGCCGTTACGGATCACGCGATGTTTCTCGGCAACCTTGCGGCCTGGGCGGATGGCACTTCTGTCAAGTCCGAGGATCCCGTGGCGGTGCGGGTCGCTGCGGCTAAAACGACATCGGAACGGCACGCTGCGTTCCTTGGTATGCGGCCTTACCTCAAGGAAGGTGCCGACAACAAACTGTTGGACCTCGACGTGGTTCGCTCCGCCTGGGCAGATATTCAGGCCGCGGCGGAACGCCACAACGATCCTGGTGAGTTCACGACGTTTGTCGCGTATGAATACACCTCCAGTCCGGAGTCACAGAACCTGCATCGCAATGTCATCTTCCAGGGAGCCGCAGCGCCATCGACACCGTTCAGCCGCCTGGACTCCGCCAATCCAGAACAACTGTGGGCATGGATGGACAACCTGCGCGACCAAGGCATCGAGTCACTTGCCATTCCCCATAATTCGAACGGTTCAAACGGGCAGATGTTCAAGCTCACCGATTGGGATGGAAATCCGCTGGATGCGGCGTACGCAGAGGTCAGACTCCGTAACGAACCACTCGTGGAGATCACCCAGGTGAAAGGCACATCGGACACCCACCCGCTGCTTTCTCCTCACGACGAATGGGCCGATTTCGAGATCATGCCTTACCGCATCGGAACCTGGATCGACAGCGACCCAAACGGCAGCTACGTGCGCCAGGCGCTTCTGAACGGCATTCGCATGGAAGATCGCGGCGGTTTCAATCCATACCAATTCGGAATCACGGGTGCGAGTGACAGCCATACGGGGGCCGCCTCCCTGGATGAAGCCAATTTTTTCAGCAAAGTGGGGCTGCTGGATGCAACCCCGCAATTGCGGGGTTCGATTCCGCTGGATGAACCGGGTGCCGACGGGAATATCTACGCCAACACCTATTACAACACCTGGGGCGCAAGCGGTATCACCGGGGTGTGGGCCGATGCCAATACACGAGGCGACATCTACGATTCGTTGCGTCGAAAAGAGACCTTTGCCACCAGTGGAACGCGGATCACGCTGCGTTTTTTCGCAAGTTTCGAGTTCCGGGAAGATCTGCATGACGAACCCAACATGGCGGAAATTGCTTACGAACTCGGTGTGCCGATGGGAGGCGATCTGCTCCCCGGTACGGGCTCTCCCAGATTTGTTGTCATGGCGCTTCGAGACCCGGCAAGTGCTCCGCTTGAACGCCTACAAATCATCAAGGGCTGGGTGAACGACCGAGAGCCTTTTGAACAGGTCTACGACGTCGCCTGCTCGGATGGTTTGCAAGTGAATTCAGATACCCACCGCTGTCCTGACAATGGCGCACGGGTCAATATATCGGACTGTTCGATCACCGAAGGCGTCGGCGCTTCGGAGCTGCTGGCCACCTGGGAAGACCCGGAATTCGATGCAGACCAACAAGCCTTCTACTACGTGCGCGCGCTGGAAAATCCCACCTGTCGCTGGTCTACCTGGGACGCGGTGCGCGCGGGTGTTCCGCCTCGAGATACCCTGGCAAAGACAATTCAGGAACGGGCCTGGTCATCACCCATCTGGATTCACCCGAATTAGGCGAAGGTCATATGCCTGAACCCGTACTGACCGTCTACCCTGCCCGCTCGGTCATCACCATGAATCCTTCGCTGCCGCGTGCGGAAGCCGTGGCTGTGCGCGGTGATCGAATTGTCGAGGTTGGGACGCTCGCGTCCATGCAACCCTGGTTCGATGCCCATGAGCACATCGTGGATGATCGCTTCTCAAGCAACGTGATCGTGCCCGGATTTATCGACCCCCACCTGCACCCCACCATGGCGGCAGTGCTGTTGCCGATGAATTTCGTTACCGCGACGGAGTGGAAACTCCCCTGGGGCACAGTATCACCATCGATGACACCCGAAGCGTTCCTCAATCGTGTAGCGGAAATCGAGGCCGCTGTGGAGAATCCGGAAGAGCCGGTTTTCATCTGGGGTTATCATCAACTCTGGCACGGGTCCATGTCGCGGCCATTGCTCAACAAGATCAACGCGACGCGTCCGATTATTGTCTGGCATCGATCGTTTCACGAACTCTATCTAAATGATGGTGCACTGAAATTTTTGCACATCACCGAGGCGGAGGTAGGAAACCGCAAGCAGATCGACTATCCGAACGGTCATTTTTTTGAAGCCGGTCTCGGCTATGCCGTCAATCGACTAAACCCGACTATCCTCGCTCCTGAAAAATATGCTGAAGGTCTCGAACGGCTGAAACAGGTGGTTCACTTCGGTGGTCACACCACCATAGCGGATATGGCCACAGGGTTATTCGATTTCGATGCCGAGTGGCTCATGTTAAAACAAGTGATCGAACGGGACGATACGCCGTTCCGGGTGGAACTCGTTCCGGATGCTGCCAGACTCAGGGCATCCAAAGGCAGCAACGAAGCGGCCCTCGCTTTCGCGAAATCGCTACCCGAACAAAATACCCACAGGCTGCGTTTCTCCGACCACATTAAACTTTTTGCAGACGGCGCTTTCTTCTCCCAGCTTGCCCAACTTCAAGAGCCGGGTTACATCGACGGCCATCACGGCGAGTGGATCACGCCACCGGAAAAACTCGAAGAGGCCATGCGAATCTACTGGAACGCGGGGTTCAAAATTCATCTCCATGTGACCGGTGATCTAGGTGTCGAACTCGGGTTGGATCTGCTCGAAAAACTGCAATGGGAACGGCCCCGTTTCAATCACGGCTTTACCTTCGAACACTTCGGCTTCTCGACCCCCGAGCAGGTGGAAAGAATCGCGAAGCTCGGAGCGAGCGTGTCGGCCAACGTGTATTACCTCTACGAACTCAGCGATGCTTATGCGAGACATGGCATAGGCTTCGAGCGTGCAAGCCAGATGGCTCGATTGAGCGCCTGTTTCGCGAACGGTATCACCACGGCCTTGCACTCGGATTTCACGATGGCGCCCGCTGAACCACTCAACAACGCCTGGGTTGCGGTCAACCGGATAAATTCGACCGAACAACTCATGGGTCCCGAAGAGCGGATAACGGCAGAGCAGGCGCTGGCTGCCATTACCATCAATGCCGCCCGGGTCATCGGTCGGGCCGACGACATCGGCAGCCTGCGCGCTGGCAAAAAAGCAGACTTCACAGTTCTTCGGGACGATCCTCTGACAACCGACCCAATGCATCTCAAAGACATCCCAATCGTTGCAACTGTCTTTGAAGGTCGACCGTTCCCAATCGAGCGTACCGGCCGATGACGCCGCTTACGGTTCTTGGAGGGTATCTCGGCGCGGGTAAGACGACGATCATCAACGGACTGCTGGCGAGCCTGGCGCAAGCAACGGGCAACCCGCGAATTGCCGTGCTGATCAACGACTTCGGCGCGATCAACATAGACGCCAAGCTGATCCGTAAACACCAGGGACGCACGGTGGAATTGACCAGCGGCTGTGTATGCTGCGACATTCAAGATGATCTGGGGAGCGCGTTGGACGCCTTACGCGGAGCGTCTTTTGAACAGGTGCTCGTAGAAGCGAGCGGCGTTGCCTACCCGGCCAAGGTGGCCAATTACGCGCTCACCTGGCCCGGATATCGCCCAGCCGGAATTCTGGTTGCCGTGGACGCACTCAACGTCGAGGACCAGAAAAAGGACAAATTCATCGGTCACCTGATCGACGCGCAGATAACCGAAGCGGATCTGCTGCTCCTGACCAAACTCGACCAGCTTGATTGCAATCACAGGCAGACTCTCCGGGATTCATTGCCAACCCGCGCCGTACGTGTCGACCACGGCTGCGTTGACGCAGACATTCTGCTTGCGGCAACTCTCAGCCGGCCCGATAGCCCCGTTGTGAAAGACCATAGTGACCAATTCCGGACACTCGACTATCAATCTGACCGAATACTCGACCACGATCGCCTGCTCACCTTCCTCGACGAACTACCGGAACCCGTGGTGAGAGCAAAAGGCTGGATTCACGACAACCAGGGTGCCTGGTGGCTCCAGTCGGTTGGCAAGCGCTGGACGCTGGAACCCGCCACGGCAATACCAGACGGCACCAACCTCGTTTTTATCGCACTCGCCAAACCCGGGACCGGGGCAATGTTGAGCGGGCTGAAACATGCCCTGCAAGGCCTCTGAACCCACACCCGCATGGACGGATCGGGTATCGTCCTCAGGCATCCTCGCGGAGCTGTCGATGAGCGAAAACCAGCAACACCACGAAAACGACTTCAAAAATAAATGGTGTCAGCACACTGGATTCAACGCCATCGACAACGAAGCCGACCAGACGGCCCAGCGCAATCATTCCCATGAGCACGGCCACCGCAAGAAACCACAGCGTCTGACCCCGCACGATACCCAGCACCAGCAACACGGTACCGGTAACGAACATTCCTCCGATATCACCACGCAGCGTGCTCAAACCCAGAATGCCTTCCGGCGTCACCCCCATGTTGGCGGCCGCGCTCGATGGATCGATTACCGCACTCACACCCCCGAACAGTAATAGTGCCGCGATCAGTCCAACGACTATTTTCATGTGTTTCCCCCGTTATTGTCTTTCTTTTCACCCGACCCGCGCCCTTATTAGAACCCCGGCCGCCCGACCATGAACAATTGTGCCATGAGGCGCAGTTTGGCGTCTTGCGCTCGTGAAGTCTGCACGAGACCTGTGTTGCAGATTTTCGCCATCCTCGGCGATCAGCCATCTTGCGGGTAAAACGATGTGTCTCTACTACGCTTAAACAAAGCATCGGGTCACTGCGTGAGAAGTAGAAAGATTCAGCTACTCGAGCGGCACGCTCAATCGGTGCGGCTATCGGCACCTGAACACTGAACTTGAGTGTGTGTTCCATCGGTGTTGCGACTATGTCCCAGTTGCTAAGCACCTATGGCGCACACTCAGGTTTCAAGACAGTGCAGCCACCACATCGTCAAAAACCGCGTCAGCCAACTGACGCATCTCCGCGTCGGTCCTATCCTGGATGGGATGCGCGACGAAACAGCGTTTTGCGTCCATTCCGAGCGCTTCCGCCTGGGCCTGTGCGGCTTCTTCAAACTCTTGCGAAGCGATCGAAACCGCCGGTGTTCCCTGGATCTCAAACCATACCGTGTCATGCAAACTGCACGTGGTACAGGATCCTCAGTCGGCCAGACCTTCTATGATGAAGTCGTTGTTTTCCTGAATCTCGCGGCGCAGCGCATCCGGCGCCGGTTTGGTAAACGTCGGTTTCGAATACCGATTTACCGTAATGCCTTCTAAACGTTCGCTCAACAGCGTTTCCAGCCGGTCGAGCAGCACGTTGCCGCGCGGCTTGGAAATATCCAGCAACGCCACCCGTCCGGTAATCACACCGCTACGGGGGGTAATCTGTCTCGCGACGGGTTCGGCCTCATTCGTGGGATCCAATATAGTGGTCATTTCTACACCTCCTCGATTTTCCTCGAGACCGATATGCTACCGATCTCCCCGGTGGCCCAGCCGTGAAACGCGCCGGAGAATTTACCAGCGTCGGCACCGGCCACCACGATGTGAATGTCTGCATCGCTCTTGAATTTTGGCAGCTCTTTCTGCAGAGCTTCTTCTGTCATTGATGCCGCAGCGGATTTCGGAAACCCTACCGCTGAAACTTCATTCTCAACCAGTTCACTGATGGGCCGTTTGGTTACTTCCTGAATGCGCGCCCGTATATCGGCTTTCGTATACCCGTCCCGGATCAGCGTATCGACGTGCTCAGGACATACGACCAATAACACCTCGGTTGCATAATGGGCTTTCGGGTGGAAGGCGCTTTCGAGGCCAAGCCCCAGACTTCCCGCCAATTGAGACGCGGTACGTGAAGACTGATCGACAATCAGCGTTGGTCCACTTGTCATCGCGAACACTGTCACTACGCAATCATCCGCCCCAAATCCACGTTCAACATGCAACGGATCCCAGGGATTACGTTCTTCCCACTCGGGAAAACACATGGTGAACTTCATGGGATTGCCGAGCGTCGATCGCTCGGTGCCACCGGGTTTCGCACCGCCAATATTGCGAATGGCGAGCCTGAGCGCGCGGCCGATGGTGGCGTTGGCGCGGGATCCCTGCCCCAGCACACCGAGCTTCATGTTCATGCCAATACGTTCGCGTATGGGCCCATTGACCACCATCACCGGACTCGCACCCATGGTTGTGGCCATCACACCGTGAATGTTGTATTCATCCGTGCAAACCGCCTCCACCGCCGCGAGGATGACTCCTAGATATTCCGGTTTAGCGCCTGCCATGACCGCATTGATGGCGATCTTCTCAACGGTGGCGTCACCCATGTTCGGCGGCATCACGGCAACCACCTCCTGAGGATCGCGCTTCGTGCCGGTAAGCATGCGCAGCACCCTCACTGGCGTTGGCGGCACAAGCGGCAAGCCGTCGCTGAAGCCCTGATCGAACATGAACTCGAACTCATCGTCAGCCGGCGCGATCTCTATCTTGCGTGCCCGCAACGGGCTGTTCTCCGCTTCGGCGCGCAATCGATCTGCAATGAGCGGATCCACCGAAAGCGAGCCACATCCGACACGCCATTCCGGTAACGCCTCCCAGTCGAGTTCCGGCGCCTCAGTATCGAGCGAGTCACTCAAGTCCCTGGCAAGTTGTTGCCACTCACGACGCACAAATCCGGTGAGTTGCTTGGCGAGATTACCTTGGTCATCGCTCAAGAAAAGCGACGGAACTGTGTCGATGTCATAGGCAAAAGAAACTTTGAGCGAGGTATCGTCGAGAATGGAAAACGATGGGTTGTGGCGCTCGCGCAAACGCGTGTTGCCTTCGAGCGTCTGGCCGGCGACATAAAAATCTACCCGATCGCCGAAAGCGCGATAAAAGCTCTCCAGCACCGGCATGACCTCGTTGCAGGTCGGGCAGTCCTCCTTCAGGAGGCAAATCAACGCCGCTTTGTCACCGGGAAAACTGATGCTTTCGCCATTTTCGTCGCTAAGCAGAAACGCCGGTAATTGGCTCAAGCCTCGTTTCCTCCCCTTTTAACATCAACACCGACGTTAGCATGAATGGCACCTTCCTCAAACGACCCTTCATCAGGTTGCAGAGGATACGTCGACGAGGCAGTATCCACGAGGTGTCGCATTGGCGATGTCAGCGCGAGGCTCAAACTCGACGGGAGAAGCTCATGTTAGTCACCTCACTCGAAATCGGGCGGGCGGAATTCGAATCCGGCACCGGTTGGGAACTCAAACCCGAAGGCGCCTGTAAAGGTGAAGTATGCATACCGTTGACAGAAACCTCGGGTGACACCGTTGATGTTGCCAGTCTTGCTGAGCAGATGGGTCTACCCGTGGTGGAAGATTCGACTTACGGTTTGTGGGCCATCGGTCCCGAATCCATTGGTGCACGGTCACTCACCACCGCCGAGGCACCCGAGTTGTGTCTGCCGGACATGAACGGCGTTGAGTTCCGCCTCTCGAGCCTGCGTGGACAGAAGGTACTCGTTTACGCCTGGGCTCCCTACTGAGGATGTGCACGTGACCTGCCCGTGTGGCAGGCCTTACGCGAAGAACTGCTTCCCGAGGGGCTCGAGATCGTTACCGTTGGCCTCGACACGCTGGGGGTGGAGGGTTGTGGAGGGTTCATCCTGGCGGCCAACCCCCAGCACCCGTCGCTCATCGACCAGCATCATGTGCTCGCAGAAAAGTTCGGCGTCATCAACATACCCAGCAGCATCTGGATCGACGAGCAAGGCTTGATTGTCCGCCCGGCAGAGACCGCGCCCGCACCGCCCCGGCCATCATCGGGACCGACCGAGATGCCTGCGGGGACCCCGCCTCGATTTGTCGACATCATGGCGGAAGCGGCAAAAATCCAGAGCAATCCGGAGGCTTATCACGACGCCCTGCGCGACTGGGTTGCACTGGGCTCAGAGAGTGAGTTTGCCTTGTCACCCGATGAAGTGATCGCACGGTCCCGGCCGCGGGATGCCGACACCGCTCGGGGGCACGCCCACTTTGAACTCGCCTCCCATCTCGAGGCGGACGGCCACCATGAAGCGGCCATAGAACATTTTCGTACCGCGCACCGTCTGGTTCCGGATAGTTGGACCTTTCGCCGTCAAGCGTGGTCGCTCGAAACGTCCATAGAGGGACCACTCGCTAGATTCTGGCAAGGCCCTTCCACCGACGATCCCGAGCGTTGGCCCTACGAAGGTGACTGGCTGAGCGATATTCGTGCGTGTGGTCCTGAAAACTACAACGAATCCTGGGAGCCGTAAACGCATTGTCTGCAGGAATTTTAGTCGTTAAGCTTTAGCGGCGAGTGCAGGAGACCCACCATGAGCTATCGGACTATCGACATAACCACGCTAACGCCGCACCTCGGTGCGGAAGTGCACGGGGTGGATCTGGCGACGGAGCTATCCAACGAGCAGTTCAGCGAGGTGTATCAGGCATGGCTCGATTGGAAGGTACTGGTGTTCCGCGATCAGCACCTCGACCGCGACCAGCACAAGGCATTTGCCCGACGTTTTGGTGCGCTGCATGTACATCCGATGCAACACAGTTATGGTGGCGACCCGGAGATTCTCACGGTCAAAACAACCAAGGATTCGAAATACACCGCCGGTAACGGCTGGCATACCGACGTGACCTGTGATGAGATCCCACCGTTAGGCTCGATGTTGTATATGAAAGAGACCCCGGAGTGCGGCGGGGGTGACACGTTGTTCGCCGATATGTATCTCGCCTACGACCTGCTCTCGGATACCATGAAGGAGATGCTCGAAGGGCTCATCGCCGTGCACGATGGCGCCATCCCCTACACAGGCGGCTACGGTGTTGCACCGCCCCCCGGTGAGAAGTACCCCAGGAACGAACATCCCGTGGTGACCACTCACCCCGAAACAGGCAAAAAGGTTCTTTTCGTCAACGCCGGGTTTACGTCGCATATCAAGGGGCTCGCGCCCTGGGAAAGCCGGATGCTGCTTCAGGGCCTGACACAGCACATCGCCACCACGCCAAGCCTGGTCGGCCGGGTGACGTGGCAACCCAACACCCTCACCTTCTGGGACAACCGCTGCACCCAGCACCATTCCGTTTGGGATTACCAACCCCATTCGCGTTATGGGGAACGAGTGTCCATCGTCGGAACCGTACGCCCGGCCGCGTAAACGATAGAGAAGTGGGTGCAACGAGCTCGCCGTTGCGATGAAGCCGGTGACCCGAGCCGCCCTCGAAGAAGGCGATTGTAATCAGGGGATTCTATAAATCCCAAAGAAGGCGGTAACGTGTCACCTGTACAGTTTGTCGCCAACCTGCCCGGATTGATGCTGAATGAGTGAAACCAATTCCTGGACACTGTGGCCGTTGAAGCTCGTTCTGCCCGGGCGCTGGATCACGGCCTTGGTCTTGTTTGGACTGCTCCTGGTCCTGTTTTTACCAGATTCTTTTTTTCAACGTCGAGATCGGGAGCTCCGAATCCGCCACGGCGGTGTTCTTTTGTATCCTCATCGCCTACATCGTGCCGGTGTTTCACTACATCACTGAACGCACCGCATCGGTACTGGCTGAACTAAGACCGCAGTTGCCTCATGAAGGCCCGTCCATCGAGCAATCGATGGTGTACGTTAGGAGTCGGAGCTGGACGTTGCGGACCTTGTTAGTCGGAACCGGGTTGTGGCTGGCTCATCTAACCCTGGTGTTCGGATCTCCCGTAAACGCTTTTTGCCACCATTACCCAACACAACTCGCAGCCGGCGTTAATCACCGGCATGATGGCGACATGGATGACAATGACATTTGTCATCACCGCGGTTGTTGAAAACGCTCTGCTGTTCCGCCAACTCGCAAGCGTTGTCGAGATCGATCTATTGGATACGGGGCCTCTTACGCCTTTTGCTCGAGTGGCTGTTTTTTCCACGCTCGCCTTGATCGGTGCACAAGCCGCGTTCCCCATCATGTTGTTAAAAGGGAATTTCATTTCTCGCCACGGTCGGACCGCTGTTTCTGCTACTTGGGCTACCGATATGGCCGCTGCATCGTCGGCTGCGAGCCGCAAAACAATCCGAGCTTGCGAGCATCAACAAGCAGCTTGCCGCTTGCGCAAAACCCAATCCACTCCAACCGGAAACGCTGGAGAAGATCGCTCCCTTAGTTAAGGAACCTCTGATCAATTATCGTTTGCTCAGAGGTTCCTTAACTACCGACAAGAAATTCGTCAGGCGCACGAGTGGCCATTCGATGTATCCGTTGCTTCCCGACTCGCCTTCTGCCTTGTTATTCCGCCTCTGACCTGGATCGCTACCGCGTTAATCAAAAATCTGGCTGATTCACTCATATGACCACGGCTCGTGCCAGCTTGCGCAGATCACTTGCAAATGAATACCCGATAGGTAAAATGCGCGCCGCTATGAAACGATTAACCATGCGAACTATCTGGGAGGCGAACTTCGCGGGCGTGGCCTCACACCTGCTGTTCAAACTCTAGTTGCATCGTTATCTCCCGGTGCAACGCCGGCGAGATAACTCCCCCTTCCCCTCCCGTTATCTCACCGGCTTTTGCATCGGGCGTTTCGTAGTTCCGCTGCCCAAGTCACCTTGGTAACGGGTACGAAAATTCACAGGAGCCAAGTCTCATGGAACTGATCATCGCAATCTGCGCGATAAGTCTTACCGTCACATTCGGCATCGTCCTGGCCGTTGGCATCGAAAAAGGAAAGCCGTGGGCATACGAAATAACAAAATCGCTTGCGATGATTGATCCCCACGCGACCAACCTGCCTCCCAGAGATCCGAGAGAACCTTCAGCGGTGGAAAAAGAGCCCTCAGCGGCTGCAAAAGAGCCCTCAACGACGGAAGAAGATCCTTCAGTAAGACAGACGGCTGAGGATGGAGGACTCGCCAAGCTGGTTGCCTGAAGCGATGTCGCCTTGAGTCCGTTGGTATTACGGCATGGTCTCGCCGAAAAAGTGGGTGAAGCGTTTCTGCCACGCAAGCACCCAGTGGGGTGCGGAAGTGCCTGTGCCCGCCAGCTCAGCACGAGGATGATCGCGGACAATACGCTCGAGGATCGCCTCCTGGCCGGGTTCGAGATCGCAGAAAAACACGTGTTTGCCTTCGTTGAGTACCGCTTCGAATCGTTTGAAGTGGTGGTTGATCGTCTGTATGCCGATAAATCCGCCTTCCCAGGTAAAAAAGCCGAGGCAGATGACGGCAAGGAAGATAAACGGCATCCAGCCAAGCGGCGTGGTATGCCACTCGAATAGAAACGCCATCGACAACACCATGACCGCCGCAACCGCTCCAACGATTGCGCCAATGCTGGCAGAGTGAATGACGTCCTTTTTCATCAACGACTTGACGTCGTGGAGATGGTGGTGGTTTTCAACCTCCGTGTCGTCGAGGCTGAGAACGTGAATCTGCGGAGTCGGCACGCCGCCGCGTTCCAGATCCTCCTCGAACGCTTCCAGATCGTCCAGATCCTCGCTGACAAAGTAGTGACGCAACATCTTCATATGCGCTCCTCGGTAGCAGCGGTTTTTAGACCACCGCGCCCAACCGTGTGCCTATCGGCGCCAAGTCAAGCTCGCTCAACCACTGGAGGGTAGTCCAAAAAACAGAAAACGGGTAACTTCCGTGTAGTCCCCTTCTATCCACATGAGGCCGATCAGGACCAACAGTGCCAACGGAGGCACCAGTATGGCTGTTCTAAGCGCCAGCCGTTCCCAGGCCATGTGCATGAAGATGGCGATGATGAATCCGGCTTTCAGAAACATGAACAGCAGGATGAGAAACCACCGCAAATAACCCTCGAACTGAAAAAAGTCGACCAGGTACGAAAAGGTACTCAACACGAACAGCAGTAGCCAAATCCAAAGATACATGGCAATTGGATGCTGCTGACCTTCTCCGTGAGTATCCGCTTGTGCCATTTACTACCTCACCACAGATAAAAGAATGCGAAAATGAAGACCCAGACCAGATCCACGAAGTGCCAATAAAGCCCCGTGATCTCCACCATGTCGTAGTTACCCTTCCTGTCATAGAAGCCGGTCCGCACCCGGTTCGCCACGACGACTAGAAAAATCACCCCCCCGCTCACGTGGAGTCCGTGGAATCCGGTGATCATGAAGAAGCAGGCACCGAACTGAGGCGCGCCCATGGGATTGCCCCATGGACGCACACCCTCTCCGATGAGCTTGGTCCACTCGAAGGCCTGCATGCCGACGAACATAGCGCCGAATGCCGCCGTGGCGAGCATCAGCGCTACCGTTTTCTTCTTGTCACGCCGATAACCCATGTTCACGGCCATGGCCATCGTACCGCTCGAACTGATGAGTACGAAGGTCATGATGGCAATCAAAATGAGCGGCAAATGCTGGCCGCCAATAGTCAGCGCAAAAACCTCACTAGGATTTGGCCACGGAATGGTGGTCGACACCCGCACCTTCATATAACTGGTCAGGAAGCAGGAGAAAATGAACGTGTCACTCAGAAGGAAGATCCACATCATGGCCTTGCCCCAGGGGACCCCGAAGGCCTGCTTATCAGCAGACCAGTCGCCGACTATCCCCTGCCAGCCCGTGCCTTCCGCGAACCCCGGTGCGGTGGTCGTCATCGCATCGTTTGCCATAAAAAATTATCCCTCAAGTCGACAGCAACACCCAAAATACAGCCAGCCATACCAGCAGCAGGAAGTGCCAGTAAACGGTACACAACTCAACGCTCAAGCGAATCTGATAGGCTTCGGCTCCGCGCCAGACCCGGGTTGCAGTGCGGATCCAGACAAACAGACCACCCGCAATATGCACGCCGTGTAGGGCGGTAATCAGATAGAAAAACGCGTTGGCCGGATTGCCGACCGCGTAATATCCGTCAGCCATCAGTTGTTGCCAGACCCACAACTGGCCGCCGAGAAAAGCCAACGTCAACGTCATGCCCGCAAGCAAACCGAGCTTGATCTGCGTTAAATTCTCACCATAGGTCGCCTGGCGTGTCCATTGCAGCGCGACACTTGCCAGGAACAACACTCCCGTATTCACCCACAACAGCCCCGGCTCCGCCAGCGGTCGCCAGTCCGGTACTTCCATGCGGACGTAATAAGCCGCCATGAAAAGCGAAAATAACGTCGCGACAACGGCAAGAAATATTCGCAGCGCAATCTTGGCCGAGTGCAACACCACCGCCCCATCGGGATGAATCTCGACGATGGAGTCGTCTTCATCAGGCAGCCACGGCTTTTGCGTCAACGCTCGAAAGATGTTCATCGATTAGTCGGCCTCGCTGGCCACAACATCCCGAGGCACGTTCTGAGGCACAAAATCTTCTTCCGCACCCGGCACGCTGTAGTCGTAAGCCCAGCGATGTACCACAGGCAGCGTCGGCCCCCAGTTGCCGTGCACCGGCGGGGTCTGGGGCGTCTGCCACTCGAGGGTAGTCGCCTGCCAGGGATTACCGCCCGATGGTTTGCCTTTCCTCAGGCTGACGATGAGGTTGTAAATAAACAGTATCTGCACGACACCCACGATGAGCGCGGCCACGGTAATGCTCGCGTTCAACGTTGCAACGGAATCCGGAATGAAGCTGGTATCACCGAGGGCGTAGTACCGGCGCGGTAAACCGAGGAAGCCTAAGTAATGCATCGGGTAATAAATGGCATACGTGCCAAGGAAGGTGACCCAGAAGTGAATCTTGCCGAGGGTTTCATTCAACATTCTGCCCGTCATCTTCGGATACCAGTGGTAAATCGCCCCGAACACCACAAGGATAGGCGACACACCCATGACCATGTGAAAATGGGCAACGACGAAATAGGTATCCGACAAGGGCAGGTCCACCACCACGTTGCCGAGAAAGAGCCCCGTCAGCCCCCCGTTGATGAACGTGAACACGAAGCCGATCGCAAAAAGCATGGGTACATTCAGCCGGATGTTGCCTTTCCACAACGTCAGCACCCAGTTGTAGACCTTTATTGCCGTTGGCACCGCGATGATGAGCGTGGTGGTGGCAAAGAAGAATCCGAAATAGGGATGCATGCCGCTCACATACATGTGGTGAGCCCAGACGACGAAGCTCAAACCACCGATGGCGATGATGGCCCAGACCATCATCCGGTAGCCGAAGATATTCTTACGCGCGTGGACGCTCAAAAGATCCGAAACGATACCAAAAGCCGGCAAAGCGACGATGTAGACCTCGGGATGGCCAAAAAACCAGAACAGATGCTGGAACAACACCGGGCTACCACCATTATAGTCGAGCTGATTGCCCATCGACAGTATTGCGGGCATGAAAAAGCTGGTACCGAGGGTACGGTCCAGCAACATCATGATGGCGCTAACGAGTAACGCGGGAAATGCGAGCAGGCCAAGTATCGTTGCCATGACGATACCCCAAACGGTCAAAGGCAATCTCATCAAGGTCATACCGCGAGTCCTTGCCTGGAGTGCGGTGGTTACGTAATTCAGCCCGCCCATCGTGAAAGCGACGATAAAGAGCGCAAGGGACACCAGCATGAGAACGATGCCCCCGTCGGCCCCGGGCGTTCCGGGCAGAATCGCTTGAGGTGGATAGAGCGTCCAGCCGGCACCGGTGGGACCGCCTGGAACGAAGAAACTCGCCATCAACACCAGCACGGAAACCAGGTAAATCCAGTAACTCATCATGTTCATGTAGGGGAAAACCATGTCTCTGGCGCCGCACATCAGCGGGATGAGGTAGTTGCCGAATCCACCGAGGAAAAGGGCCGTCAACAGGTAGATCACCATGATCATGCCGTGCATCGTGACAAACTGATAATAAGACTGTGGGTCGATGAACGAGAAGCTGTTGGGGAAACCCAACTGCAGGCGCATCATCCCCGAGAGCACCAGCGCCACCAACCCCACCGCGATTGCCGTGATGGAATACTGAATCGCTATGACCTTGTGATCCTGGCTCCAGATGTACTTGGTGATAAAGCTCTGGGGATCGTGAAGTTCCTGACCTTGATCAGCAATTGCTACATAAGCCATAGAATCCTCCGTATCACTGAGTGCTTTCTCTTCATTCGCTTACTTCCTCTATTTCAGCCGCTCAGGGCTGTTTCCATCACAAGCCGGTTTAGAGCGTGTTGACATACGCAACCAGGTCGTTGATGTCTTCGTCGTCGTGCAATATGTCGGCCATCAACTGCATCTGAATACCATACATATCTTTCTCATGTGATCCTCGGATCCGCGCCTTGAAGTTCTTCAACTGGGTCACCAGGTACCAGTCGCTCATCCCCGCCTGCCTCGGCGCGTTCAACGCCTGAATGCCCATACCGTCGTGACCATGACAATTTGCACAGACCCGAAAAATTCTCTCACCATGTTCGACATCACCTTCAACGGTCGCTTCGGGCGCATTGTCCGGTAGCGTCTGCACGTAGGCGATGACATTGTCGATGGCTGCCTCGTTCGTAAGAGTCAACGCCATCGGCGCCATCTGTCGGCCGTAAATGTCGTCGGGGTGTGAGCCGCGCACACCACTGCGGTAATACTGGATCTGGCGTTTCATGTACCAGGCGCCCTGCCCGGCAATTTTTGGCGAGTTCAAGGCCGCGTTGCCTTCACCCTGAACGCCATGACACGCGGAGCAGATGGCATAAAGCGCACGACCCGCCTCCGGGTCGCCAGGCAACTTTGCGGCGTGTTCGGCATAGGTCGGATGACCCGCCAACCAGGCATCGAATTTTTCCTGGGTTTCCACAACGACCTTACCACGCATCGTGAAATGGGCGATGCCACACAATTCCATGCAGAGAATGTCGAACGTCCCTGACCTGGTCGGCGTCAACCAGACGTAGGAAACCAGCCCCGGCACCATGTCCATCTTCACGCGAAACTGCGGTACCGCAAAATTATGGATTACGTCTTTCGCCCGCAACAGCACCTTGACAGGAACATCTAACGGCAGGTGCACCTCAGAATTGAAAATGAGTACATCATCCTGACCGTTCGGATCTTCCGGATTCATGCCGAAGGGATTTTCATTCGTCATGAGCCTGGCGTCGGTGGTGCCCATGACACCATCTTCCCCTGGAAACCGAAAACTCCAATGCCACTGTTGACCGACGACTTCGAACTCGGTCGCGTCTTCCGGCACCTCGACGAACTGTGCCCAGACAAAAAGCCCGGGGGCGAGCATTGCCACTACGCCTACCGTGGTAATGCCGATGAGCCAATTCTCAAGCTTGGCATTTTCCGGCTCATAGTGCGCCCGAACGCCATCTTTGTGGCGATACCTGATCACGGCATAGGCCATGAACAAGTTGACCGCGACAAACACGATGCCAGTAACCCAAAATGTAAGGTTGATGGTGAAGTCGATGGCGCCCCAGTTTGAAGCCAACGGGGTAAGCCACCACGGGCTTAAAAAGTGGAACGCCACCGAACCGATGACCAACAAAATTAAAGCAACTGCGAACGCCATGCACCAGCCCCTGCACGAAACTCATCGCGCGTCATATTGTAATTACAGAAAATGCGGGTTGAATCAACCCACCCTCCATCAAATTGCTACCCATACTCCGTGCTAGATATCCAACCCCTTCATGAAGTTATCGACGGAATACGGGTTCATCAGGCGGCGTGTTCCGAATCATCATTCGGACAGGCCGCCGAAATATCAAAGGCAAACGGGGAAGTCCTAAACGACGGAAAACCGGCGAACAGCCCCGAAATGGGGGAAGTTCGGACAGTCGCTCGGCTTGGCTGACAATGCTCTGCAAGACCCACGGGTCACCTCCGCGGCGCATTCTGTCAGACATTTACCCTTCAGGGCAAGGTCGGTAAACACCCGGGAGCCAAGATCGCAATATCGGCGGGTTCGGCAATTATGAACAACTGCCATCATTGCGGCCCCACGGAGATTTCAGACCATGCAAAAGTCGAGAAATTAACTTATACGAGTATGCCCTAACCCCCTGTTAATTCTCGTTTTCGCAATCGTTCGGAAACCGCGACTTATCGATAACAACCGTCATAATTCTGATTGTCACCCCACGCACGCACACCATTTTGATGGTTGGCAACAACTGCATAACCGGTATGGCTGATGGTCCCATATTGCCATATCTTCTGCGCCCAACCCGGCGCATTGCGCCTTTCCATCAAATCAGCGACCAACTTGTGGGCCATGGCGGTACCCACCCCCCAAAGCAGCACACTGGCATCGCTCGGCTGCTCGCCAATCATCCGTCTGGTCATCCAGGCTTTCTCCCGGTAACAGGGATCACTGGCGGCGTTCAGAGTCTGCGCCACATCGACCGCGTGCAGGGTCTGCCAGGTGAGTTCATTGCGATCCATCGTCTGGCAGCCACCAGCCAACAGTCCCAGTAGCAGGACGACCGGAATGCCGATCATCCGGTAGGCACAACGCATGGCCGCAAAGTACGGTGGCACACGACGAGAGTCGAAAGTCTTGAGCATTGGGTTACCGATTTCTGGGGTCGGGAGGTAATACTCGCCAAATCAGCGGCCGAACACTGTCACCGGTTTTTAGCCGAATTGTTCGCCAGACGTAGAAAAACGTGAATAACCCGATGCAACTCCCCTATGCTCTCCGGTCATGGCCAGTAGCAACGTCAGCAAAAAACTCGCCCTGGCCTTTATATTCATCACCGTGCTGCTCGATGCCATCGGCTTCGGCATCATCCTGCCGGTCTTGCCGGAACTCGTGATGGAAGTGACCGGCGAGGGGCTTTCTCAGGCTGCGAGGTACGGCGGCTGGCTGATGTTCACCTACGCCGGAATGCAATTCGTATCGGCACCGGTCATGGGTAACCTGTCGGACCGTTTTGGCCGCAGACCCGTGCTGTTGTTTTCACTGGTGGCGTTCGGCCTCGACTACCTGTTGATGGGCTGGGCGCCAAGCCTCGGCTGGCTGTTTCTCGGACGTTTCATCGCGGGTATATCGGCGTCGACCTATGGCATTGCAAACGCCTACATTGCCGACGTGTTCCCGCCCGAGGAGCGTGCTCAGAACTTCGGTCTGCTGGGCGCCGCATTTGGTGCGGGTTTTATCATCGGTCCCGTCATTGGCGGCTTCTTAGGCGAATTGGGTCCTCGAGTTCCTTTCTACGCGACGGCGGCCATCGCATTTTCAAACGCTCTATACGGCTTCTTTCTGCTCCCGGAGACGCTCAAGAAAGAACATCGCAGGCCTTTCGAAATCAAGCGCGCGAACCCTATTGGCGCAATGAGTCAACTTGGCAAATACCCGATAGTCATTGGCCTCATCGGCGCCAACTTCCTTTATCTGCTCGGTCACCACTCGCTGCCCGCAATCTGGTCCTACTACATGATCGAGAAGTTTTCCTGGGGCAACAGCGACATCGGGCTCTCCCTGGGTGCCGTTGGCGTTTTGATGTTGTTCGTCCAGGGTTATCTGATCCGGCTGGTCATTCCAAAATTCGGTCCGGAGCGGGTGGCCTATATCGGGCTGGTATTGACGACGGTGAGCTTCGTCGGCTACGCGCTTGCCCCCTTTGGATGGGTGGTCTACGTCTTCATCGTTTTTGGCGCCGGCCAGGGATTTGTGGGTCCTGCCGTGCAAGCCATTGTCTCCGCACGCATACCCGCTGACAGCCAGGGCGAACTGCAAGGCGCCATCGGCAGCATCGGCAGTCTGGCTTTGATCTTGAGTCCCCCCTTCATGACTCAGCTGTTTGGCTACTTCACCGAGGCCGGTGCCCCCGTTTACTTTCCCGGAGCCGCATTCATGGCCGCCGGGATTCTCACGCTCCTTAGCCTGACAGTATTCGTAAGAGTGCTGTTTCGACATGACACAATCCAACAGACCAGTTAGGAGACCCGATGGACAGTGCCGTGCAGATTGGCGTCGGATTTGTATCGGATTGGCTTTTGTGAAGAACAAAGAAGAAGACGCCCGGTTCCCTTTCCACTCAGTAAGATCAACCTGATCTCCAATATGCACCCACCAGTTCGTTTTAGGTACTATCCGCATTTCACCTGTTCAACTCCCAGATCAATCGGACCAAAACATGCTGACTCACCTGCCTCGAACGTATGCGAAGGTTTTGCTGACAGCCGGATTGCTGATCTGCCCCGCGACGTACCCGGATGAAGCCATCGACTACTTTGGCCTGGTCGTCGCCAACACCCCGGCACTGGATGAAACACTCTGCAGCTACACAACGTCGGGCACTACCAAGGAAGGTTCGTTCGAAGAGCGATTCACCGCAGGTGCGACGAACGCCTGGCAACTCATGGCGGTGAACGGTACCACCCCATCTGCGCAGGCGATCGAAGCCTACGCCGACGCTTCCGGACAACGTGAGAGGCGCAGTCATCCACTGGCGTTCGATATGGCAAAGCTCGCCCAGATGGAAACACTCGAGATGACTGCGCAGGATGTCGACACGGCCACCTTTACCTTTCTCCTTGAACCCGATGAAGAACAGGAAAATCAGCGGTTCATCGATAAGATGCGGGGCTTACTCATCGTCAGTAAAACCGAGTTACGACCCCTCACGTTCATCCTCGAATCCTCCGAGCCCTTCTCACCCGCCGTCACTTTCAAGATCAAGGAATTCCGCCAGGAGATGACCTTCCGGTACGATGAGACGCTGATGACCTCGGTGGTGGTGGAAATCAAATCTCACTTTCTCGGCAAGGCGTTCATTTTCAAGACCATCAAAGACGATCGCGTGGTGAAGCTGTCCGACTACGACTGCCGATAGAGCCGCTTCTTCGTAATCGAGGGCCGAGACTTTATTATCTGACACATGAATAACAATCAATAGGTTATAGCAATATATCTCGAAACAACATTAAATTCCAAACGAATCGGGTTCCCGTGCAAAGGAGAACTGGTTAACGGCGCCTGAAATCCTATCCGCTAGTCTATTCAGCGAGTTTCCCCCCACGGTGGTATATGGACGGTAATCAGAGCAACCATGGGCTGGACAAGCTGCTGATTGCGCAGCTCGAGTTCGGCATGTACATCACCAAGCTCGACCGCCCCTGGCTTAAAACGAGCTTTGCTGTCCAGGGCTTTTACCTGAGAGACAGAGAAACCATCGAGCGCCTTAGCTCCGAGTGTGCGTACGTTTACGTAGATCCGCGCCGTTATAAAAGCCAGTACGCCATGCCGAAGTTACGGGTTGTGGCGTCCAACGACTCTCCCCAACCCGCGCGCAATCCTCTCGCGGTCACGAGCATCAGACGCATCGCGCCACGCACACCCAAGGTCTATGAAGATCAGGTCGTCACCGGTGACGAGCTCGTTCCAGCGCGCACGTCAATCGACGAAGCGGTCGCAATTCTCGGACCCATCATCGATAAAATACGAACATCCGGTCGATTTGAAATCGATGAGATTCAAGCCGCCGTGACACCCCTCGTCGAAAGCGTGCTCCGCAACAAAGACGCGGTCGCGGCCTTGCTTCGTATCCGTTCTCTGGATAATTACACCTACTCCCATTGTATTTCCAACGCCGTTTGGGCCGCCATCCTCGGTCGTCACCTCGGCTACACGGTAAAACAAATCAATAAGCTCGCGATGGGTTGTGCGTTGTTGGATATCGGCAAAGTCTGTATTCCACAAGAACTGCTGGTAAAACCCGGTCCACCCACGGAGGCGGAGTGGGAAGTTATTCGTGAACACGTTGCTGCCGGACTCGCCATCCTCGACGCTTCCAGCATCGCCGACCAGGACGTATTGATGATGGTTGCCATGCATCACGAGCGCTACGACGGGTCCGGCTATCCCAACAACCTCGAAGGGCCGTCAATTCCCGCCTACGGACAGATCGCCGGGATCATCGACACTTACGATGCAATGATCACCGAGCGTCCCTATGCCGCGGCGTTGTCATCCTATGATGCCGTCAACAAACTCCACCAGTGTGCGGATGTGCTGTTTCAAAGCGAACTCGTCGAGCAACTCACCCAGGCGATCGGCGTTTTCCCGAGCGGCACGTTGGTGGAACTGAATACCGGTGAAGTGGGCATCGTCACCGCTCAGAACGCGGATCGTCGGCTTCGACCGAAAATCAAGCTGATTCTCAACGAGAACAAAGAACGTCGCGCGCAACCCATCATCACCGATCTCAAAGAGATGGATACCGACCGTGACAAGGCACCCACCGTCTGGATCACCAAAGAGCTGCCTCAAGGCGCCTACGGCATAGACGGCGCTCTGTTTCTCGGCTGAGGAGAGGAGCGAGCCTTCTCTTAGTTTCCGGACCGACGTCGGAAGCCCAACAGCGAGGCCTTTGCGGTATTGAGGTGGCCGAAGTAGACGAGGCGGGAATTGTCATCTGCCGCCATCGCCAGTAGTACCTCCCGATCCCCCGCGAGATTCACAACCTCATCACAACTGAGATCAACTTCCGCCAGGTATTCGAGCAGTCGCTTACCCAGCGTATGCAGATGCATCGGCACCTGGCTTGCGCCTATCAACGTTCGCGTGCCACAGGTCGCAACAAAGGTTCGAAAATATTCCGGGCGTTGTAAATCGCGTTCGGAAATATCCAGCAAGCCTTCCTCCACGATACCGGGACCCACTTGTAACGCGGACTCGAACATGCCCGTATGGTACTCACGACTGGCGACGACTGCGATGCCCTCGCTGCGAACGCCTAGAATGCGCGTGTAGCCGTAACGTTGCAGCTCGCTGAGAACTGAACCATTTATCTGCAGCAGTCCCACCGGGGACAGAGAATTCAACTCCGTCACGAAGCCGCTGCCGATAACCAGGCTGAGATCGAAGCGGGTGATGGCATCCCCCGCGGAAATCCCTTCCGGCGTGTCAATTCCAATACCCACCAACAAGGGTTCAAACAACGCAAGATCGATTTCCAACACGAGCATGCTCGGTTCCCCGTCAAGCTCGATCAGATGAGTGTGGACCCCGGGTCGTTCGATTCGTTTGAATGCCTCGAAGAGTGCTCGAGGCGCCATCGTCTGCTCCGCGGCAGCCGCGACGGGCAGCAGGGATTCACCGGCAGCTACCCGATCGGCAGGCTCGCGCGGCGACACGCTGAGAACCGATTTTCTGGTATCGCATGCCGACAGGACGGCAACCAACATCACCAAACCCGTCCAGCTAATTCTACTCAGCAACTCCACTCCCGATCTCCCCGACAGATTCTCATTATGACATTTCAACGGTTCCTAGAGTCAGTCTCTATTCGTCGAGAATTGAGGGTACAATTCCCGGCTTCGAGATATCCACCAGCGAGTGCTCAATGGCAGTCATTTCTCTTTCCCGTATTTTAAGTTTCTGGGCGGATCAAAAACCGGATGACATCGCTATTTATCATGAAGGCACCACAATCACCTGGGCAGAACTGGAGGCGCGCTCAAACCGGCTCGCGCGCGCCTATGCACAACTGGGTGTCGGCTTCGACGATTTCGTCACGATCGCCTTATCCAACAGCATCGAGTTTTTCACAGCCTGTTATGCCACCTGGAAGCTGGGTGCCACACCACAGCCCGTTTCCGCGAAACTGCCAAAATTCGAACGCGACCAGATCATCGAGATTGGCAAACCCGTGCTGGTGGTCGGCGTTGCCCGGGGCGAGCACCCCAAGCTGACAACCCTTGCCTCGGGTTTTGAACCCGACTCGACACTCTCTGATGAACCGCTCGAAGAACTCACCGCGTCCTCTTACAAAGCCATGACCTCAGGCGGCAGCACGGGTCGTCCGAAGCTGATCGTCTCGAAACATCCGGCCGCAACCGATCCCGATGTCGAAGCACTGAATTTCCAGAAAGAAGGCTCTGTCTTGATTCCCGGACCCCTGTACCACAACGGTCCGTTCATGTGGGCAATGGCCGGGCTCGGAAAAGGCAATCAGGTCACCATCACCACCCGGTTCGATGCCGAACAGACACTGCAACTCATCGAGTCACAGGCCGTCGATACGGTTTACATGGTGCCCACCATGATGCAGCGTATCTGGAATCTGCCAACCGAGGTGCGATTGCGATACGACCTTTCCTCGCTTCGTACGTTATGGCACCTCGCCGCACCCTGCCCGATGTGGTTGAAGGAGGCTTATATCGACTGGCTCGGCGCCGAGGTCATCTGGGAACTTTACGGCGGCACTGAAGGCACGGGGGCCACAATTCTGGACGGCGTTGAATGGCTCCAACACCGCGGTTCCGTCGGCAAGCCGACCGAAGCCTGTGAAATGAAGATCGTCGGTGAAAACGGCGAAACCCTGCCCGCCGGTGAAATCGGCGAGGTATTCATTCGCCCGAAAAGCGGCGCCGGTACCACTTATCGTTACATCGGTGCCGAAGCCAAGACGATAGCGGATGGTTGGGAAAGCCTGGGAGATATCGGCCATATGGATGCAGACGGTTATCTGTTTTTATCTGACCGTCTCACCGACATGATTCTTTCCGGCGGTGCCAACATCTACCCCGCGGAGGTCGAGGCGGCAATCGACGCCTGTGAAGGGGTGCGTTCATCCGCAGTCATCGGTCTGCCTCATGCCGATCTTGGCAGTGCCCTACACGCTATTGTCGACGCACCCGACGGCAACCTGACCGAAGACTCACTGCTCGATCACCTGGCAGAACGTCTGGTGCGCTACAAAATTCCACGCACGATCGAATTTGTCAGCGAGCCGTTGCGGGATGACGCGGGGAAGTTACGACGCAAAGCGCTGAGGGAAGAACGGTTGCAGGCAAATTCTGCTTAAACCATGATCCGTAATTAGTTTGGACCGCCGGTGGCAACCGCATTTAGGGTGGAGAATGTTGCTATCCGCGCCACTGCTCAGCCCCTCCGGGGTGCCCTCAATCCCTTCGCTCGAGGTCACGAATAGCAACATTCTCCACCCTGAACGCTGACGATTTCAGTCTTCTGGCGCTGTGCGATTATCGGGGGTTCAGTGGATGGCGATCGGGTTGATGATCATCTGCACGGCGCCACGTACCTTGGCTTGACCCAGGACAAATAGGAATTCGAACGCCTCATCGCGCACTAGCGGTCCGGTATTCATGGTCTCCAGAAGGTAAATGCCGTTTTCTTTGAGCAAGATCACATGCCCCTGGTAGGGCCGGTCGGCAAACTGAGGTGGCACCACGTCCACGCCCCAGGTATCGGCTCCCACGGCGACAACATTGAGATCCGCGAGGTACTGCGCCACCTCCTCCGATTGGCCCGGTTCGGAAGCGACCCACTTGGCCGGATCCGAGTCTAAATAAGCATCCGTCCAGCCGGTATGAAACAGCACCACATCCCCCTCACGGATCGGCGTATTCTGGCTCTTCTCGACCGCCTTGACGTCTTCAACCGAAAAATATTTACCCGCTTCCATGGCGTCGACGCCAAAATAACCCGCCATGTCGAGCACCACGCCGCGGGCAACGATGGGTGGCACTTTTTCGATGCCGAGCTTCGTCAGCCCGGTCAACTCTGCAAAATCCTCCGCACGGTTACAGTTGTAATACATCCCGTCATAACCCAGATGACCGAGACCGTCGATCTGGGAGCCAATACCGAACCAACCGAAAAACACGTCATCGTTGTAGGTATTGATGCCCAACGGCCGCGCGCCTTCCTGCTGTCCGGGTTGTACAACCATCAGCGACAGACTGCGTGGCGGAAATGCCGGTGTGTTGCTGTCGATGGTGATCCCGAGGCTGTATGTTTTGCCGGTTTTTATGAGTCTCGATGCCTTCAATACGGTTGCAGATGTAATGAGATTGGCGTTGCCAATTTCATCAATGGCGCCCCATTTGGACGGCTGACAGGAATCTTCGGCCAGCGCGCTCGATGCGACGACTAAAACAACAATGCCCACAAATTTCTGTAACATAATCCCTCCCCGATTTTTGTTCCGTTTGGCCCAGCCTACCTCAGACCGGCCGTCCTGGACCAGCGGTCTGAAACCGATCCACCGGGATATAAGGGTGCAGGCAGTTTTTACAACCGTTTCGTGGCAAGAAGTATATCGGCTTCCAGTTCCGTCGAGTTGTCGGCGCAAAGCTCCAGAAACTGCTTGCGCATGTTCGGCGTCCAGAACCGCCGGAGATGATTCGCGATCGCTTCGGCGCTTTCCGCTGTTGTTTTCCCGGATCGGATGTTATTCACGATATCGTTTGCCATCCGCATGAGATGATCTTTGCTACTCATGAGGTGGTATATACCGAATGTCGGTCTTCGCGCACGAAGGCGATGAGGGTCACACCCGATTGTTCCCCTATTTCAATCGCAAGCCGGGTGGGTGCGGAGACCGCGGCTCTTCACCTGTTCGATCACACCACGCCGCGCCGTGTACCGAGCGGATGATCCGCCAGATTCACGTCATACAACTGGCTCACCTGTTCAATGATGTTCTCGGTCAGGCTGAAACCGAATGCAAAGTCTTCCAGGTCATCCGGCGTCGCCATCATCACCGCGTGGGAAACTCCGTTGTATACCAGGGCGAACGCGCCAGTGACCCCAGCAACTTGTCGAGCGCGCGGCACGCTCTTCGGCGACGACCTCTTCGACTTCGCGCAATTCTCCGTGCTCCCAACGGCGCACGGATGCCGTGTTGCTGTGGGAAATCACCCGTTTACACTGAATCCGGTTGCAGCAACCCTTGCTGGTTGTTTGCAAAGGCCTTGTAGCGCTGCTGCCAACTCGAAGGGCTCCGGACTTTTTCGGCCTGCACGGCGGTGACTTTGTATTCCGGACAATTGGCGGCCCAATCCGAATTGTCCGTGGTAATGACATTGGCGCCACTGAACGGATGGTGGAAGGTCGTGTAGACGACGCCGGTCGGTAAACGCTCGGTCAATTTTGCCCGTAACACCGTCTCACCCGCACGGCTCGTGATGCCAACCCAGTCGCCTTCCTCGATACCGCGCTCTTCCGCGTCATGGGGATGAATCTCGAACAACTTTTTGACGGTCGAAAAAAGGGGCCAGATTAACTTTCGGCTGCGGAAAAGTTAACCTGACCCCTTTGCACTCGCGACCAGGTTGAAGAATCCTGCTTCCTGACTACCACTTCATAACCCTCTCCTTCGAGCGCTTGGACCACCACCTTCCTGAAGGCCGTTGAATCATCGACGATAAGTATTCTCTTGCTCATAGTTACTCTTGATTAAAGAAGTCCACGGACGTTCCCGTTTCAGCGTAGCCTATATGTGGAAACCTGCTGGTTTATCTCGTCTGACAAACTCAAGCCAGGAACGAAGTCACTCTGGTCGCCGAGCGGAAGCCGGCGAAGAACTCCTTTCTGCAGCCGATCAACAAACAGTTCTTCTTATGACTACTTCCAGCCGCTGCGTGCGTTGGGTCCAGCCGGGAACGGTCCCGCGGGCCAACGGAATCCAAGGGTCATGGCAAGGTTCACGTCCTCCTTTGTACACACCCCTTCTTCGACGATTTTCATGGCCTCCCTTCTTACCGCGGCCATGATGCGATTGCCCACGAAGCCGGTATCGCCCGGCACATCCTTGAGTACGATGGGTGTTTTGCCCCAGCTCTCCATCAACTCGACAATCAGCTGCACGACGTCATCCGTGGTGTCTTCGGTTGCGGTGACTTCGACCAGTTTCATGATGTTCGCAGGGCTGAACAGGTGCATTCCGATAAACCTGTCCTTCCTGGACGTTACCTCAGCCAGATCGGCTATGGTGAACATGGACGTGTTGCTGGCAAAAACGGCCTCTTTGTTGACTAACTCGTCCAGTTCTGCCCAGACTTTGAGCTTCAGTGGCTTGTTTTCGATCGCTCCGTCATCCCCGCCACCGATCGCCTCAATGACGAGGTCACATTCACTCAGATCTCGGACGTCCGTCGTAAAGCTCAGGCGCGCCATGGCTTCGTCCTTGGCCTCGGATGTCATCTTGCCGAGTTCAACCGCTTTGTTGAAACCGAAACGGCTGTTCAGGATGACGTCCCTGGCGTTTGCACAGATTTCGTCGGTGAGATCCCGGACGATCACTTTGCACCCGGCGAGTATGGCGCACTGCGCTATGCCCCCGCCCATGATCCCTGCTCCCAATATTCCAATGTTCTCAATGTCTGCTAATTTCACTTGTCTATGATTCTCTTTTTAACCTGGGATTTACCGTGACGGCTTCCGTCACCGCGAAAGCCTCGGCGGCAGATATTACGCAAATCAGCGCGGGAATGCGCGACCCGGATGTATAGGAGACCCAGAGGTACAGGAAATGGAGCGGGAAACGAGATTCGAACTCGCGACATCCACGTTGGCAACGTGGTGCTCTACCAGCTGAGCTATTCCCGCATCTCAAAAAGACGCAGCGCAGAAGACCACGCATTGTAAATCAGGCCGTCCCATTATCAAGCGCAATGCGCGAATCTGAATGACTGGCGCGTGACTCAAGCGTTTGCAGGAGCTAATCCAGGATACAAAATCCCAACCGACCGTGGCCGTAGCCCTTCATATCCACATTGAAGGTCGCCCTATTCGGCCGCTGTCAACGCCGTCCATATCATCGGCTTTCTTCAATTCGCTCAAGCGCAGGTGAAGTCGTTTCGTCCATGAACTGACTCGACAGGATGTTCATCACTGCATAGAGATTGCCTTGCATGATGTCGGTCAGTTCACCAGATTTTTTTCCTCGTTGACAAGATCGACGGGGAACATCGAAAGTGCGCCACCGGCTCCGAAAGCAAATTCAATATCACCGTAACAAAGTGCCGCGAGATCGTCGTCGTCATCGACGTAGAGGGGCACATGGTGTTTTTCCGTTTCGGCGAGGCCGGCAGCCTCAACGATGTCACAGCCTCCGCTGAACAACAGGGAACGATCTGGTTCAGCCTCTCTTCGTTGGGTAGCAAATATTCCAAGCGCCTAACCCAATACCGGCCGCAGAGCTTTTTCGAAGGATTGCGGCGTAAACAGTTTGGCAATCAGAAACTGCGCGCCTGCATCTCTGGCCTTCAAACGCATCTCCGAGGTAGATTCGGTAGTAACAAAACCAATCTTCACATCACCCGAGTCGCGCAGCTCGGTCAGAAACTCCAGTCCATTCATTTCAGGCATGTTCCAATCGGAAAGCACCAGATTCGGCGATTCGCTGGCAACAACCTCGAGCGCTTCGCGAGCACTACCAAAAGCCAGCGGTCGACGTTTTATTTCGATCTGTCGTCAGAGCCGTAGGTGAAAAAGCGGTTGGCGTGGTGTTGACCGGCATGGGCCGAGACGGCGGCGACGGCCTGAAGGCCCTGCATGAAGCGGCCACGACCATTGCTCAGGATGAAGCCTCGAGCGTGGTGTGGGGCATACCGGGACACGCGGTGTTTCTCGAGGCTGCCGATGAGATCGTATCGCTGAACTCCATGGCTGAATACATCGTGTCTGCCTTGACTGCTTGCAAAAGGCTTAGATTAGATAGTGCTTGTTGTGTTGGTCGTGCACCCGGATACGGGTAAATTCGACCGGTGACAACCGGGGCGGTTCGCGCGCGAATGACCCCGGACCCGACCTCGCCGTGGTACTTTCTCGTGACGGAATTTTCTACCGCGCAGACTCCTGGTCGGGATCACCCTCGCTTGATTGGCCGTAAATGTCTTTCGCGGCGCTTGGGCTGACCAAACCTGCAACAACGTCTTCACGTACTTTGTCGGGGTCGCGGCTTAGAACCTCGCCGATTCCACCGCCGCCCGGGGTTTCCAATACGAGTATGGTGTCGGCGGGTACGATGTCTCGTCCCTTGCCTTTCAAGACCACGTCTTTCTCGACGCCTCGCTTGAGAAAGACTTTGCCAGGCGCGCCACTGCCCCCGCCACGCCGGCCGCGAGCGGGATGCTGGATTCGATCGAACATCTTCGAGATGATAAAGGGTGCACCCTCAATATGCCCAATCTCGATGCGCTGTCCGCACCCGCCGCGAAATTCCCCCGCTCCTGCTGAATCCGTCAGATATTCTTTGCTCCAGATCAGCAACGGTGTGGTTGCTTCACTGACCTCTGTGGAGGTGGTACGGACACCCGAAGGAAAGGCCGTTGTGGATAGTCCATCTTTATGCGAACGAGCGCCCGTACCGCCGTTATAAATCGGATTGGTCACAAAATCTCTGTTTGTCAGGTTGTTGTCTCCTGCATCACCTGTCGGCATAGGGGCGCTCAGGAAAACAGGATTCCAGATACACGAAGCCCCTTCCGCAGGAACCAGTTCCGGCACGATCTCATCGAGACAGCCCAGTATCACATCCGGCAGCATCTGGCCGATCGCATGACGAGCGGAGACGGCGCTCGGTGGAATTGCACTCAAGATACAGCCATCCGGCGCCGTCACTCTCACGACGCGCAACGAACCTGCGTTGTTCGGAATGTCATTGCCAACAACACACCGTACCCCGAATGACGCATAAGCCTGGGTATAAGGCAGCGGCACGTTGATTCCAAACTGTGACGCGGGTGAAGATCCGGCAAAATCGATGTCGATGCCGGTAGGGTCGACACTGACTTTGCAATAGAGATCCACCGGCTCATCGTAGCCGTCTACTCGCATGTGATTTTCATAAACGCCCACCGGCAACGTTTGAACTTCACGCAACATGGCGGCTTCGGATCTGCTCAGAATATCGGCACCAATGGCGTCGATAGAGTCGAGTGAGAAGTCATCCATCATTTCCAACAACTGCTTCGCCCCGGTGTCGTTGCAGGCAGTCAGCGAATACAGATCACCCTCAAGAACCTGGGGATCGCGCACGTTTGCCGCCAGTATTGTCATCAGGGTTTCGTTCAGAACACCACCCTGAAACAGATAGGAAATCGGTATGTTCAAGCCTTCTTCGAATACCTGATTTGCATCCGGACCAAATCCGCGTCCGCCGACATCGGCGATGTGGCAGGTGGAGGCGAACAATGCAATACAACGACCTGCGCGAAACACAGGAGTCACCACCGTGAAATCGTTCAGATGTCCGGTGCCGTCCCAGGGATCGTTGGTCAGCAAAACGTCGCCCGGTTGCAGGGTCTGAAGGGGGTATCGAATGAGAAACTTACCCACGGACGACGCCATGGCGTTCACGTGACCCGGGGTACCCGTTACCGCTTGAGCCAGCATGTTTCCGGAGCTGTCGAACACACCAGCCGATAGATCTCCGGCTTCCCGCACGACGGTCGAGAATGCCGTTCTCATCAGCGTCTGCGCCTGCTCCTCGACCAGGGCGAGAAGCCGATTCCAGACAAGTTGGGTACGCAACTCGGTGAGCGTGCGGTTACTCATCCCGTGAACCCAACCGCTCCAGAATAAGCCACCCGCGGTCATCAACGTGGGCTTCGAAGCCTGCCGTGACCGCGGTAGTGGTCTGGCCTTCCATGACCAGAGCCGGGCCGCTCACCTTCTCACCAGGTCGCAAAGAGTCGCGCTGGTAGTGTGCCGTCTCGAGCATTCGTTGTTCCACGGGATCGAACACTGCACTGCTTTTGACAGGAGTTATTACCGGAGCTTTCGAAAGAGTTTGGGCCGGAATCGCGGCGGAGCCCTCCCTCAATATCGCGGGGCTGAGTTTATGTGTGTTTGGTGCGCTCAAGCTCAGGGTCCAACTGAGAATCTCAACATCGAGGTTCGGAATCGTTCGCCCGTATATAGCCTCGTAGGCGCTGTCAAATGCACGGCGTAACTCGACAGCGTGCTGATCGGACAAGCCAGCTACGGGTAGGGATACCGCAATTTCATATCCTTGACCCAGGTAGCGCATGTAGGCGCGGCGGGATTCCGTCAACTCAGCGTCAGGTGCCGCGGCGTTGACTACTTCCAGCGCCTCGGCGTGCATGTCGGTCATCACGGCGTTGGCAGCGGCAGCATCGAAGTCCGAAAGCCGCATGTATCGACTACGTACCACCTCATAGCTGATGGGTGCTATCAGGAAACCGATCGCAGAGCCAACACCTGCATCAACGGGAATCACCACCCGGTCCAGTTTGAGCTTGTTGGCCAGCTGCGCGGCATGCAGGGGTGCCGCTCCACCGAAGGCAATCATCGTGCGCCCCGCGACCTCTCTACCCCGCTCCGTCGCGTGAGCCCGGGCAGCCGCGGCCATGTTTTCATCAACAACTTCGCTGATGCCATGTGCGGCAAGTTCGACTTCACTGTTGGCTGAACCAGGAGTAACAACAAGCGCGTTCACGATGGCCACGCGTGCCGCCTCTACATCCAATTTCATGCGCCCACTCGCAAACGACTCAGGTTCGATTCTACCAAGAACCACATCCGCGTCCGTAACCGTGGCGTCTTGCCCACCCAGACCGTAACAAGCCGGTCCTGGCTCCGATCCCGCGCTTTCCGGTCCCACTTGAATACGTGCGAGCTTATCCACCCGGGCGATGGAACCGCCGCCTGCACCGATCTCCACCATCTCTATTACCGGAATTCGAACCGGCAAACCGCTGCCTTTTCTGAACCGATACACTCGATCGACTTCAAAGGCGCGCGACAGCATGGGTTCAGCACCGTCGATGACACATATTTTCGCCGTGGTTCCCCCCATATCGAAAGACAATACTTCGTCATATCCCCCTTCGGCTGCGATGCGCGCCGCGAACATCGCTCCTCCCGCGGGGCCCGATTCCACAAGTCGAATCGGGTATTTACGAGCCGTGGCGAGCGCGGTCAGACCGCCGCCAGAAGTCATGAGCAACACCGGGCAAACAAAGCCGCGAGCACGCAGCTTAGTCTCGAGGCTCGACAGGTAGCCATCCATCAGCGGTTTTATATAGGCGTTAGCACATGCGGTGGACAACCGCTCGTACTCGCGGATCTCCGGGCATACATCGGAGGCCAGCGTAACGGAAATCTCCGGCAGCGCCTCTTTGAGCATCTCGCCAATACGCTGCTCGTGCGCCGAGTTGACATACGCGTGCAGCAATCCAACCACCACACTTTCCACCCCCTGATCACGAAGCGTGGGGATACAGGTCGAAACCGTCGCTTCGTCCAACGCCAGCAACACATTGCCATGGGCGTCTATGCGTTCGGCAATCCCAAGGCGCAAATGGCGAGGCACCAGTGGAGTCGGGCGATCAATGTTGATGTCGTACTGTTCAAAACGGTTTTCAAAAGCCATTTCGAGAACATCGCGATGACCCTGGGTCGTAAGCAGTGCCGTGACCGCACCATGTCGTTCGATAATCGCGTTGGTGGCCAGGGTTGTGCCGTGAAGAACGAGGCTCGTCTCAGCGGGTTCGGCTTCAGCAACGGCCAGTACCTGCTCAATTCCTTCGAGCACGCCGTCGGCCGGATCGCGGTGAGTCGTCAACACCTTGGTGGTGAATCGCTCCGACCCACGCTCGATGACGACATCGGTAAAGGTCCCACCGATATCCACCGCTAATCGAGTGTTGGTGGCCTGATCCATTATTCCAATCCTACCCGACTTCCGCTGCGGCGACCTCCGGTTCACCCAGCTTCCACAAGGAGGAACGGAAACCGACAATCACCATGACCAACAGCATTATGCCAGCACAGATCAGCAGTGCGGTCTGTGGCCCGACTTGCTCGACAAGATATCCACTCAACAATGCGCCGATTGGGCCGGACCCCATAAATGAAAACGAATAGAAGCTCATCACCCTACCGCGCTGCTCATCAGGTGCCTGCTCTTGCATGATGGTGCGCGACATGGTCATCGCCAAGCCACCGCAGACACCCCAAAAAAACAACGCCATGACGAATATCGAAAAACCCTGTACCAGGGCCGCGCAACCCAATACGGCAGCCCCGAGACCTTGCGAAAGAATCAGCGCCCGACCCAGGCGTCGAATATCGCCTATGCGCAACAACAAGAGTATCGTCAGCACCAGGCCGAAAGAGTTGGCACCGTTCATGAAGGCCAGA
This sequence comes from Pseudomonadota bacterium, assembly GCA_022571865.1. Lineage (GTDB taxonomy): Bacteria > Pseudomonadota > Gammaproteobacteria > Pseudomonadales > Azotimanducaceae > SMWK01. The sequence continues at coordinate 56,554 of JACZXA010000001.1, forward strand.
TCCTGTGCGGATCCGTTGTACACCTCCCGCACGAGCAACGGCATCGTAACTATGTAGGAACCCATGAAAAACATACCCATGGCAACGTTCTGCAACACAACCATGCGCATCGATTTCGAAGAGAACACCGTACGTGCGCCTTCGATCACCGATTGCAGCAACGCAGGAGTTGCCGACCTCGACATCTTCACCTGTGGTATGCGTCCAAACCCGAGAACACCAACCGCCAGAATCAACGATTGAGTTGCCAGTATGACAAGCGGTCCAATATTGTCTGCAAGCGATGCGATTAGAAAACCCAACATCTGCAGGCCAAACTGAACCATGCTGGTCAACATCACCGTGCGCTGCACGCGACCTTCAGCAACCTGGTTGAGCAGTCCGTCGCGTGCGGGCGTGACGAAAGCCTGAGCACAACCCATCAACACGGCATAAACCAGCATGGTGGAGAAGCTGAGTTGATCGAACCAGAGCAGTGCCAGCAGTAATATTGGCGCGAGCGCTCCGACGCTCTGCGCAGCCATTGCGATACGCCGGCCGCCAAACCGGTCCGAGTAGCTGCCCGCCACGAGAATCAGCAGCATGCCGGGCAACAACAAAGTCATTTGCGCCAACCCAACCATCTCCGGGGATTCACGCAACACCATTGTGACCAGCCACGCGAACATGACGCTTTGGATGCCATAACCCATGAACCAGGTGCCCGTACCGAGCATGTAGTAGTGCAGGGAGCGCATAGAAAACAAATCCAGAACCGCGGCTAGACAGCTGAGCCACTAGATTCGCCATTGTGCACGGGCACGAACAGGAAAACGACTACATCCGTTTGGTGCCCGTCCAATCTGGACAGGAACTGACTACAATTAGTCAGGCACCCTTAAGGGAGGCATCAGTCAGTGTGTGGCATTGTCGGCATCGTAAGCCCAGCTCCGGATACGGCCGAACAGGAGACGATTGCCGCCCGTACGGCGGCTACAATCAAAACAACTGATGGCATTTTTCAGCGCGAATTGGAGTGAAGATGTCCATTGAGAATTGGATGTGGTTTTGCGCAATTGAATTTGTCCTGTGCCTCAGCCCGGGACCTTCCGTGTTGCTGGTTAGCTCGCTTGCAATTACTGGACACAGAAAATCTGCGCTGATCGCCACCGTGGGTGTTCTCACGGCAAATGCCGGTTACTTTTTGGCCGCTGTCCTTGGACTTGCCGCGGTAATATCGGTGTCGATAGACGCCTTCAATATCGTCAAATGGGTTGGAGCTGGCTACCTTGTCTGGATTGGCTCAAAGATGATTATTCAAGCTTTTTCCCACCCGGAAAGCCCGCTGATCGAACCCAGCCCACTTAAAGCGCTGAGCCAGGGATTCGTAACGCAGGCGGTGAATCCAAACCTGATCTTCTATTTTTCGGCGATTCTTCCCCAGTTCGTCGAACCCACTTCGTCTGTTTGGATTCAAGTGTTGGTCCTGGGTGTCAGTTCACTCGCTATCGAGGGGTTGGTTCTGTATCTATACGCGAGGGTCGCCAATGTAGTCAAACAAGCGAGTACCCCGTATGTCAGGAATATTCTCAATAAGGTCGGAGGCGGAATGTTCCTCGGTTCGGGAATCCTTCTGAGCGTGATAAAGAAATCCCAGAACGGTGTATAACATTTACCACGACAGGTCCGTTGTTGGCGATTTCTGGTGATATCGCCTCTCCGATTGTTTCATGATAAAGGTTGGTGCCGATTCGATTACGACGACGACATCGCCGCGTGGGTCCAGCATGCGTTGCCTCTGGCACGTATAGCGGTATCGGCACAAACCAACGCGCGATGGCTCCGGTGTGGTGGCACCTGGTTCGCCGGTATCAACGTGCTGCCGAATGATCCAACGGGTGAAATAGGAAACAGCGGACCATTGCTCGGGTCGGTAATCAGTTTCATCCGCAAAGAACTGAGCCTCGTCGAATTTGCCTGGGACAATGCACAGATATCTGTGTGTTATCCGGACTATCCGCAACCGATGCCACAAGAGCCACGTTCCGCATTCCGATATCGACGTGACCGCGACGCGGCGCATGTAGATGGTCTGTTGCCGGAAGGAGCACGGCGACGCCGCCATCTCCGTGAGCACCACGGATTCATCTTAGGTCTACCGCTGGTTGAATTCGACGCGGGCGCTTCTCCGTTTGTCATCTGGGAAGGTTCTCATGAGATTATCCGCAGCGCACTGCAAGAACGATTCGAAAGACTTTCGGCGCAACATTGGTGCGATGAAGATGTCACTAAAACCTACCATCAGGCTCGGCAAAAAGTGTTTGATGAATGTCATCGTGTGGAGATCTCGGCACGACCAGGAGAGGCATACATCGCGCACCGATTGGCAGTTCATGGTGTCGCACCGTGGGCCGCCACCGCGACTGCCGGCACAGACGGACGGATGATATGTTACTTTCGCCCGGATTTCGGCGATCCCGTGAGTTGGTTGAACGCGCGATGATCATAATGGAAATTCAGCGAGGCCAGGTAGTTGAACCACTCGGTTCCATACCGCCTTAGGTCTATCTGAAGGGGTAATCCTTGTCACGGAAGATGTCGGAAATCTCATCTCATATTGTCTGTTAGTCTGTTAAACGGGTACGCTTGGTGCGCTATCATCACCAACCACGTCACCATCCACGCTTCCCCCAGGCGTTATTCGGAGTTGGCCTCATGAAAAGAATTGCTGTCGCATTGTCGATATTGCTCAACGCCGCCATCGTTGCCGCTTTGCTGTGGGTATGGTTCGGCGGGGGCCAGGGTTTTCTATTGAACGCTTTCATACAACCGGCGCACCTTCGTGGGTGAGCCAGTTCGAGGTGTTGGGCGTCCTGCCACGAGCCGTCGAATATCGGGAACGCATCGAATCGTTGAATCGGGTTCTGGCACAGGCGGTCGCTGGCAGAGCGTCGTGGGTGGACCTTTATCCTCTGTTCCTGGACGAACAGGATGGATCCATCGCCGACGCATTCAGCAACGACGAGTTGCACCTGCTCGGCGCGGGTTATGCGGTGTGGCGTGATGCCATCGAGACGCTCGTGAATCGCGGTTAATCGCCTCGATGCCTGGTCGGTGGACTCATCCGCGTGAGAAAGGGATTGACCGATTGATCGAGAAAGCTACCGTTCGCTCTTGTCCTCAGGATGATCCATTTCCTTGATGCCTTTCAGCAACTGACGGCAGGTAACCTGGCCGACAAGCGTACCGTGGCTATCGACCACCGGACGCCGCCGGTGCTTGTGGTCGAGCATCGACATCGCAACGTCAATGATGTCTTCACCCACACCGACCGACTCGACGTTGGGTGTCATATAATCCTTGACCAACATCACACCCACGTCCTCCTGGTAGTACTCGCGGGACACGATTGCTTTCAGCGCATCCAACTCAGATAACATGCCTACCGGTCTGTTGCGTTCATCGACCACGGTTACGCCGGAAATCTTGTGCGCGAGTATCTGGTGAATGGCGTGATACAGGTCGTCGTCCGGTTTCGCCAGCACCGGGCGCTTGAGCATATGATCACTGACTTTTACAGATTTATTGAACATTTTGTGTCTGTACCTCGTAGCTCGGGTCTGAGTTTATGCGAATGCCATACCCTAATAATAGATCAACCTCCGGTAATCCCAATCAGACTCCTGACGAAGTCGATGAGAGGTGACGGATACACGCCAAAACCGATCAGCGATATGCCGATCACAACCAGAACAGCCATGCCTTCAACCCTGGGACTCGAGTGTGCGTAACCGGCGTCGCCACCGGGTCGCACCATCGTAAAGATGACCCGCATATAGTAATAAACCGCGATCGCACTGCCGATGACCAGCGTCCAGAGTAACAGCCACATCCCCCCTTCCGCCCCGGTTGCCAGCATATAAAACTTGGCGACAAACCCGACGGTCAACGGGATACCTGTCAAAGATAGTAGTGCCGTGGTCATGATTACGGCACAAAGTGGTTTTCTCCAGAACAGCCCCACAAACGCATCGATGTGTTCCGCGTCCACCTCCTCCGAAGCAGAGGACAGGACCGAGACCACACCAAACGCGGCCAACGTCATTAAAAAATAGCCAGCCAGATAGATTAGGCTCGCTTCCACCGCTATCAGGCCGTCGGCCAATACCGCGACCGCGAGCAAACCGATCAGCAGATAGCCGATGTGCGCTATCGACGAATAGGCAAGAAGGCGTTTGACGTTGTTCTGCATAAGCGCCAGCAGATTCCCACCAAGCATCGACAACACCGCAAACATCAAAAGAACCGTACTCACTACCGGAATTTCAAGCACATCCGTTATCAGCGCATATCGCAACACGAAAGCAAATACCGCACCCTTGGAAACCGTGGCGAGGTACCCTGTCACCGGAGCGGGAGCGCCCTGATAAACGTCGGGTGTCCACATATGGAACGGCACCAGCGACAATTTGAAGGCGATCCCTGCAAACAGCAGCCCGTGTCCAGCGACGTAATACAGTTCGTCGCGTGGTAACGAAAATTCACTCTGCCCTAGTTCCGAAAACACCAACGTGCCCGTTGCGTTATAGATGAGCGCCATACCGAACAACATGGTGGTGGATGCGACACCGGACAGCACCAGGTACTTGAGGGCTGCCTCCAGTGGCGGATGGCCTTCCTCCGAATAGCCGATGAGGACGTACAAAGAGATCGACAAAATCTCGAGGCCTAACAAAACGGCGGCAAAATGATGCGCAGCAGCCATTGTCATCGCGCCCAGCGTCGCCACCACCAACAGGAGATAGAACTCTTCGGGTTCGCCGCTACGGCCGCGCATGTATCCGTACGCCAACAGTGCGGTGACGATCGCCGCAATGACAAACATGATGTTGAACAGTGCAGCGTACCCATCGATCAGCAGAAAACCCGAAACGAGGTGCGGCGGGTTGTCAATGTTGGCGACAACCAATCCCAGCGTCACCAGCATCACCAGCACCGTCATCGTCACCATAACCCGGACACTGCGCCAGAACGATACGAGCAACAGCATCAAAACCACGCCTCCGGCAATTGCGAGATACGGCGCGAGGACGAAGAAATCCTGCCTGCTCATGGAACACCTACCCCGAAGCCTGCAAGCGTTGGGGCGGCCATATCCAGTACACCCTGTGGAAAGATACCGAGCCAGACCAGGGCGATGGCCATCAGCAGCATCATGGTCATCTCGCGCACGCCGAAATCAGCCATCGCCGCCACGTCGGCATTGGGCGGGCCCTGAAACGAACGCTGCATGAGAGAGAGCGAATAGACCGCGGCGATAACGATGCCAATCGCGGCTACAACGGTAACCGTCACGTTGACCTGAAACGCGCCGAGCAATACCAGGAATTCTCCGACGAAGGTACCGAGTCCTGGCATCCCCAGGGACGCAACGACAAAAAACAGCGCAATGACCCCCATGCGTGGCGCTCTCACCCACAGCCCCCCCATGTCTGACATTTCGCGCGTGTGCAATCGCTCCTGCAGGGCGCCTGCGAGCATGAATAGCGCAGCAGAGGAAAACCCGTGTGCCAGCATCTGTACCACAGAACCCTGCAATGCCAGTTGATTCCAGGCAAAAATCCCCAGCAGTACAAATCCCATGTGGCTGACGCTGCTATAGGCAACGAGCCTTTTGAAATCCGACTGGCTGAACGCCATGTAACCGCCGTAAACGACGCTGACCGCACCGAGCGTCATCGCCGGCCAGCGAAAATCCAGGGCAGCCTCGGGGAACAGGGGCACCACAAAACGAATGAGCCCGTAGGCGCCCGTCTTCAACATGATGCCCGCGAGAATCACACTACCGGCAGTAGGTGCCTGGGTGTGCGCATCGGGCAGCCAGGTATGGAAAGGGACACCGGGTAGTTTGACGACAAAGGCGACAAAAAATCCAAGCATGATCCAGAACGCAATATCCGGATCGATCTCAGCGCCAAGCAACGCCTGGTAGTCGAAAGTGAGGACACCGCTGGAGGCGTAGTTCTGGTACACGAGCGCCACGATCGCAAGCAGCATCAACAAGCCACTGACCTGGGTAAAGAGGAAAAATTTCATCGCGGCGTAACCGCGATTCTCGTGACCCCATATGGCGATGAGGAAGTACATGGGAATCAGCATCACTTCCCAGAAAAGGAAAAACAGGAACAAATCCAACGCGGTAAACACACCCACCACACCGGCAAGCGTCCAGATCAGGTTGAACTGAAAAAATCCCGTCCGTTCGCGAATCTCCGACCAGGACGATGCGATCGCAACCAGCCCTAAAAACAACGTGAGCACGACGAGCATCAGGCTCAAGCCATCGAGGCTCAGGTAAACCGAGATGCCGAATCGCGCAATCCACGGGAATTTCGTTTCGGCATAGATGGGTCCATCGCCAGAGACCCACAATCCGATTACCCATAACCCGGCGGCCAACAAGACGAGCAACGCAACCCACCGCGGTGCCTTGGGATTGAACCGTTCGGAAATCCAGGCGATCCCTCCACCGGCGAGCATCAGCACAATGAGTGCCAGCAGGTTCACAATACCTCCAGCACGACAAGTAGCACCAGCGCCAGACCGAACGCCATGCTCGATGCATACCAACGCAGACGACCCGTCTGGGTTTTCGCAAGCAATCGGTTGCTGCTGCGCGCGAGTGCGGCGATTCCACGATATGCAAGATCCACAACATCGTTTTTATTCGCCCCCGCCAACAGCACAAAAGGCCGCACCAGCACGGCATCGTAAAACGTGTCGAACCCCCATCCGCCAAACCAGAATCGCCTGAGGGTTTCGGCCAGTCCGGTCTGCAGCAGAGTATCCACCTTGATCTGCCTGCTGCCAAAAATCAGGATTCCGACGACGATGCCTACGATGGGAATTGCCGCAGTGATCCAGATAAGTGAGGTACTGTGTTCGTGGCCATTGAGCCCTCCATCGGGCAGGACGCCCGCTAAGGGGGCAAGACCGAACCAACCACCGCCAACGGCCAACAACGCAAGTACCACCAATACTCCCCACATGTTCGGACCCGACGAATCCTCAGGTTCGGTTTTTATGGTGCCGAAGAACACCAGGAAAATCATTCTCGCGCTGTACAGCGCGGTCACAAATGCGGCAGCCGAGGCAATACCCCAGAACCAGGGACCGCCTGCGTGAAAGTCCCAACTCGTCAACAGAATGATGTCTTTGCTGTAGAACCCGGAGGTGAGCGGTAAGGCGGCAAGTGCCGCGGATCCTACCACCATGCTCCAGAACGGCACCGGGAGACGCCGCCACAGGCCACCCATCTTCCGCACATCCTGTTCGTGGTGTAAGGCCGAAATGACGGAACCCGCCGATAAGAAGAGCAGTGCCTTGAAGAAGGCATGAGTCATAAGATGAAAAATCGCCGCTGACCAGGCACCCACCCCCAGTGCGAGGAACATGTAACCGATCTGGCTCATGGTGGAATACGCGAGTATCCGCTTGAGATCGGTCTGAGTGAGTGCACTAAAAGCTGCGAGGAACAAAGTGGCCAGACCCACCAGGGCGACCGCGAGTTGCGCAGAGGGTGAGAGCAGGAACAGATCGTGCATTCGAGCGATGAGATACACGCCGGCCGTGACCATGGTTGCCGCGTGGATGAGGGCGCTGACGGGCGTGGGGCCAGCCATCGCATCCGGCAGCCAGGTTTGCAACGGTAGCTGGGCGGATTTACCGACCGCACCGCCGAGTAACAGCAGCGCAATGGCCGTACACAATGTCGAGCCGTCCGGCCAGGCAACTCGGGCGCCTTCCAACACCGCTTGAATCTCCAAAGTTCCAAGCTCGCGAACCAGCAGAAACAGCCCC
>JACZXA010000282.1 GCA_022571865.1 Pseudomonadota bacterium
TGTCCAATCTAAATTGACCCGAGCCGAGTTCGCCAAGGTCGCGAACCGGTTGATCGGACTCGCCGCATTGCTGTGTATCTTGGCGACGGGATTGATTGGGATGTGGATCGTGCTCGACCCGCCTTCAGACATCTATCGAGTTCGCGTGACGGTTCTTGACCCAGCTGGAACGCCAGTCGACGACGCGCGCGTATGGTCTTCGATGCCGGGGGAACCACAGACAGTTGCGGGCGGCTGGGAGTTTAATATCCCGGAGCAGAGTCGTCCGAACGATGGACGGCTGACTATCTTTGCGGCGAAACCAGCGGCATTTTTGCGCGGCCAAGTTGAGCTAACGCTAGGGGAGGATTCAAACCCAGCTGTTGTGCTTCCGCTTGAAAGAGATCAGTCAGCATCGGTGTCGGGCATGGTTCAAGACGCCGAGGGTAGAGCGATCGCTGGCGCCTTGGTGTCGGTCGTAGGGTACCCACCGTCGGCAACCACTTCCGAGAATGGAAGTTTCGTTCTTGACGTCAACGCGTCTGCCGGGCAAATGGTTCAGATTCACGCCGAGAAGAACGGGTTCTCAGCAGTGACACAGTCGCATTTGGCTGGCCCCGATCCGGCTGTTCTGGTTCTTGACCACGTTCGCTGACGCCTGTCGGTGCGAGCTGCGGGGGAACCCGACTCTCTCGCGGTCGCGGCTCGGATGCGATCAGACGATGCTGGGCGAACCAGCTTGCGTCTGTCCCTCGAAGGGTGACGGAAGGGTGACGTCAGCAACGGTGCTTGGCGCTCGACCCGGGGCTAAAGGCCGAGGACGTTGGCGGCGTAGTCGAGGCCAGCGCGGACGTTGTCGTCTTCTAGCTTGATGCGCTCATCGGGTTTTACGATCACCAGCGATTCGCGAAACGTATAGGGGAACGAGGTGCCATTGAGGGTGAAGTAATCGCTTCGCGCTTCCGTAACATCGTAGCGGCGATGCATCTGCTCGATAATGAGGCGAGGATCGTTGTAGCGCTGCACGATCTCGTTGAGCTCTTTATCAATATCGAGATAGTGCAGGTCATATTCCCGATCGAACGACTCACGAACGGCCCGGGAGGGTACCCGGACCTGACCCGCGCCTATATTGAGCGTTTGCAGCCAGTTGTCGGGGCGGTTCTCCTCAACCACAAAAAGCCCTTGTAAGCCCATCATGATGTGAACGTGGGGTTGAACATGGCAGTGGTAGAACATCGTGCCCGATTGTCTTGGGGTGAGATTATAGGTTCGCGCAGTTCCCGGCATGACGGGTATTTCGCTGGTGATCGGTACGCCGTCGTTGCCTTCGCCGTCGGCGTCGAGATAGGGATGATCCACGCCGTGGAAGTGCAGGGTGTGGGGCATGTAGTGGCTGTTTTCCAGCGTGATGAGTATCCGGTCGCCCTGTTCCACCCGAATAACCGGTGACGGCAAGCGCAGGATGGAACGCGCCCTGGGGGACTCGAAGTTTTCCGTGGCCATCCCGAAGGTTTTGGGTGCGAACACCCACAATCCTGGTTGGATGCCCGGCGCGATGGAAAATTGCGTGACCGGATTCGCAAGTTCCGCCGAACCGCCGTTGAGTTCGACGACCTCGAGGCGAATGTGAATCTCGTCGGGGTCCCCGTCCCCATCGAGATCGCGACCTTTCTCCACGGCATCCGGCGTCAGGCCGCTCGCAATGAGTGTTGCTTTTGAAACGTTGTTGGTACCGCGTACCACGGCGGCGATGACATACGGATTGTCCGCAACGCAGGTTCGAGCGGCACGGATGTCGACACCTTCGATGTTGTGCGCATCCCGCCAGCCAAGCAGGTCCTCAGGGCAGGGTATTTCGGCATCGAGGCCAGTAGAGCGCACCGATGCGGGCAGGGTCTGATAGGCCCCCGCGCCGAACCACTGTGCGAGGCGCAAACGAACCGGCTCCGGCAGCCAGGTTGGGGGCGTGAACAGCAATGCGCCCAACAGCGCGATCAGCAATAACCAACGCACTTGCATGAGATCAGGAGCCCGCGTTCACTCAGCGTTTCGAGTTTGGTCTAAAACCATTGAAACCACCTTTATTCCACCAGTACAGCAGCTGAGCTATGAGCGCGAACCCCACGAACAGCGGCAGATACCCGTATTCGGTACCACCCACATGGAAGAAAAACACCGCGTTGTACAACCTTTCTTCCGTGGGGTGCTGGGCGGTGATAATACCGATGTAGCCACCGGATTCCTCAAAAACGTGGCTGACATTGAGTACTCCGTCCCGCCATTTTTTGGGAGGCTGATAAAAAACGGTATCGCGTTCGATGTCCTCGAGGCTCTGAATATCGCTCCATCTCGCATACATCCCCAGCTTCTGACTGTCGGTAACAATTCGAAAGTCCACGGGCATCTCTTTCAGGAAATCGTGCAGGTAGTCGATGACGAACACGCTGTTACCGACATCGGGGAGATCTTCACAGAATTCTTCGCTACCGCGCGAGTTCGGCTGATATCCGGTGAAGTGTGCCTGTAGAAACCCGATGTTGAGCACGCAGACGTCTTCCTCGAAGACGACTCCACCGTGTGCAGATACGATTGTGGGCCGCAGGAGCGCTGCGAACACGATCAAGATCGCGCTAATGGCAGGGAATATAAGCTTCATGGCCCTGACTGACTGAACATCTGACAACCAACTCGCTTCATCAAATCGCTGGGCGCGCACTTTGCCATATAACGCCTCACAGAGTGCACTTCTTCCTGACGCGATCGAACGACTTCCGACCAAACCTGCGAAGCCGTCGGGTGAATATTACTTCGCCGTGACAGCGATCGACGAACTAGGAAACGAAAGTGCTTTTTCCAACGAAGTGATCAGGCAAATCTGACACCATCAAGAAAACGCACGAGGCGGCCAATCTGAAACAGCCGACCTTGTGCGTAGTTCGTTATGGTAACCCAAACACAAACAGCGTAAGACCTGCCGAAATCACGATCCTCTGTCGAGTGTCAACCGCGAACGCCATCGGATTGGTGCGAATAGCGCTGCCGAGTTGCATATTCCACAGCGCGGCTCCGTCCTTGGCATCCAGGGCGAAAACGTTTCCCTCGTTGCTTCCGCCGAACACAAGCCCTCCTGCCGTTGCCATGACACCCGCCCATGGCGGTGACTGTAACGGAAAATCCCACAGCCGCTCTCCCGTGAGTGCATCGAGCGCACGAACGGCACCCGCGGCCTCGTCGCCGGACAACGCTTGCTGACCCCCACCCAGGAATGGTTTGCCCGCTTCGTATTCCACATCGGCCTTATAATAAATCGAGCCTATGAGGCGCGTTGCCACAAAAAATTGACCTGTCAGGGGACTGTATGAGGGGCTGAACCAGTTTGTCGCACCTTGCAGGCTTGGCCAGATCAACGTACCTTCTTTGGTCGGCTCGGTATCAGGCAGTAAAATAGGCCGACCCGTACGGTCGAGGCCGGCAGCCCAGGTCTGCTTGGCGTACTGCGTCCCGACTAGAAACTCACCCGTTTTACGATCAAGCACGTAGTAGAAGGCGTTACGATTGGCGAGCGCAACGAGTTTCCTTGCACGGCCGTCCATATCAGCGTCGAACAGGATCGGGATCTGGTTGGCATCCCAATCGTGGGTGTCGTGGGGCGTGTATTGAAAGTACCACTTGATCGAACCGGTGTCCGGGTCGAGTGCCAGAATGGCGCAGGTATACAGATTGTCACCGGGCCTCACATCCCCGTTCCAGTCTGGTGCAGGATTTCCCACCATCCAGTAAAGCAGGTTCAGATCGGGGTCGTACGAACCCGTGAGCCAGGTGGAACCGCCACCGGTACGCCAACTTTCACCACCCCAGGTTTCGCTGCCCGGTTCACCCTCGGCGGGTACCGTATATGTCCGCCATGCGAGCTTACCGGTGTCAGCATCATAAGCATCGATGAAACCCCGTACACCCGCTTCCGCCCCGCTGACGCCGACAACTACTTTTCCATCGAGGGCGAGCGGTGCGAGGGTCAACGCGAAGCCGATCGCGTTGTCTGCCACCACGACATCCCATCGCACGGCCCCGGTAGCTGCGTCCAAAGCAACGAGATGCGCATCCAGCGTTCCGACAAACAGCGTGTCACCGAGGATCGCCACCCCTCGGTTGACCTGCGGGAACCCGATATGCAACACATCGTCCGCCATATTCGGAGACCAGGTCCAGAGCTTCTTGCCAGTGCGCGCATCCAATGCCGTGACCGTACTCGGTGGTTCCGTGAGATACATGATGCCGTCGACCACGAGCGGGGTCGCCTGGAACGGTTCGAGCGACTGCGCCTGGAATACCCACCGCAACTCGAGGTCGTCGACGTTGGCCGGCGTGATCTGGTCGAGCCGGCTGTGGCGGTTGCTGGAGTAGGTCCCGGAGTAGGTCAGCCAGTTCTGGGGCTCCTCGTCGGCCCGCAATAATCGTTCGAATGAGACCTGTGCGGCGGCGCCGGTCGGCAGCAGGGCGACGAGCAGCACGGCGATCAGGGCATGTCGTGTCATGGGTGCTCGAGCCCCTTCAGCGAGAGCAGATACGCGAGCACGTCGGCCAGTTCCTGCTCGTCGAGTACGTCTGTAGCGGGTGGCATCGGCGAGGTCGTCAGCACGGTGTATTCGCGCAGCTCCGCCTTGACGAGCGACCGCAG
>JACZXA010000094.1 GCA_022571865.1 Pseudomonadota bacterium
TTCTGGGTACTGGCCCTATCCTTTTTGGCATTCGGTTGCACAGATTCCTCCGAAACCGCCAATACCTCACCAGAGTCCACACCCGAACCCGCAGTGGAGCACGTGGCAAAAGCGCCCATCGCCACCACCGAGTATGGCAAGGTCCGAGGGCTCGTCGAAGACGATATTCTCGTTTTTAAAGGGATTCGCTACGGCGCTGATACCTCCACCACCCGGTTCATGCCTCCCCAACCACCCCAACCCTGGGCCGAGGTCAAAGACGCATTGGCTTATGGCAACTCCACGCGTCAGAGCAGTGGCAGCGGTATCGAGCTGTTCAACTCCTGGCGCAGTGGGCCGCGGCCAGAGCTGAGTGAAGATTGTCTATTCCTGAACGTCTGGACCCCGGCAATCGCCGACGGCGCCAAACGCCCGGTAATGGTGTGGCTGCATGGTGGCGGATTCAGCACGGGATCGGGTTCCAGCAACGCCTACGATGGGGTGCGACTCGCCAAACGTGGCGACGTGGTGGTGGTTACGGTCAATCACCGACTCAACATCTTTGCTCATCTGTACCTGGCCGAGTACGGGGAGCAATTCGCTGATTCGGGCAACGTCGGCATCCTCGATCTCGTGCAGTCACTCGAATGGGTACGAGACAATATTTCTCAGTTTGGCGGTGATCCCGACAATGTGCTCATCTTCGGCGAATCCGGTGGTGGCGCCAAAGTCAGCGTGCTCATGGCGATGGACGCGGCCAAGGGGCTCTTTGACCGCGCCGTCGTGCAGAGCGGACCGCGTCTCAGCAACCAGGAAACAGACACTGCCGCTGCCGGAGCGGCCGCCCTCGTTGCCCAACTCGGTCTCACCCGGGAGAACATCGAGCAAATTCTCACCATGGCGCCCGAACAGATCGAGCAAGCTGCGCGTGAGGTCGTGGCAGCCGGTGGTTCCGCAACATGGTCAGGTCCAGTATTCGACCACAGAAGTTTCACCCAGCAACCCTTCGAACCCATTGCGCCCGTTCAGTCTTTCGATGTGCCTCTGCTGATCGGCACCACCCGCACAGAGATGTCCCTGCTCGCGGGAGCCCGGCGTCCGGAATTGTTCGAACTCACCTGGGAGACGCTTCCAGCTGCAATGGCCACCGGCGTTCCCAACGCAGACGCGGCCGCGGTAATCGCCGGTTATCAGGCACTGCAACCGGAGATCGAAGCCCCCGAACTCTACTTCACTGCGATAACCGATAACGGCTTCCTGCGTCGCAGTATCGCTCTGGCTGACCGCAAGGTTGAACAAGGTGGCGCGTCCGTCTACTTCTATCTTTTCAACTGGAACACACCCGTGGACGACGGTAAGTGGAAGTCTCCCCACGCACTCGAGATCGGCTTCGTGTTCGACAACGTCGCAAAATCCATCTCCATGTCCGGAAGCGGGGAAGAACAGCAGAACATCGCTGACTTGATGGCCGAATCCTGGATTGCGTTTGCGCGCACCGGGGACCCCAACAACCCGACCACTCCTCGCTGGGATCCGTACAACGTAACCGACAGGCCCATGATGGTGATCGACGAATCGCCCGAAATGGTGAATCACCCCCGGGGTAAGCAACTGGCACTGTTAGGAGAGTGAGTTTCTGGCGGCGCTCAAACGTATCGAGATACTGCTGGAGAAGTAGCCATCAACCAAGCCGATGACTCGCGACTGCCGGCTTGCATCCGGCTAGGGCGTCGACAGCAACCTAAGCTCGCGAGACACTGCATATGAGTTGAGTAAAATTTACCTATAAGTGCGCAAACACCTGCCTCCGCTGAACGCCCTTTTGACCTTCGAAGCCGCCGCTAGAAACGGCAGTTTTAAGGCTGCTGCCGATGAACTACGCGTTTCGCACTCGGCAATCAACCACCCGATCAAGCAGCTCGAGCGATATCTGGCGAGTTGAATTATTCTTAGGTAAATCACGCCGCGTCGAGTTAACGGCAATCGGTGCCGGTTATTACCCCCTCATTCGCACGGCCTTCGATGAGATCACCGCAGGGACCGATCAGATACTGGCTCCCGAGGCACCAGGCATACTGACCGTGCAGGTGTATTCGACCTTCGCCATCAGGTGGCTCATTCCAAGACTTGGGCGTTTTCAGAGTGCCCATCCAGAAGTACAGGTCCGTCTGCACACCTCCCAGGACGACGTCGATTTCCAGCACGAAGACGTGGACGTCTGCGTGATGATCGGCACCCGAGCCGACCCTGACGTTCACTATGATTTTCTCTTCGCGGCAAGGATGTTTCCTGTCTGCAGCCCTGGACTTCTGGCGGACGGGCCATTCGAGGATGTAGGCGACCTGGCACAACACACAATCCTGCAGGTCTATCCCTCGGCCGAAGACTGGCACGTCTGGCTGGCTGAGAACAAAGTGCTCGGGGTTGATCCAGATTCCGGGCTGCAACTCGACAGCTACGAGTTGGCTATGCGCACGGCAATGCAGGGAGGGGTGTTGCGCTCGGTATGGAGCCGTTTGTCGGTGCCGAATTGGCTTCGGGATTGCTGGTCGAGCCTTTCCCCAACCGTCGTGTTTATCCCCGCGGCGACTATTACCTCGCATGTCGGGAACAGCGGTCAAACATCGCGTGAAGGCATTTCGCAGTTGGTTGCTCACCGAGATGAGCAACGACGATCAGATACCCAAACTACGTCGTGATGGCTAGAAACCGGCGCTTTCCAGGATGCGGGGAATGCGTCGCTCTGCCCCGAGCATCATCAGATGTACGCCAGCACACGACGATTCAAGGGCGGTCACCGTTTCGGCGGCGAGGCGAATGCTCGTGGCCTCGACATCGTCAGCCTGATCGATCTGGCGAATGAGATCTTCGGGGATCGCAATAACGGGTATTTTTTCATTGGCATACCTGGCCATCTTGACCGACTTTATCGGCATGACCCCCTGCAATAATGGCAACGTTCAGGTGCTGCACCTCTCTTAAAAAATCCTCAAAAGCAGCGATGTCGTAGACGGCTTGTGTCTGAAAGAACCGGGCACCCGATGCGACTTTGTCTTCCATTCTCGTGATTTCCTCAGCCAGATCACTAGCGCCCGGATTAACCACCGCTCCGATACAGAAGTCGGTGTGCGCTGTCAGCCTGTTACCAGCAAGATCCACGCCGTCGTTGAGACCACCAGCGGCTCCAATGAGTTCTGTGGTCGCGAGGTCGAATACCGGCTTCGCATCCGGATGATCCCCAACCGTTGGCGGATCGCCACCCATGCACACCAGATTCCGTACGCCCAGGACATAGGCTCCAAGCATGTCGCTTTGCAGCGCAATGCGATTGCGATCCCGGGTGACCAACTGCAGGATCGGTTCGACCCCTGCGTCGATGAGCAGGTGCGCGGCGGCGAGTGGAGACACGCTCATACGTGCGGAATGGGAGTCGGTTACGTTGATCGCGTCGACACAATCCTTGATAGCGCTTGCCGTGGCGAGCATTTCATCCAGATTCGAACCTTTGGGTGGGGTCAGTTCGCTGGTGACTACAAAGCCTGTCTCGAGCTTGTCTCGGAATGTCATCGGCGGCTCATGGTCCAAGGTTCAGCAATTGTAGCGTTGCCTCTGCCAACCCGCGCCTGAAGAATTTTTGCGAGCCAGTGAATATTCTTACAATCGACAACGAGGCCGCATTGATGCACCACGGCTGGCAGGGAGGTGAACGGAGCAAACCTGGAGGTGAGAAATGATCGGCTCGACGATTTAACCTGCTCGATACAATCAAATTCTCTGTTTACATCTCAAGGCCGGCAATGTCCATCCGTCCGCCAGCATCTCGTTTGGCAGTCGGGTTCATAAATCACCGTTCTACGAAGCGATCCGACGCTGGGGTTGTCATGCGTTCTCCGTATACAACCACGTCTACATGCCGCTCTATTACCAAAGCGTGGAAGCGGATTACTGAGATGTATTCGGCATACTCTCGCTGCTTCCCTCGGCCCATTACTGCATAGGCGGCCTTCGCTTTCTTGTTATTCGCAAGTGCAGACTTCAGCTCCCGCGGCACCATCACAGGCCTTTTACGCTCGGCTTTGATCTCTCGGCCGACATACCCAGCGACAAGGCGAGGTTTGATATCCGCTCTTGATGAAACGCCATTGACGTTGTGCCTTGGTACGGCTCTTCTGCGCGTTGATCAATAGATGCCGATCGTCTTTCAGCAACACACCTTGAAAGAACCACAGGCCGAAATACGACTTGAACGCACTAAGTCCCACCACGTTCTTACCGGCAAAGGTGTCACACCGACCACCCCACTTGGTTGTTTCTTCAAGCTTGGTGGTTGGTAATATCCTGCCCAATTCACGCAGTTCACTGCATCCGCTGCAAACGAATATACTCCAGTCGAGAGAAATGAAACCCTAGCCTGGATTATTCATGAAGAAGCCTAGCGAGGTTGAGGTCGAAGGCAATTCGCAAGCGAAAGGCAAGTGAATTGCTGAGCAGCTTGCTTTAGCGTCATTCGTTGGGTCGATTAAGTCGATTGGTATAAAAAGAATGCTTCTGCGCTCGACAACGCTTTTCCTGAACGCCGCCATCGTTTACTTCATTGTGTTGATCGTTGCGCTGATCGTTACCGGTGGCTACCAGTTCGAACTGATTGGCGTAACGTTGTCCTCCAACCGGATCGATCCGCTCGCGATTGGGCTGACGATCGCGGGCGGCTTACGGCTGGGGTTACGTCTCGGACCTGGCAACTCGGCTCTAGTATTCGCGTCTTGCTTATTGGCGATCGGTCTCGCGGAGTTGAGCGTACGCATGTTGTCCCCAACGATGGCAGTCCCCGGACTCGTGCAAATTCACCAACCGTCCGACCTGTACGGGTTCGAACTCGTACCCGGGAGCAACGGTCGCGGTATGTTCGGGGAAAACATTTCGATCAATCCGCAGGGAGCCCGTGACGCACCGTTCATCGAAAAACTCGACAACAAACGCATCGTAGCGGTAGGTGATTCGTTTACCTTCGGCATCGGCGTCGAACTTGAAGACACTTACGTCAAACAACTCGAATCGACCCTTAGAAAAGCGGATCACAACATAGAAGTGTTGAATCTAGGCGTAGGTTCCTACAACTTCTGGCACTATCTGGAAGTTCTCGACAACCGGGTCGTGAACCTGGCGCCCGACCTGGTGCTCATTGGATTTTACCTGGACGATCTGAGTGCACCCATACGCCCAACCAGTGTGATTGCGCACAACCCGTTCGAGCAGCGCATCGAAGACGATTTTACCGCTTCAGCGTTATGGAACCTCGTCAGTAACCTGTGGACTCGGTTCGAAACCCGTTACCGCTACCGGCGAGGGTACGAATATCTTGCTGGAATCGAAGAACGAAAAAACCACATCGGTGGAGAAAAACCCGATCACATATTCTATCGGTTGCAAACCGGCTCAATGGATGCGGCACTCTATCGAGCCTTCAGCACGGCGGTCGACCGGCTGGCGGCCTGGTCAGTTCGAGAAAACGTGCCTGTCGTCGTCGTTTTCATCCCGGATGCTTCCCAGATCCACGAACCGCTTCGCCAATCGGTCAATCGAACCGTCGCCGACGAGATGGCGCGTGTGGGCATAGAATTTATCGACACCACACCAGCATTCGAAGCGCAGCCAGATGCCAGACCTCTGTATCTGTTTCCGCTGGATGCTCACACCAGCACCTCGGGCCACGCTCTCATTGCTGATACTCTGGCGCAAAACGCGTTTATCAAAAAACTATTCAGGTAGCGTTGAACATTTTTTCGACCCGGGCTCAGGCTGCAAAAAACCAACGAGAGGGTGAACTGTATGGAATATCGAAAACTCGGCCGTACCGGACTCAACATCAGTCCTCTGGTAGTCGGTACGGTGAATTTTGGCTGGCTCACCAGCGAAGACGACAGCTTCGAAATTCTGGACTACGCCATGGACGCGGGCCTAAACTTTTTCGACACATCGAATAACTACAACGCGGGAAAAACCGAAGCACTCCTCGGCCGGTGGTTTGCCCAGGGCGGTGGCCGGCGCGAACATGTGGTGTTGGCGACGAAAGTTTATTCCCGACCCAATGACTGGGGCTCTTCCGACCCGGTCAAACGTGATGGTAGCTGGGTTGGCCCAAACGACTCCGGATTGTCGGCACGCAATATTCGCGCCGCGGTGGAGGCTAGTCTCAAACGCCTGAAAACCGACCATATCGATCTCTATCAGATGCACCATATCGACCGAACGGTTCCCTGGGAAGAACTCTGGCAAGCCATGGACGTACTCATCACCCAGGGCAAGGTGTTGTATGTCGGCAGCTCAAACTTTGCCGGGTGGCATATCGCAGCCGCTGCCGAGGCGGCCAAACGACGCAACGGATTGGGGCTCGCATCGGAGCAAAGCGTATACAATCTGACGAATCGAACGATTGAACTCGAGGTGATGGACGCATGCAAGGCCTACGGTCTCGCGCTCCTCACCTACAGCCCGCTGGCTGGAGGCACCCTCGCCGGTGATCCTACCGATAACGAAACAGGTCGGCGCCGTTTCTTATCCGATGAGACAAGTGAGGCGACAAGTGCGTTTGGTGCTCTGTGCCGCGATCTCGGGCACAACCCCGCGGACGTGGCATTAGCGTGGGTTGCCCAATCGCAATACGTGACCGCGCCAATCGTTGGCCCGCGCACGCTCGGTCAATTACAGCAAAACATCGCAGCACTCGAAATAAAATTGGATGACGAGACGCTCACCCGGCTCGATGAGATTTTCCCCGGCCCCGGAGGTCGCGCTCCTGAAGCCTATGCATGGTAACCGCCATAATGCGCAATGGGTGTCCTATGATTGATAAGCCTTCATGATCTGGCAACAACTCGGGCCAAACCTGCCAACGCGAGGCAATCGATTTACTACCCTCGCGGGCCGCTTCCTGTTCCGCGTGATGGGGTGGCGTATAGAGGGTGAATTTCCCAATCGATCACAGCTGATCGTTGCGGTTGCACCCCACACATCCATCAGGGATTTTTTTCTGGCTATGGCCATCGTGTCAGGGCTCGGTCTGCATGCCTCCTACTTCGCAAAACAATCGTTGTTCAAGTTTCCGCTCGGACCGCTGATGCTCGCATTGGGCGGCATCCCCGTTGATCGAAGTTCGTCTCAGGGCCTCGTTGGTCAGATGGTTGAACATTTTGAGAAGACTGAGAAGCTGGTGCTCGGCATTACTCCCGAAGGCACTCGCGGAAAAGCAGGAGAGTGGAAGCGCGGTTTCGCACTGATCGCTCAAGCCGCCAATGTGCCCATTCTACCTGCAATTCTGGACGTCAAATCGAAGGTGGTTCGCTTTGAAAAAATGATCACCGAAGTCAGTGACGTCGATCAGGTCATCACGACCATGCAGGAGCTTGCAAAATTCGGCTAGCCGCGAATCGAGCGTGATCTCCTGGCGCCGTGGTATTCTAGAACGCTGGATAACAACATTTAAGTATTTCGGGGAGTAACTGTAGATGACGCATCGGCCGCTCACCACTGTCCCTATCGTCGACTATGGTCCCGACGAAGAAGCCATGGTCCGTTACCGTGAGGGTGGTACACAACGGGCTCTTATCCTCGGTAACCGCGGTCCTATTCGCTTCGACGCCAGCGGCAATCTGGACGAGGAGATCCGTGCCGCGTATTCGCGATGTGGATTTTACATCTTCGAAGGCGTGCTGGGCAAAGACGAGCTTGACGATATCGAACGAGACATTGACGACATGTTGGCTCGCGCCCCGGTCGCTAAGGATGCAGACGTCGATCGCCAAGGTCGGCCCGCACTCGGCGTCGACTGCAACGCGCGTAACATCGGCTGGGTAAAACCCTTAAGCGATCCGATTGGCGGCACCGACCGCGCTCATGGCCGCTATCCGGCCAAAATGATCGAACTCGATCCACCCGCCGAAGCACCGGCCCACATCGTACAGATTATCCTCGGCTCGCTGCAGTTTTCCGATGCATGCCTGCGACTTTATGGTCACCCTCAGCTTCTCGCGGTTGCCGCTGCCATCAATGGTGATGATTTCACTCCGTTCAACGAAGCGGTGTGGATCAAACATCCCGGTCTTGGCGGACCCGTGCCATGGCACCAGGATGGCTGGACGCATTGGGACAATCCCGATCTCGATGAGGGAACTCACGGGTTCAATTTCATGGCCCAGTTATTCGGCTGTAACGCGGCCAACGGGTTGTGGGTCGTGCCGGGATCACATCGGCAAGGCAAAGCCGATATCAAGGCAATGATCACCAGGGCTGGATCAGAGCGCCTGGAACAAGCGGTTCCACTAGTATGCAAACCTGGGGACGTCGCCATCTGCAACCGCCAGGCGATCCACGGTTCTTTTGCAAACACAAGTGCAGACATGCGGGTCACCATCAACTTCGGCTTCCACCGGCGAAGATCCGTACTGGGTGTAACCAGTGGTGGTGTGCACAACGAGATCGCCGAGTATACCCACGACCGCATTCGTGAACGTTCACGGCTCATTGCCTATGCCATCGATGCGCGGCGGCAGCGGTTCCCCGATGAGGAGCCGTATACCTACCAGCCGTTTGCGGACAATGCTTCGGAGTACCGCTGGTCTACTGAAACAAAGGCGGAGTTGAAAGACTACAACGCTCTGGATCTGGGTATTTGACCGATCACAACAAACGCATCCTGACCATTCCTAAGGGGGAACCGATGAGGAGATATCATCAACAAGGCATGAGCCGGTTTAAGAAACTGACGTCCATATCACTGCTGCTGATTATCTCATCTGGCTGGACCGTTCAGTCACTGGCCGACGGGGTTACGCTTACTCGAAGCACGCCGGAAAGTGTGGGCATGTCGAGCGTTCGGCTGGATCGCCTGTCAGCCGGCATGCAGGCACTCGTCGACGACGGCCGCCTCGCGGGCATCACGACGATGATCGCAAGGCATGGCAAGATCATTCACTTTGAAACCTACGGCCATCAAGATGTGGCCGCAGGCACGGCAATGGCCGAAGACTCCATCTTTCGCATCTACTCGATGAGTAAACCCATCACCGGTGTCGCGTTGATGATGTTGTATGAGGAAGGGATGTTTCGCTTGAGTGATCCGGTAGAAAAATACATTCCATCCTTCAAAGGCTTAGCCGTTGCCACGGGTGAAGACGAAAACGGCATCACCACGGAACCCGCGGATCACCCGATGACGATTCGTGAACTCATGAGTCACACCTCCGGCTTGAGTTACGGAATTTTTTCCCAATCGCCGGTGGACACCAAATACCGTGAAGCCAACATGATGGCGCCGGGGTCGACCCTGCAGGACATGATCGACAAAATGTCCGGTATTCCACTGCGCCAGCAACCCGGAACGATCTGGCATTACAGCCTGTCCGTCGATGTGCAGGGATATCTCGTCGAGGTGTTGTCCGGCAAGCGTTTCGATGAGTTTCTGCAGGAACGAATTTTTACCCCGCTCAGCATGGTGGATACCGGATTTTTCGTTCCGCGCGGCGCCGTGAATCGATTCGCAGCCGTTTATACCTACGATGACGAAGGCAAACTAACCCCACCCCCGCAAAACGACGCACGTCGCGCCTACCTCGACCCGCCAACCTTCCTTTCAGGCGGTGGTGGATTGGTGTCGACCTCCACCGACTACATGCGGTTCTGTCAAATGCTGCTCAATGGCGGCGAACTCGATGGGGTACGTTTGCTTGCACCCCTCACAGTCGAACTGATGCACAGAAACCAATTACCTCTGGACTACCCCGAGATGAGCCCCGGCTCTGGAATGGGTTTTGGCCTCGACTTTGCCGTGGTGATGGATCCGGTGGCGGCCGATGCCATATCGAAAGGCGAATACTACTGGGGAGGTGCCGCGGGAACCTGGTTCTGGATCGACCCCCGTGAAGATCTGGTGTTCGTCGGCATGATTCAACAATTTGGTCAAGGCAGACCAGACGTACGTTCGCTCTCGAGACGGTTGACCTATCAGGCGATCCTCGAGCCACTACGGTAGGGGGTCGGCTGATTGCGCCCCACAACGGGACGCTATCCTGCTTTCCCTGTCGTTTTGTAATATTCCGCGCGTTCAACGCCAAATTCTGGTAATGTGCGCGGTCGTTTCATTACCAACAGCGGAGTCCAATTACTCAATGAGTCGTCCGAAGAAAAAAGCCGATGCCAGAGTCTCCACTCAAGATATGCGTAAATCCATCGAAGCGGACGTCAAGGCGTACCTGAAATCCGGCAAGAAAATCGAGCAGGTACCAACCGGCTTCACCAATCAGGACCCCATGGGCGGCCGGCGTCACATCGTGTTGGGCCCCAGCAAAAAACGTTGAGTTAACCCACGTTTCCACTCGGGATACCTTCCTCGAGGCGACAACTCGTCAAGGCATCCCGATCAGTAGCTTCGACGATTCCTCATGACGGAAACTCTTTTCGCAACCGAACCGATCATCCGTCTCAGCTTCTTTCTTGCGGTTTTTTTGACTGTCGCCCTATGGGAGGTGTTCCTACCCCGTAGGCAACAATCTATCTCACGCTGGGTCCGCTGGCCCAGCAATCTGTGCATCGTGGCGCTCAATACAATTGTCTTGCGAATCGTTGTTCCCATTGGCGCCGTTGGTCTGGCGATCATGGTCCAGGAGAAAAGCTGGGGGTTGCTGAATCAGCTGGCACTGCCAGGGTGGTTGGCGATTCTTTTGTCAGTGTTGATCCTCGACCTTGTCATCTACCTTCAGCACGTCATGTTTCACGCGGTACCGGCACTCTGGAGACTGCACCGCATGCACCACGCCGATCTCGACATCGACGTGACGACGGGCGCTCGTTTCCATCCCCTGGAAATCCTGCTCTCCATCGGCATCAAATTGGCGGCAGTGGCAGCAATCGGCGTCCCACCGCTCGCGATCCTTATTTTCGAAATTCTGTTGAACGCCACCTCGATGTTCAATCACGGCAACATACGGATACCTGCGCATCTCGATCGCGTCTTGCGCTGGTTCGTGGTCACGCCCGACATGCATCGAGTCCATCATTCGGTAAATCCGCAAGAAACCAACAGTAACTTTGGCTTCAACCTACCCTGGTGGGACCACCTGCTCGGAACCTATGGCAGCCAACCCGCACTCGGCCATGAAGCCATGGTTATTGGCATCGACGAATTTCGCTCACACCGGGAGTTGCGCCTCGACCGCATGCTGGTGCAGCCGTTTCACGGAAGCGTCGGTAACTATCCGATGCACCGGCCCTGGAAGAGGGGGAGCTGAAATCCGACCCCGTTTATCTATCGACAACCGAAGTACCGCACAGCAGATCATGCAGACAACGTCTTTGTTTACCGAAGATAAACGCCTGATCAACAATCGCGATCAGGGTCAGCGGGAAAAAGAACACCACGTAAAGGGTCGGGAAAAATACGGCTCGAATGACGACGAGTTTCCACAACGGCGCTTGGACAGAAGTACCGTTGGAAACAATCATGATTCCCATGACAGCTTTGCCCAGGGTCTGCCCACGGGCATGCAGAAGCCAGCCATTAACCAACAGGTATCCGGCAATACCGAGCAAAAATCCTCTGATGACTATCTGATCTCTTGCGTAGGCTTCCGCATTTTCAAACGCGCCGGTCACCCAAAGCACCAAAAAGGAGGCCAGCGGAACGATCAACATGTCGATCAACGTAGCAACGAGACGACGACCTCGCCCGGCGAGAGATGAATTATCTGTCATAGTGATTTCCCGCTTACCTAAATTTCGCGAGATCGTCCAGACCGGCGACGACCAGCCAGGTTCCCGAATGCTCGCCACTGGATCCGGACCCATGGCACCGTACCAGCCCGAACAATCCGTAATATCTGTCCTTGCCCGGCGTTTCTCGGGGTCGACTTCGAGCCCGCCGGAACCAGAGGAAATAAACCCATAGTCCGATTCCCTCCCCTTAGGCTATTCGACAATAGAACATTCGACGTTTATAAGACAAGATGCGCAAATGCGGGTCGAATTGAATCAATCGTGCTTCATCAGGCACAACCTGGCCAGGACAATTCTGTTATGAATACCCAGCAAATTTGCCGGAAGGCGAGTTCGTACACTAAACGCCTACTCCTAGTTTTGATGCTCGCGGTGACCATTGACGCAGTCGCAAACGAAATCGAGCCGGGCATCATGCGCACGCCCGATCAGCGATTCGAAAATCTCAAGGACTATCCGTTCGAACCCCACTATTTGAAGATCGGTAAATACCGGGTACATTACCTGGACGAAGGCCCGCCCACTGCCGATCCGATCCTGCTCATTCATGGCGAACCGACCTGGAGCTATCTCTATCGTAAGATGATTCCCATCCTGACTGGCGCAGGTCATCGGGTCATAGTTCCGGACCTGGTGGGTTTCGGCAAATCCGACAAACCGGCCAGTCAGAGTGATTACAGCTATCAGATGCAGGTGGACGTCATGTCCGAACTGGTCAGCCATCTGGATCTAACGGAGACAACTTTTTTTGGCCAGGACTGGGGTGGGTTGATCGGATTGCGGGTGGTTGCGGCTGCTCCGGACCGGTTCGCTCGAATCGTCGTTTCCAACACGGGGTTACCGGCTGCTGCGGGTATCCAGGGCTGGATCGGCTATCCACTGTTCAAGCTCAACGTCTGGTTGGAAGGCGCCATGACGCTGGAAGAACTTCGATCCAATCTCACGTTTCCCCGCTGGGTGGCCTATAGCCACTACGTCGATGACCTGCCTGTTCATGAACTGATGAAATTCATGGGCGCGCAAAACGATGAAGCGATCATCAGAGCCTATACCGCCCCGTTTCCCGATGTTCGCTACAAAGCCGGCGCTCACATCATGCCCTATCTGGTCCCCTCGCAGCTCAGGGAAAACGAGGAAGCCTGGAAAGTATTCGAAGCCTGGGAGAAACCGTTTCTCTGCGCGTTTTCAGATTCGGATCCCATCAGTCGAGGCGGAGAACGCGCTTTCCTGACACGTGTACCGGGTGCCCAGAACATCACTATCGAAGGCGCAGGCCATTTCGTGCAGGAAGATGCGGGTGAAGAACTGGCCGGAATCATCAACGAGTTCATTGCCGGTCGTGAGTTTGGTCGTTAGGGCCGCTGTATCAAACGTCGGGAATACGCGGTCCGCTTTGCTTCGATCAAACTAACATTTCGCCATTCCGACAAACCATAAGCTATCATTCGGCCTCCGAAAAGATCTGGTTATCCGAATGGCGAGCAAGGTTGGGGATTGGCTGCCAAGGGCGCTAGTAGAATCCATACTCATCGTCGCGAGCATCATGTTGGCGCTGGCGCTGGACGAATGGCAGGAACAGCAGGAAATTCAAGAGCTGATCGACCGTTCGCTGGTCAATTTCGCCAACGAGTTGACCATCAACAAATCGCGTATAGACGATGTCAGCCCGTACCACCGGGGTGTTTATCAGATCCTGGAAAGGCGTAGCAGCGATCCCAAAACCACGTCCGTCATCGAATTTCGTCAAATCATGGACTCCATGCAACCGGTAGTGCTAACGAGCAGCGCATGGCAGACCGCAGTTGCCACAGGCGCTTTAGGTCGCATGGATTTCGGACTCGTCCAGGCGCTCAGCCTGACCTATAACACTCAACTGCGATTCGACGAAAACTACAACTCTCGGCTGCGGGATATACTCGCGCC
This sequence comes from Pseudomonadota bacterium, assembly GCA_022571865.1. Lineage (GTDB taxonomy): Bacteria > Pseudomonadota > Gammaproteobacteria > Pseudomonadales > Azotimanducaceae > SMWK01. The sequence goes on from JACZXA010000094.1 coordinate 13,669, forward strand.
CAACAACCTGCAAACTCAGAATCTGGAAGTCACGATCTACAACGCATCGCGGTTCGTCTCGGACGTGGCAACCCAGGAATTGGAACTCAGCGGTTATTATGCCGCAACGCTGGACTTGTTATCTCAACAGCCGATTGAAACCATCGAGGATCAGTGAAGGGCATATCCGGGTTGATCGGGCAACAAGCCATCAATACTCAGCACTTTGATGTGTGAATCGATCTCACTCGATGGAATGAATGTGATCGAACCAGGAATCGCTGTAACAAGCTCCTGAGCCATATTGGAACTAAATACGATTTGAGGTCCAGCAGCGATTTCAGCACGGAATATTTTTGCTATCCAATATCTGCTGTACTCGCTTTCGCTCATCTGGTAGATACGGTCGAGAACCATATTACGGTCGTCTGCTTTAGGCGCTCTAACCAGCAGGACGATTCTGGATCTGTCCGGCCAGAATTGCTGATCTGCTAGGAAGATCCGCCTTAGTTGACTCGTTGTGAGATCGGACACTTGAACATCGGGGTGTACCACGATCGCAACAGGTTGCCCTTCTGCGAGTCCCCCGGTTGCGCCGAACGCCGCTATCAGTAGAGCAAGTACCATGATCAACTTCTTCATCTGCTGAGGGCCACCCTGTACTCGGGTGCTCGCGCACCGTAAAGCCGATTACCGCTGCTTGCGTTGAACACGAACGCGAGTTGCAGCCAGAAACTATTACGGGTGCCGGTATTGCCAAACTCCTCGTGGCGTACTTCGACTTTGAGCACGGCGGACGGCGAAAAGTCCCAACGGGTGCCTGCTATTAAACCCTCATAATCGAGATCGAGCATGCCGAGCAGCGGGTCATCATCGTCGACGTCGAGTCGTTCGGCACGGAGGTACGGTTTGAACTTGTCGGCGTTACCCGTAAGACGATAGGCCACCTGTCCATAGATCGAGCTGACGTTGCCGTCGCTCAGCGACGATTCGTGATTCGCGTAGGTATACTCCACCACCACTTCGGGTGCTTCTCTTTCCAATGCGAGATAGGCACTAAATAGCTGCTCGTCGATCCCGGGTTCGAATTCCCGGTCGATCTCATCGACATACAGGCTGAAACCGACATGCAGGCCTAAGCGCCCCGGTGGCCGATAGTGGCCCGCTATCATCCAGGCTCGACTGTTATTGCTGTCACCCACGTCACCCGGGGCGTTGATCTTGTCGGAGCGACCATTGCCGTATCCCACCTTGTAGCCAAAGTCTGAATCACCGATGTTGCCTTCGAGCAGAGCTCCGACGAAATGAATGGGCACCACATTACTGCCGAACTTTACGGTTTCTGGTCGAGATATGGATGTCTGCAACCAACTGCCATGGTGGAACGCTGAATTCCAGTAGCCGAGCGGCGTATGGTAACGCCCCGCCGATAGTTTGAAGTTATCCGAGAAATCGTAACGTACGAACAGGCGTTCTACGCTGAAATCGAAACTCTGATCCTTGCGCGCGGTTGCGGTCAACTCGGTAAACACGCTGAGTCGATCATCCAACCGCATATTGAACTGAGCCACACCCTGACCAATGACGAAACCATCGTTTCCCTCATCTTCCCGCTCCCGATAGTCGATCTCGCCAAAAATGAGGGTGTTGATTCGTTGACCCAGCGTATCCTGCGCGAAGGCAGTTGCCGTGACGGCAATTGCGACGACGGCGATCGCCAATCTCGCCCCATAGCGAATGAAACAACTCAAATTGCCATCTCTCCTGTCATCTCGCTTCCCGATACTTCGCGCAACAGGAAGGATTGTGAGGCTACGCGTGCGGAAACTCAACGCTCGGCCAAACCGACTGTCAGATCGACGTGATTACGGCGATAATAACCCATGTTCATCTAAACAACATGGGGAGGTGTGATGAGGCATTGGCGACTCACCGGTATTTTCTTGAGTACCGCTTTGGCCGGTTCCGGACTTGCCGCGGAACCGAAGATCACCGCAGATGTGATTTACGGTCATAAAGATGGCATGGCACTGACCTATGACGTATTCGAGCCAGAGAATCCCAATGGCGCGGGTGTCATCTATATGGTCAGCGGGGGTTGGTTCTCCATCTGGCAACCTGCTAAAAACCGTGTCGCGAATTTTGCGCCACTGCTCGCGGAAGGCTTCGCGGTATTCGCCGTCCATCATGGCAGCGCGCCAAGGTTCAAAGTACCGGACGCCGTCTCGGATGTCCGTGCCGCCGTCAGGCATATTCGAGAGAACGCCGAATCTCATGGCGTGGATCCCAATCGGCTGGGTGTCTGGGGTGGCAGCGCAGGCGGCCATCTGTCGCTCATGCTCGCCTTGAACGCGGAAGCCGCTCCGGGCGTGGCGATGGGGGAAGGGGCGCGAGCTAGGTTCATGATGCCGCGGTACGTCTCCGACAGTACGTCGAGTGGCGAGCTGGCAGCGGTTGTGGCTTATTACCCGCCGGTAGATTTACGTACCATTGCCGGACCCAGCGATCGTTTCCCCGCACTCGATTTTGACGCGGAAGCAGCGGGCGCTATCTCGCCGATTTTATTCGTCACGGAGAACGATCCACCCACCCTGTTGATTCATGGTGATGCAGACGAACTGGTAAGGATTTCAAACAGCCATAATCTGACCGCAAAGTTTGCAGAAACAGGCGTCACGCATGATTTGCTCGTCATCGAAGGCGGCGGGCATGGGTTTCGCGATCCTGAACGCCGCGCCCGGGCTACTGCTGCGATGGTTGCCTGGTTTAAGGAACACCTCGATCCGTAAGGACGTAAGAAATAAAAAACGAGCTGGGGGATGCAACGGTCTCCTCTCCTGAGCAAGTGCACCCCCTTACAGCTCTGATCGTTCAAGCGGCAGGGCTTAGGCATCACGCGCCTATTCCTTTTCCAGCTTTGCCAGACGCTTGGCTTCCTTTCTTGCATTTTTGTAGGCTTTGTCCACGGACTTTTTGTGGGACTTCTTGAGCTTCGGATAAATGGCCATGGCCGCTGCCAGCGCACCTTCATATCCCGGCAAACCATCGAACTCAGCATGCATATAAACGGAATATTCCTGTAGATTGTCAAAAGAAAGAGAAGATGTTTCCCGGATCACGTCCCAGCCACCAATCGCCATGACCGCACCCATCTCTTTCGACTTTGACTTGGCAGCACCGGCAAGGAAGCCACCGAACGGGACCTTCGAAACCAGCGTATTCACAGCCTTCTCACCTGCTATCGCACCGACTTCTGCGCCTGCCTGGGCTGTCAGCGATTTCTGGGCCCAGACCGTGGGATTTCCGGCTTCGTCAAACGGCAAAACGAATTTGCCGCTCGCATCGGGAATCGGCTCTGAAACATCGAGCTCAATGGTTCCGGCATCCAGCATATTCTGTATTTCTTGATATTTTTCAGCTACATGCACAAGTTGTGCTAAAACCATCTGGGCTTGTACAACACTACCGAGGTTCACTGCACCAGCAAAGCTCGCCCCAACAAGAGCAATAAACCGAACCCGGTTTTCACGAAACGCGTCAGGTGTGTCATGGTTTTCTCCACAGGTTAATGACCTGACCAACGTAACCGAAAAAACGCCTTGTCAATATGACCAGTGTTAGTCATATGGCATGACTAGTTTTAGTCATGCCGCCTTCAGCAAAGCTATTCGACAATGGTGCTCACCCGGGATGGAGCTGCTATGTTAGCCATGACTGATACGGAGGAGTCGTTCGGAATGTTGAACGTCTGCCTGGTCGAAGACGACCTGGTCGCTGCCGATCTTCTCAAGGAATACATCAATGCGGACAATCTGCGGATCGTCAGCCACTACGCAACGGGCGAAGAAGCGCTAGCCAATATTCCAAAATACCCGCTACCCGATGCCGTACTGATGGACATCGGTCTGGGCGGCATGACGGGTATTGAAGTCACCTCTATTCTCAAGGCTCAACTGCCCCAGTTGGAAATAATCATGCTGACGACGTTTGAAGATCACGAAACGATCGTAAGCGCGATCAAGGCGGGTGCATCCGGTTACATGTTGAAGGCATCTTCGAGTCGTGAAATTCGAGAAGGCATCTTCGAGGTGTGTCGAGGTGGTTCGTTTCTAACCGGATCTGTTGCCCGCAAACTACTCAATGAATTCCAGGAGCGTCCAGGTATCTCTGCCGATCTATTGGAGGATATGACGAAACGTGAACATACGATTTTAAACAAGCTGATCAACGGAGACAGTTACAAGCTCATCGCCCACAACCTCGACATAAGCGTCCATACCGTCAACAACCACATTCGACACATTTACCGCAAATTGCATGTCAATTCCCGTTCGGCCGCTGTCGCCAAAGCGTTAGGGTTCAGCGATGATTCAAACAGGTAAAACTACCCCAGGCGTTCTAAGTCCAAGCTGACAACCACGGTCG
>JACZXA010000095.1:0-6169 GCA_022571865.1 Pseudomonadota bacterium
CGCCAGACCAGCGCATGAGGGTGAGCGCCAGGGCTTTGGTGAGTTCGGTCAGCTGCTCCGGCGTGACGAACTCGTCCGCCATGTGAGCCGTCTCGATATCCGGCCCGAGGTTGATCGTCGGCACCCCGGAGTAGTTGATCAGGTGGATGCAATCGGTCAGGGTGCCGAAGCCCATCAACTCCGGCTCGATGCCGATCTCCGTGAGGGCTCCTTTGGCGGTCTGCACGATGGGATCGTCCTCGGAGACCTCTGCCGCCTGCCACCACTCCTGCTTGGGCCCGTGGCCAATGCGCAGTTCGGGCGGGTTCTCTCGCAGCCAGGGATCATTGGCCGCCAACGCGGCGAGCTTTTCCTGGATCTGTTCAAAGCCCGTATAACCGCCCCGGGCCTGTATCTGATGGATGAGCCCGAAGCTCCCCTCTCGCCAGGCAGCCAAATCGCCCTGCTGGCACTGATCATGGACAGAGTAAAACAGGGCAGCCAGTTCATCATTGCAACTCATTCACCCATTCTGATGGCATACCCCGATGCGGTGCTTTTCGACTTCGATGTAACACCACCGAGGCCTGTCGACTGGGAGGACGCTGAACACGTGCAACTCACACGTGCGTTCATCAAAAACCCCGAATCCTTCCTACGTCATCTGGATGACTGACCGAGTTTCGCTCAGCCGGCGAGTGGAAGAGGCATCCCTCAATGCGTGGCCCGCCCTGCAGCAGATCCTGCTCGACGGGTGGCTGCTGCGCTTTGCCAACGGATTTACCAAGCGTGCCAATTCCATCGTCCCGTTGTATCCCAGCATGCAAGCGATTCCGAACAAGGTTCGCTACTGCGAGAATCTCTATACGCGTAAACAGCTCAAAACAATATTTCGCCTGACCTCAATTACCAGGACCAATGAGCTGGACGATTTTCTCACTGCACGCGGTTACGAACACCACGACTCGACCCTGGTGCTGCAGGCGGATCTGTCCGATCGATCTCAACTCAAACAGTCATCGGGGAAATTCGAACTGATCGACCAGAACGACTGGCTCAAGGTCTACACAAAGCTCACGAACATGCCCGAACAGGCTCAATCGCTACATGCAGCAATTTTGAACGGCATTCAGAACACGTGTGCATATGCGGTGCTGATGGAAGGAGAGGTCCCTCTGGCCTGCGGGCTCGGCGTACTCGAGCAGGAACTGCTGGGTCTCTTTGATGTCGTCACCCAGGTTGACCATAGAAGTTTCGGGTTGGGCACGGATCTCGTGGCTTCCTTGCTGAACTGGGGAGCGTCAAAGGGTGCTCGAACGGGTTATCTCCAAGTGGTTCGGGACAATGAGCCGGCTCGCGGTCTTTATGAGAAATTGGGTTTCGGCGAGCTGTACCGCTACTGGTACCGGATCAGTCCGCCAGAAGATTAAGCAACGCGGCTCACCCCCTGCAGCGGTGTTACGGTCGTGTTGCACCCGGACTACCCCCGCGTTAGTCACGTGCTGCTGTGCGCTCGGCAGGTGCCACACCCGCACCCAAACTTGATTCATGGCTCTATTTCTGAGATGTTTCGTCCATCGCGTGAAAACCGCGTCGCTCGCTTGCTATTTAGCCAATAAGAATCAATAGCTTATAGGCAGCAGAGCTACTAGGGGGAGTAGCAGGCGCAAACCCGACAGCCGTGCGGCTCAGCAGTATGCGCAGAGCAGCGGCTATCTTCGCGTTCGATTTATCGTCGAACGAACGACGAATGAGCAAGGGCAAACAATACGGCATGATTAAAAGTCCCTACATAGGCTTACCTCCGAAACGGGGTCTGTACGATCCGGCAAATGAGAAGGATGGTTGCGGCGTCGGTTTCATTTGCGACATCAAAGGGCGTGCGAGCCGCGAGATCATCGAAGAAGCCTGCAACATGAATTGCTCTATGGCTCACCGTGGCGGTGTTGGTTATGAAAAAAATACCGGAGACGGCGCGGGTATCCTCACCGGGCTTCCGGACAAATTTCTCCGCAAAGTGGCGGCTGAAGAACTTGGTGTAACGCTACCCAATTACCGTGAATACGGGGTAGGCAACATCTTCCTGCCAACCGATGAGAGCGAACGGATGCGGTGTAAAGCAACGCTGGAAAAGGCGATCACATCGGCCGGTCAGCAACTTCTCGGCTGGCGAACGCTACCGGTACAACCCGAATTAGCCGGCATCGGTAACGCCGCGCGCGCCGCGATGCCACATATAGAGCAACTGTTCATCGGCGCGGTTGGCGTTGTCGACGACGACTTTGAGCGCAAGCTTTATTTGATCCGTAAACACAGCACCCACCTGCTGCGGACCGATACGAATCTCAAACAGCGACAGCTCTTCTACGTCTGCAGCCTGTCTACGAAAGTCATCATATACAAAGGTATGTTGACACCAAGCCAGGTATTTCCGTTCTATCCCGATCTCAATGATCCGGACTACGAATCACATCTCGCCATGGTGCATTCTCGATTCAGCACCAACACCTTTCCATCCTGGGACCGGGCTCAGCCTAATCGTTTCATGAGCCACAATGGTGAGATCAACACCGTGCTTGGCAACATAAACTCGATGAACTCGCGTCAGGGCACGGTAAAAACTCCGCTTTTCGGCGATGACCTGGAGAAACTTTTCCCTATTGTCGAGCCCGATTGTTCAGATTCCGGTACTTTCGACAACGTGCTGGAATTTTTACTCATGAGCGGGCGCAAGCTCCAGGAAGCTGTCCTGATGATGATTCCGGAAGCGTGGCAGCACCACCCCACCATGGACGAGCACAAGAAAGCTTTCTATGAGTATCACAGCTGTCTAATGGAACCATGGGACGGTCCGGCCTCTATCGCCTTTACCGACGGGAACTACATCGGCGCGGTACTCGATCGCAACGGCTTGCGCCCCAGCCGGTATTACATCACCGATGACGACAAGTGCATCATGGCGTCGGAAGTGGGTGTCGTCGAAATTCCGCCGGAACGGGTCGTCGAAAAAGGCCGGTTGCAACCCGGGCGAATGTTCCTGATCGACTTCGAACAGGGTCGAATGATTCCAGATCACGAGATCAAGCAGGAGTGGGCAAACGCAAAACCCTACAAGGAGTGGCTCGATCGGCAACGCCTGGACCTGGTCGATCTAAAGCCTAACAGAACACCTGAGGGTTTTTGTCCCGAAACACTCGTAGCCCGTATGCAAGCGTTCGGCTACACGGTCGAGACGATGCAGATCATGTTGCAACCGTTGGTGATGGAGCTACGCGACCCGCTCGGTTCCATGGGTAACGATGCGGCACTCGCCGTGATGTCCGACAAACCTCGCATGCTCTATGACTACTTCAAGCAGCGCTTCGCCCAGGTAACCAATCCCGCCATAGATTCCATCCGCGAGGAAGTCATCATGGCGTTGACTTGTTACATTGGCCCCGAGCAGAACCTGCTGGAGACAACCGAGCAGCACGCGCATCGTCTGCGTATTCCTCATCCGATCCTGTCAAACGAGGAACTTAGTGCACTCAAGTTCATCGACCATCGAGGCTGGCGTGCTTGCACCATAGACATCACCTACCCGGCAGGGTCCGGCGAAGCGGGACTCCTCGCTGCTCTCGATCGGATCTGCGCCGAGTCCAGCCAGGCTATTGCCAACAACGACAGCCTGATCGTGTTATCCGATCGTAACGTCAACGCCGACAACGTTCCGATCAGCTCACTCCTCGCAATCGGCGCCGTACACCATCACCTGGTTCGAACGCTTGCGCGCACCCGCATTGGCCTGGTGCTGGAAAGCGGTGAAGCTCGAGAGGTGCACCACCACTGCCTACTCATCGGTTACGGAGCCGATGCCATCAACCCTTATCTCGCCTTCGAATCGCTCTGGCACTCTCGCCGAAAAGGTTATCTCGACGATGCCGGGCACATTAACGACGACAACGACGTGGTCACCGCATACAAGAAGGGTGTTGCCAAAGGCATGTTGAAGGTAATGGCCAAAATGGGGATCTCTACTCTGCAGTCTTACAAAGGCGCACAGATCTTCGAAGCGATTGGTCTGGCAGACGACGTGATCGAACGCGCCTTTATCGGCACCTCGAGTCGGGTGCAAGGAGTGGGTCTTGGGGTACTTGCCGAAGAGATGGAACGGCGCCACGAGTTCGGCTATCCGACCCGCGCCCTGAACGTGGCAGTGTTGCCTAATCCCGGTGATTTCCATTGGCGACGACACGGGGACACCCATATGTGGGACCCCGAGACCATTGCCGATCTACAGGTTGCCGCGCGTACCAACAACACCGACGCCTACCAGCGATTCGCCGACCGGGTTAACGGCGAAAACACCCGGCGAAGCACGCTGCGCGGTCTTCTCACGTTCAAAAAAGAGGCCAACGGCAGCCACATCGAGCTATCCGAGGTGGAACCAGCGAGCGCGATCGTGAAACGTTTTACGACCGGCGCCATGAGTTTTGGCTCCATAAGTGCCGAGGCACACGAGTTGCTTGCGATCGCCATGAACCGCATTGGCGGTAAATCCAACACGGGCGAAGGTGGCGAAGATCCTGAACGGTTCAAGCCCCTTGCGAACGGCGATTCGAAACGCTCAGCCATCAAGCAGGTCGCAAGCGGTCGTTTCGGAGTGACCATCAACTACCTGACCAATGCCGACGAACTGCAAATCAAAATCGTCCAGGGAGCAAAACCGGGAGAAGGCGGCGAGTTGCCAGCGTACAAGGTCGACGACTTTATTGCGCACATTCGCCATTCGACGCCAGGTGTCGGTCTGATCAGCCCACCCCCTCATCACGACATCTATTCTATCGAGGACATTGCCCAGCTCATTCACGATCTGAAGAACGCCAACCCACAAGCGCGTATCAGCGTGAAGCTGGGCGCGGAGGTGGGTGTCGGAACCGTGGCCGCGGGTGTTGTCAAAGCCCGGGCGGACCACCTCGTCATCTGCGGTGATACCGGTGGAACGGGGGCTTCACCACTCACCTCCATCAAACACGCGGGGATTCCGTGGGAACTCGGGATCGCCGAAACTCACCAGACGCTCGTGATGAACAACTTACGTTCGAGAGTCGTACTGCAGACCGATGGCCAACTCAAAACCGGGCGCGACGTCGCAATCGCAGCCCTTCTCGGCGCGGAGGAGTTCGGCTTTGCCACCGCACCACTGATTACCCTCGGCTGTATCATGATGCGCAAATGTCACCTGAATACCTGCCCGGTCGGGATAGCCACTCAAGATCCGGCGCTACGCAAGAAGTTCACCGGGGAACCCGAGCACCTCATCAACTACCTGTTTATGGTTGCCAATGAGCTTCGGATGATCATGGCGGAGCTGGGTTTTCGAAACGTCAACGAGATGATCGGGCGGGTGGACGCGCTAAATGTGAACGCCGCACTCGATCACTGGAAGGCCAAGGGGCTGGACCTCTCCGAGATTCTCATGGCTGCCGAGGAGCCCCTGGAGTTTTTAGGCTCCTACGCCATACATGACCAGGATCACGGGCTCGAAGGAGCGCTGGACATCGAGCTGATGAAACTCGCCAAACCGGCATTCGAATCCGGACAAAAGGTTTTTTGCGAACTCCCCATCGTGAACACCAATCGCGCTGTCGGGGGCATGCTCTCAAACCTGGTTATCCGCGAGATGGGTCCAGACATGCTGCCCCACGACAGCATCCACTTCAAATTCAACGGCAGCGCGGGTCAGAGTTTCGGTTGCTGGCTGGCGAAAGGCATCACACTCGAAGTAGAGGGCGATGCGAACGACTACGTTGCGAAAGGTCTCTCTGGCGGACGCGTGATCATTTACCCGCCGCTACTGAGCAAATTCAAGCCTGAAGAAAACATCCTCATCGGCAATGTCGTGCTATACGGCGCAACCAGCGGCGAGTGCTATTTTCGCGGGCTCGCCGCCGAGCGCTTTGCCGTACGCAACAGCGGCGCACATACGGTAATCGAAGGCGTTGGAGATCACGGCTGCGAATACATGACAAGTGGTCGTGTCGTCATTCTCGGTTCTACTGGACGCAACTTCGCAGCCGGAATGAGTGGCGGAATCGCCTACGTCTGGGACCCAAACGCCGTGCTCGCAAGTCGGTGCAACATGGAAACGGTCGTGTTGGAGGAGGTCCATGATGGCGAAGATGCAAAGGAGCTGAAGACGCTCATCACG
>JACZXA010000095.1:6179-17854 GCA_022571865.1 Pseudomonadota bacterium
TAGCGCCTCTGGGCTGGCGTCGGCTTGCTCGATCAGATGCAGTTGGCGATCGCCGAGAGCGTACCAGGCCCCATTGAAGCCGAACGCTGGCCGGTCGATCTCCGGGATGCCAAGGACGTCTCCGAAAAATCGCCGTGATGCCGCGACATCTCTTACGGCAAAAGACACGTGGTGGAGGCGTACGATTTCGATCATAAGCTCCGTCAGCATACCGCATTGCCGGGACAGCCTATCGCTATAGTGAAACGACGCTTCCGGTCGGGTCGCCCGAAGCCCCGATTCATGATTTTCCATCGCTCCATTCTTGTCATCGGTGCATCGTTGTGTGCCGCCGCCACCACCGCGATCGCGCAGCAGCCGCCGTCCGCACCGGTTCGCTTCACGCTGGCCGTATCGCACTCCTTTCAGTCTGAGGTGCGGCTATCGGGGACCGTTCAGTCCTCGTTGGAGAGCACGGTCGCCGGTCAAGTGGAAGGGCTCGTCGAAGAGTTCAAAGTTCGTGAAGGTGATGCCCACCGACTACAAACGCGCGCTTGAACGGCAAAAAAAAAAGACGGTAGCCGCGGCTTGATCACGACGTTGCAGAATGGGTAAATCGACGGGATTCATCGAATTTGAACGAAACAGTGAGCCTTATCGCGACGCAGACGAGCGCGTGCTCGACTTCCGAGAAATTTATACCGGACACGACGAATCCCTGCTAACGAACCAGGGCGCGCGCTGCATGGATTGCGGGGTGCCCTTCTGCCAGGCGGACGAGGGCTGCCCGATTCACAATCTGATTCCCGAATGGAACGATCTCGTCTATCGGGGTCATTGGCGCGAAGCGCTGGACCGCCTGCACAAAACCAACAACTTCCCCGAATTCACCGGGCGCGTGTGCCCTGCACCCTGTGAGGGGGCCTGCGTGCTGGGCATTACCGATCCCGCGGTCACAATCAAGAACATCGAGATGGCAATCATCGACCGCGGCTTCGACGAAGGCTGGGTCGTGCCGATCCTGCCCGTCAATCGAACGAGTCGACAGGTTGCGATCATTGGCTCCGGACCTGCCGGGCTTGCAGCAGCCGCGCAACTGAATCAGGCCGGTCACAACGTTACTGTCTTCGAGCGTGAAGATCGCATCGGCGGGTTGCTGATGTATGGCATTCCCAATATGAAATTGGAGAAAATACGCGTGGTTGACCGACGCCTGGACATCATGCGGGAGGAAGGTGTGCAGTTCGTCACAGGCGCCCATGTAGGCAACGGTGAAAACGGTTCTCACGACATTCGTCAACTCCTCGCTGACAACGACGCGTTGTTGTTTGCTACAGGCGCTACCATCCCCCGCGACTTACCGATTCCTGGCCGAGGGCTCAATGGCGTACATTTCGCGATGGATTTCCTGACCAACAACACACGGAGCCTGTTGGACTCCGATCTCAAGGACGGAAAATTCACCTCCGCAAAAGACAAGGACGTCATTGTCATCGGCGGTGGCGACACCGGGACCGATTGCATCGGTACCGCACTACGCCACGGTTGCAGGAGCCTAATGAACTTCGAACTTTTTCCACAACCACCCGTTGAACGCGCCAGTGACAATCCCTGGCCAACCTGGCCAAAAATCTACCGCACCGAATATGGACACGAAGAATCCGCCAATCTCTTTGGCGATGATCCGCGGGTGTTCGCCATTTCCTCAACGGAATTCATCAGCGACGACGATGGCAATCTGAAAGGTGTGCGCACGGTAGACGTTGAGTTTACCGATGGCGCTTTCGAGACTATTTCCGGCAGCGAGCGTGAATGGCCCGCGGACCTGGTGTTTCTCGCCATGGGCTTTCTAGGCCCTGAACACCTCGTTTCAGATGCTCTTGATCTCGAATATGACGAACGCTCGAACTACCGCGCGGCCTATGGCGGGTATCAGACCAGCGTCCAGAAAGTTTTCGCCGCTGGAGACTGCCGGCGGGGCCAGTCACTGGTGGTCTGGGCGATCAACGAGGGACGTGAAGCGGCACGGGAGATTGATCGCTTCCTGATGGGCTCGACACAGCTTCCTTAGCCCGGATATTGCAGGGATGTTGCAAGAGCACGCAGAGTTTTGGGTGAGAGATCGCGGTCGTCATGACGGCCCGGGACCGAAAGCGTAGCCGTAGCGACGGAAGCGAGGCTTCGCATAGCGAACCGAACGCGCTGAACATCTGGCGGCTTGGCGGCCGCGAGATCCAGCCAAAAATTGCACAGGCGCACCAACGACACTTCGAACCTATTCGAAATAGTGAAAATTTCTCATAATTTCAAAATGTCAACCATCATATGCGCCGTACTCGTGCAATATCCTTACCTAGCAGCCTCCATCGCTTAGCAACCTCGGCTACCGCTGCAACGCGGTACGAATTGCTTCGTGTACCTGCGCCATCGTTCGCAGCCAGGGTTTTTCCTGACTTACGCTTGCGGGTAAGCGACGAGATTCCGCTTCGGCTTCAATTCTAGTGGCGAAGGAGCCGTAGACGACGACATGGAGTATCCGCCCGTTACGGGAGAATCGGTAACTTGCGAACTGATCGGGGCGGGCTTGAGCTGCCAGATAGGCTTCGACTCGCTCGGCTGATGAAAGCGTGACCAGTTGTAATGTGAATGCGGTACCAGGTTGGGCCATGAGCCAACTGGCATCCTTGGACTTAAGGCTCACAGATGTGCTGGGTAGTTTTGAAGGTGGTTTTTTGCTGATTGATTCAGGTAATGCAGGCTCCGAAGGTGGAAGTTCGCTCGAGGCTTGAGCGTCTGCGAACGGGCTTGCTGGTACCTCTGAATCTGGCGGGAGGGTATCAGCATCCTCTGACCCGACTGACTCAGTGGGCAGTGGCAAAGGCTCGTTGGTGGGAACCGGAAGCTCTTCATCCAAGGGCCGTTGTTTCGTTGAGGGCTCTTTGCCCGCTGAAGGCTCTTTGCCCGCTGAAGGCTCTCTATCCGCTGAGGACTCTCCCAACGCCAACACCTCAGGTTGCTCGAGCCAGGGAAGTGGGGGCTCTTGCCAGATGATGTAGGCCAGAGCGATTCCCACACCCAACAACGCCAGGAGCGCGCGGTGGATGGCGGGAAACCGGGAAGGCTCGGAAATCAGATCGCCCGATTCGAGCTTGACCAATAATACGTTGGCCATCTGGTCGATCCGCCCGGGCAGGCCTGCAGAGAGCTTGGCGATCTCCCCGATCTGCTGATCCGTAAACGGCAGGTGACCGCGGTATCTCGCTTGCTGGAAGCGCCATTCGAGATAGGTACGGACATCCCTGGCACCGAATCCGGTAAGGCGGATCTCGTCCCAGCCGATGTCGAAGTTGTCAGCGGATTTTTCGATCTGCGCGACAAAACGAGTCTCACCGAAACACACCAGACGCATCGAGCAGCGGGTGAGTAACTCCAGTAGATCATCGAAAGCTTTGGGTTCAAGAACCTCCGCATCGTCTATGAGCGTGATGCAAATCCGCTCGGCACTTTCCTGCTGTTCGACGTGCTCGGCGATCACATCACGCAAATGCTGCGTGTTGGCGTCGCGGGGAACGGGTAGTCCATACCCTTGCGCAATCGCCATGAGCACTTCGCGGCTGGTGTTGACCAGCGAGCCATTGATTCTGGCTGCCTTCACCCTCGGCTCCAGACTCGTCGAAAGATTGCGGAACAGCGTAGTTTTACCGACGCCCGTTGGACCCGTCACCAGCAGTACACGCCGCGACCATTGATTCAAATGGCGTAGTTGGTCGAGGTGAGATTTTCGATCGCCGTGCTCAAAAAAATCATAACCTGGTTGGACAAAAGGATTGTGCGTCAGGCCAAGGAAGTGACGTTCCTGTTCAACCATCACACAAAGTATCCGCTGCGTTGAGCGTAGAGCGCAGTGCCGATGAGTCTATCTCCTCACTAACGATCACCCGACCGATTGCCTCAGCCAGAACCAGTCGCAATTTACCATCCACGACTTTCTTATCCATGCCCATTGCCTGGTGCATCGCATCGTCGGAAAGTTCCGGCGGCGGGCAGACCGGCAGACCGAACGAGCGCAGTACTGTTTTGATACGTTGTGCGGCGCTGAGTGCTAAGAATCCCATGCGCACTGAGAGATCGGCAGCCATCACCATGCCTATTGCCACGGCTTCGCCATGGAGGTAGGTTCGATAGTTCGTCAGGGTTTCGATCGCGTGCCCAAAGGTATGGCCAAAGTTGAGGATGGCTCGCAACCCGACTTCACGCTCATCGCTCGCAACCACATCCGCCTTGATTTCACACGAGCGACCTACCGCCCGCGCCAGCGCGTCGGGGTCCTTGTTCAACAACCGATCGGCCGCCTGTTCTATCCAATCGAAAAACTCGAGGTCCGCAATCACTCCATACTTCAAAACCTCAGCGAAACCGGCACGGTATTCGCGCTCTGGCAAGGTAGCAAAAACCGAGCTATCGGCTATTACACAACGTGGCTGGTAAAACGCACCAATCATGTTCTTGCCGGCCGGGTGATTCACAGCCGTTTTCCCACCTACCGCAGAATCGACCTGGGCTAACAAGGTGGTCGGAACCTGAATGAAACCAACTCCCCGCTGAAAGGTTGCCGCGACAAACCCGGCAATATCACCGACTACGCCTCCTCCCAAGGCCACCAAGGTAGTAGAGCGATTGTGCCGTTTTGCCAGCAGGAAATCCATGATGGCTGCATAACTGTCAAGCGTCTTGTGCTGCTCTCCGTCGGGAAGAGTGAAAACGTCCACGCTCACGCCACCGAGCGCTTTCAGCAATTCATCGAGGTACAGCGGGGCCACCGTTTCGTTACTGATCACCGCAACCTGATTCCCAGTCAGGTGAGGTTTGAAAAGATGCTCATCAGACATACAACCGGCACCAATGTGAATCGGGTAGGTTCGCTCGTCGAGCTGCACATCAATTCTGCGCATCACAAAATTCCATCTTCACGTAACCGTTCTTCGATCGTTCTTGCCAACACCTTCGGCCCTCGATGGTCAGTGATGAACCGATAGTCGCTGATCTCCGAGTACAGGGGGGCACGCTCCTCCTGCAGGCGCCTAAATGTGTGTCGCGGCTCCCCAAGCTGTAACAGCGGCCGTTTCTTGTCTCGTAGAGTGCGCTCCACCAACTGCTCGATCGAGCTGTCGAGATAAATCACAACGCCTCGAGAGGCAAGCATGTTGCGGTTGCAAACACGCAACACGACACCGCCACCGGTGGCCATGACAATATCATCGTACTGAGTCAGCTCATCGACAACTTCCTGCTCTCGATCTCTGAAACCCCGTTCTCCTTCAACATCGAAAATCCATGCGAGGTCGGCGCCAGCGCGCTGTTCGATCACATGGTCGGTGTCGTAGAACTCCTTGTGCATGGATTCAGCGAGCAGGCGTCCGATGGTGCTCTTGCCAACTGCCATCAAGCCGATGAGGAAAATATTCTGTTTTGTCATAAAAAACGGCGCCATCTTGGCGCCGTTAGTTTACCAACCCTTAAAGGGTTAAGGAGACTCTGATTATTGATCGTTTGCTCGGAGTCTCCTCAATCCGTGCGCGTATCCTGAATGATTCGCGGAGTGATGAAGATCAGTAGTTCCTGCTTGTCATCCCGCTCTACCGTACGGCGGAACAGTCGACCGATGTAGGGTAGGTCACCAAGAAACGGTGTCTTGGTCGTGGAAATACTCCTGTCGGTCTGGAAGACCCCGCCCAGCACGATCGTCTGCCCGTTGTCCACCAACACCCGCGTCTGGATCTCGTTGGTATTGATGGAAGGTACACCGTTGAACACCTGGCCAACCGTATCTTGTTTGATGTTCAACTCCATGATGATGCGATCATCGGGAGTGATCTGCGGCGTCACTTCGAGAGACAATACCGCGTCCTTGAAGGATGTTGAGGTGGCGCCGCTGCTCGTAGCTTCCTGATAGGGAATTTCCACACCGGACTCTATCATCGCGGATGACTTGTCAGCGGTGATGACCTTCGGCCGAGCCACAACTTCTGCATGACCTTCGGAGGTCAACGCCGAAAGCTCGAGATCCAGCAGATATCCCTCCCCGGTAAATCCAATGCCGAAGCTGCTCGTACCTGCGCCAGAGACACCTAAGTCCACCACCAGATTACCGGGGGAGCTGATTCCCCCCTCGCCCGAAGGATCGTTGATGATATTCTCCAGTTCAATCAAGGTATCAAGCGAACCGCCGAATTTCAGCACGGAGGGTATTCCGTTGTGCTTAATCGCTCCGCCCCCCCACTTGATGCCAAGTTGCTCGGAGAAGTTTGCGTTGGCGGTAACGATCCGCGCTTCGATGAGAACCTGCCGAACCGGTACATCCAATTGTGCGATCACCCGACGGAACTCTTCCAGCTTTTCAGCCGTATCCGTCAAAATGATGGAATTGGTACGCTCGTCGACGATTACGCTGCCACGCCGAGAGAGCATGGACTGGTTACCGGCATCGCTTCCGGAGCTGCTGAATAGTTCGAACAGTTCGGTGGCGCTCGCATAGCGAATCTGAATAAATTCGGTGCGCAACGGCGCAAGCTCCGATATCTGCTTCTGATTCTCGAGTTCCAGCTTTTCCCGGGCAGCAATTTCTGCAGCGGGTGCAACGAGTAAAACGTTACCCACCTGCCGCTTGTCCAGACCTTTGGTCTTGAGAATGAGTTCGAGCGCCTGGTCCCAGGGAACGTTCTTCAATCGAAGGGTGATGCGACCGCTAACCGTATCGCTCGCGACCAGGTTGAGATCAGTGAAATCGGCAATGAGTTGCAACACCGAACGAACTTCAATGTCCTGGAAATTCAACGAGAGCTTTTCACCCGTGAACTTGAAAATATCCTCTCGCCGTTCTACTTCTTCGAGGGTGAGCGGGTTGACGTTGATGGTCAACGTATTGTCGGCCTGATAGGTGAGGTAGTCGTAATCCCCGATTGCATCCACCAACACAATGACGCTGGAACCTTCCTGTACGGTATCCACGATCTGTACTGGTGTGGCGAAGTCGGTGACATCCAAACGACGCTGCAGATTACCCGGCAAGGCGGTGTTGCGTATTTCGACCTTGATACGACCGCTATCACTGGTGACGTTCACCGGCGCTTTTGGATTCGACAGTTTGATGATGACACGTCCCTCGCCTTGTTCACCGCGACGGAAATCAATATCCAGTATTCGCGAACTCGTAATCGTTCGCTGAGTACTACTCGTGTCGTCGGCAGCGACAAATTCCGGTTGAGAAGGTAGCCCCGAGGTGCCGTCTGCACCAACGAGAATGTAGAGGATATTACCGCGTATCTCAGTCTCGTAGCTGACGAGTCGAGTGAGGTTGACGATGGCACGGGTACGATCCTTGGTGGAGATTATGGACACCCGACGCGCATTGCCAATGCCAAGGGTGTGGTGTTTCTCTTCGAGAGCACTCACCACCCCGGGCAGATCCAGTACAATTCGTGCGGGCTGCTCGATGGTGTAACCCACCGGCTCCGGTGGGGAACCATCGAAGGTCAAACGAATTTCGGTTTTATCACCAGGAAGTGATGAAAACTCGATAGATTCGATGGTCACGGCACCCGCTGTAGTTGCGCCCGCCAACATCACCAACGCCAGCAATCCATTGCGGCACCGCTTCAAAATCTCAAGCATGATATTCATCCTTTAACCTCGACTTCCCAGGGCAACCGTGCGGGCGCGTTCCACCCAGCCCCCTGTACCATCCGGGACAATCTCGATGAGTTCGATAGATCCCTCTTCAATAATTAGAACCTCGCCATGATCGGTACCCATATAGTCACCTATCTGCACACGGTGCACGCCGCCATCTGCATCCCTCACCAGAGCATAGAACGCCGGACCTTGTTCCAGCGTACCTACCATGGCGAGATTGGCGATCGTGTACTGCTCAAGATACTGTTTGACTCGATCGAAGTCCGGCACCACGGCAAGCCCGCCACGATCGCGCTCCACTTTCTTCACCACAATGGGCGGTTCGAATGGACTGCGCTGATTGCTCGCCTGATAGGCAAACGGCGCAACCTGCTCAAACGGCGGCAGCGGTTGAATGAGACTCCTGGGCTGCGAATCCACCTCGGCCATAAATTCCTCTATGTCGGAATAATTAGTATCTCCGCCGCAGCCAAACAGCGTGCAGGTTAAAAAGACAACCAGAAAGCTTCTACCAAGAAACCGCATCAGCCTTCCTCATCATCACCCAGATACCGATACGTTTTGGCTCGAATGTTCATCTTCAAATTCTGCACCGAACCGGCAGGCACAATATTAAAATCGTGCAGCGTAACAATCCGCGATAGATTCGCGACTCCGCTGACGAAGGAACCAATTTTGTGGTAGTCCCCTTCCACCGTGATGTCGATGGGGAGTTCGGCATAAAACTCGGTAATCTTCTCGGCAGCCAGATCGATGCTTTCGATCGTCAGATCGTTGTCGATCGCAGTACGAGTAATATCTTCAAGCAACCCAGGTACTTCCGTATCGCTTGGCAATTGTTTTATCAAAGCGCCAAACGTTTTTTCCATCTGTATTTTCTGGGCTCTATAAGCATCCAGATTAACCGCTTGGGCAGCCTTCTTCTCGTAGTCATTACGCAGATTTTGTTCTTTCGATTCCGCTCGAGCCAGCAAAGTCTGCTTGTCGGTGAGGTAATAGTAGTAACCCCCTCCCAGTACTATCGAAAACACCAGGAGCATCAGTATGATCTTGATGACCCGGGGCCAGGAACCGATGTTATTGACATCCAGGTCGTTGAAATCGAATGATTGGAGCTGCTCGAATGTATCTTGCAATGACATGACCTAGCCCTTCGTTGCTTCTTCGGCCCGTACCGGGTTCGACTGAGAGAAAGTCAAATCGAATGTACTCGCCTTGCTGCCATAGTCCGAATTGCCCGGGTCTTCCTTAATGCTCTTGAGATTAGGCTGGGTGAACCAATCTGAATCGCTGAGATTGCGCATGAGTGAAGAAATCCGATTGTTGGATTCGGCGGTACCGGCAACAGTGAAGGTGGTGCCTTCCATCTTGAGTGAACGGTAGTGCACGCCACTCGAAAGCGTTCGCACCAACTCATCGAACACCCGTACGATCAATGGGCGATTTCCTTGAAGATCCTGAATCACCCGCATACGTGCAATCAGTTCTTCTCGTTGGGCACGCAAATTGCTGATTTCAGCAATCCGTTCGTCCAATATTTCGACCTTCTCAGTCAGAAATCGATTTCGATCATTCTGACGCTCGATGGCATCGTCCAGATACCACCCACCCGCAAACACGATCGCGACACCCAGTAACAGCAAAGCAACCAGATTGACTAGAAATTCTTTCTGTTTGCGCTCGCGCTCCCACTCCCGCCACGGCAGTAAGTTAATATGAGCCACTAGTCGAAACTCCTCATGGCTAGACCGCAGGAAATCATCATAGCTGGCGCATCGTTAGCCAAGGCATCTGCATCCACCCGACTGGACAATGACATGTCGACAAATGGGTTTGCGACAATGGTTGGTGTGCCGAGCTTGGTTTCGATCATCCCAGCCAAGCCATCTATGGACGACGTTCCACCTGCAAGCACGATGTAGTCAACATCATCGTACTGGCTGGAGGAAAAGAAGAACTGCAAAGACCGAGTAACCTGCTGCAACACGGCTTCTTTAAACGGTTCGAGAACCTCTTCCTGATAATCGTCCGGTAGACCTCCTTGTTTCTTGGCAAGACCCGCCTCTTCGAACGACAGGCTGTAACGTCGCTGAATTTCTTCGGTGAGTTGCTTGCCTCCGAACAGTTGCTCCCGCGTGTAGATCGATTTGTCTTCGGCAAGCACCGACAACGTCGTCATCGTTGCGCCAACATCAATAATAGCGACGACGAGATCTTCGGGGTTGCTACCAAGCTGCGGCTTTAACAGTTCAAACGCGCGTTTCATCGCGTGCGCTTCAATGTCAACGACCGCAGGCTTGAGGTTGCCGAGATCCAGCGCCGCTTCCCGCATCTCGACGTTTTCCTTTCGACATGCAGCCAACAATACCTCAACCTGATCGGGATTTTGCTCTGAGAGACCTTGCACCTCGAAGTCGATGGCCACTTCGTCGAGCGGATATGGAATGTACTGATCAGCCTCGACCGTGATCTGGTTTTCCATCTCGTCATCGGACAAAGAAGCGTCCATCTCGATGGTCTTGGTGATCACTGCGGAACCCGCGACCGCAACTGCGGCCATTCGCGAGGAACATTTGGAACGGCTGAGGACTCGCCTGATCGCTTCGCCGACACCCTCGACATCGCTGATGTTTTTTTCGACCACCGCATTCGGCGGTAGCGGCTCCACAGCATATGATTCTACCCGGTAGCGATCATTCGCTCTGGAGAGTTCGAGGAGCTTAACTGACGTAGAACTTATATCGAGTCCAAGCAATACTTTGGACTTATTTTTAAACAGGCCAAACACGGTAAATTTTCCTTACTAGCGCGGGCACTTACGTCCAATTCATGCTATATAACATAAAATACTACGATTGCTATACACGCAATCTGTTCCCTGTAATCATTCCGCCATCATGAGACCACGGTCCCGACGCGCAATGGCCGCTATTATGTGGCTCGGCCTCTCCACTTTATGTGCCGCAGTACTCAGTCTGGCAGGGGTATATCTCTATCTAAACCCCCAGATTCCGTCGGCTGAGAGCTACCGTCACGTTCGGTTAGAAACACCGCTGCGAGTCTACAGCGCAGACGCCCAACTCGTCGCAGAATTCGGGGAACGACGTCTCATTCCGTTGAGCTTACGCGAAATCCCGCCGCTGTTTGTCCGGGCTTTGTTAGATACCGAGGACAAACGTTTTTATCAGCACAACGGCATCGATTTCATCTCGCTGTCAAACGACACCTTCGGTCTCATTAAAAGCGTGTTATTCGAGGGCAGCTTAGGTCCCGGGGCAAGTACGATCACGATGCAACTCGCTCGCAATGTCTCATTTACACTCGAGCGAAAGTTCCTTCGAAAATTCAAGGAAATGCTGCTGGCGTTGAAAATAGAGCAGGAACTCAGTAAAGACGAAATTCTGGAGCTCTACATCAACGTCGTGTCATTCGGAAAACGGGCTTATGGCGTCGAGGCCGCGGCGCTTACCTACTACGGCAAACCCGTCGTTGAACTCGATCTGGCCCAACTTGCGATGCTCGCCGGAATCCCTCAAGCACCGAGTGCCGGTAATCCCATCAACGGTCCGGAACGTGCGCTCAAACGCCGTAATACCGTCCTTGCGCGCATGCTGGATCAACGCTCGATTACCGCCGGGCAGTATCAAACAGCAATCGAATCACCCCTCACCGCACGCATCTACGCACGCGATCTGGACGTAGCTGCGCCATTCCCTGCCGAATGGGTGCGCAGTCAGCTTCTCGAGCGATTTCCCGATCTATATTCCGGGGGTTACGAAGTGTTCACAACAATTCGGGGCAACCTGCAAGCCGCCGCAAAGCAGGCTTTACGCAAAGGTCTCATGAGTTATGACCGCCGTCACGGGTATCGCGGCCCTGAGGCCCGGCTTGGTGAACTGGACCTTGGTCAATATGAGGAACGTCTACGCGACACAGCCGTTTACTCAAACCTCCTCCCGGGGATCGTTACCACGGTGGGTGAAACCGAAGCGCAGGTGCTGCTC
>JACZXA010000096.1 GCA_022571865.1 Pseudomonadota bacterium
GCGAACGTCGCGGGGCAGAGCGCTCGTGTAACCGGCTGCGCACGAGCTCGCATTGGGAGCTTTGGGGCGAGGCCGCGGGGGCGTTGAAGGGGCGTGCCTCGGAACCGCTGCGCCGCGAACTGGGGCAGCGCCTGCAAGAGGAAAAGGACGCGCCGATCCACAAAGCGCTTCAGGCGGCGCGCGATGCGATTTTCAAGGACGCGCGGCCGCCCAAGAAGAAACGGCCCTGATGGTTCCCCTTTTCCTGTCTCGTGCATGAAGCGGCGTTGAGTGCGGAACGTCATCCGCCGTCGAAGACCGCAAACGTGCGATCATGACCCGGCCGGCGGCCAAAAAACCCGGTCACCCGTCGACGCCCACGCGGGGCCGGAGGCCGGCGGACGCCCGCCGTCGTCGCGCCCGTTGATCCCGACCGAGTAGACCACCGGCTCGCCGTCGCGCAGCCGGTAGCCGAAGTCGGCCCCGGAAAACGGGTCGATCCGGACCGCGGGGGGTTCGGTCCGAAGGGCATCCAGCAGGGTCTTCGGCCAAGTGCCGTGCTCGGCGTGGTAGGCGTGCAGGTTGAGGATGATCCGCGAGGCATTTCGGTGTGCGCGGCCCTTGCGATAGGTCAGCGCGGCGCCGCTCACGCCCTCGAGGGCATTGCCCCAGGCACTCGCAACATCATTACCGATGGGGGTAAGCATACCCATACCCGTCACTACAACACGTCGTTTGGTCATAAGATTAAAGCCCTACATGCTGCCTCGGGATGAGAAACCTCCCGGCTTCCGTCAAAGGTGTTGCCGACCGAACCGCTCCAAATCCACCTTCATATTACAGATAAGCAAAAGCCGCACCACTTTAGTCGATGCGGCTGCGCACTTAAATACAAGGGATTTTGGGCTATTGGTGAGCCAGGATGTAGGCGATGGCGTCTTTGACCGTAGTGATTTTTTCGGCTTCCTCGTCGGGAATCTCGGTCTCAAACTCCTCTTCGAGGGCCATCACCAGCTCTACGGTATCCAGCGAGTCGGCGCCTAGATCTTCGACGAATGACGCTTCGTCCTTGACCTCGTCTTCTTTGACACCGAGCTGTTCACAAATCAGCTTCTTTACTCGTTCGTCGACACTGCTCATGTTAAAGCGATCTCCCGATCAGGTTCCTGGGGTGCAGGGCGAGCGCATTCTATATAGCGCGCATTGCCAATTCAAGTTTACCCATCCCGGTCCATAATAGGCAAAAACCGGGATTTTGAGCGCGATCAACCACTGCCTTCACAGTCATTTTTCAATCAAGAAAGTGAGTTCAACGACCCCAAAGGGGCAAACGGGCGTTCAGCTCATGTGTAAGCCGCCATTTACGCTCAGGGTCACACCAGTGATATAAGAAGCCTGCTCACTAACAAGAAATGCCACGGCATGCGCTACCTCGCTCGGCGTTCCCATACGGTTCAGAGGAATGCGTGCAAGCATTTGCTCGACCTGAGCTGCTGACAACTCCGCCGTCATATCAGTTTCGATGAATCCTGGTGCAATTGCGTTCACCGTGATGTTGCGCGAGGCAACTTCCTGAGCGAGGGCTCGGGTGAACCCCTCGATACCAGCTTTGCTCGCAACGTAGTTGCTTTGGCCCGGGTTACCCATCTGCGCAACGACCGAGCTGACATTGACAAGGCGACCCCAACGAGACTTGATCATCGAGCGAAGCGCCGGTTTGACGATCCGATACAGGCCATTCAGATTGGTGTCGACCACTGACAGCCACTCTTCTGCCTTCATCCGGAGCAGCAAATTATCTCGTGTGATCCCAGCATTGTTTACCACAACCGACGGCATGTCGAACCTGTCCGCCATGCGTTCATAGGCGGAGTCGACCGACGCTTGGTCATCGATCCGCATCGCAATTCCCGTACCGTTTTCCCCCAACGCATCAGAAATGGTGGCGGCGCCGGTGTCAGTGGTTGCCGTGCCAACGACAAAAAACTCCTCGGCCAATCGCTGTGCGATGGCCCTGCCAATTCCTCGGGATGCACCCGTTACCAGGGCTGTCTTGCGTGGGTTCATCGACTGTCCTTGCTTGCGAAGGAATTTATTCGGACCGGCTCGAAAGAGCCCGGTTTACTCCGCCGAGCGTTCCGAGGTTGGCAACACTTAACGATCGATCGATTCGTTTGAAGAGTCCGGCTAACACCTTGCCGGGTCCACATTCGACCATCGTGTCGACACCCTCTTTCATCATGGTTGTTACGCACGCGATCCACTGTACCGGCTGAGCGAGTTGCGCGATGAGTTTGTTACGCACGTCCGCCTCATCCACGGCTACCTTGCCGTCAACGTTGTGTACCACTGGAATCGAAGGCATGCGAATTTCTACTTCGCCCAGTACCGCAGCAAAGTCACTCTCGGCGGGCTTCATCAACGCACAGTGAAATGGTCCGCTGACGTTGAGCAACACCGCTCTACGAGCGCCCGCGTTTTGACAGTTCTCAACAGCGGCCTGCACCGCCTCGGCAGTCCCTGCAATGACGATTTGACCTGGCGCATTGAAGTTTGCAGGGGAGACGATTCCGGAGACTTCCGAGCAACACCTCGTCACGTCGGCTTCCTCGAGACCGAGTATCGCCGCCATCGCCCCTTCACCCTGGGGTAGGGCTTCGCGCATGAACCTGCCCCGCTGGTTAACCAGGCGCACCGCGTCAACGAATCCGATCGAACCTGCACAGACGAGCGCCGAGTATTCACCCAGGCTGTGACCGGCCAGGACAGCAGGGGTCTGCCCACCCTTTGATTGCCACAGCGCCCACAATGCCACGCCTGCGGTGAGCAGCGCCGGTTGGGTCACATCCGTACGTGCGAGCAGTTCCTCCGGTCCTTCACAGACAATCTTCCACAAAGGTAAGCCGATCGTTGCTCCCGCCTCCTCGAAGTGCTCTTGTATCAAAGGAAACTCCACGGCAATATCGCTCAGCATTCCGACGCTTTGCGAACCCTGACCCGGAAACACAACCCCTAAGCTCATGAAGGCTCCTCTTCGAATAGAACGGCGAGCCGTTCCGGTATTTCGTTTTCGATCTGCAACACAGCTTCGATCGGCGCGTTCGAGAAACCAATCGCATCTGCTGCCCCATGGCTCTTGATCACCACGCCGTTGAGCCCCACAAAATTGCCCCGTTGTATCGCTGTGGATTCAACTCGTCGCGCACTTTCCGCAAAGGCTCGCGAACGAGCCCGAGAGTGAACTTAGCCATACCCGTGGTGCTGTTCAATTTTTTCTTCAGCAGGTGGCCTGCCATGAGTGCGGTGCCCCCCATGGATTTGAGCGCAATGTTCCCGGTAAAACCGTCACAAACCACCACGTCCGCATGATTGAGGAACCGTCGATTCGCTTCGATGAAGCCCACATAGTCGAGATCCGGATCACCCGCCAGGGCCTCCGCTGTTTGCTGCAGAACTTCGGGACCTTTGCGCCGTTCGGTACCAATACTCAGGAGCATGATCCGGGGTGGCGGTTTGCCCCCGAGGCTGCTTGCCAGGAGGGACCCCATCTGCGCGAATTGCAACAACTGTTTCCGGGCTGGAGTCTATGTTGGCACCAAGATCGAGCCTCCAGAAGTTGTCGGATACACCTTCAATCTTGTTGAGGATCGCTGGTCTTTCTATACCGGGGACCATGTCGCAACGCCGCCATCTCCCCCACCGCATCAATGGCAATGCGTGGTCGTCGAACCCTGGTGTGCTGGCTACTCTTCCGCTTCAATTACCTTCTTGCCCCGGTAGAATCCGTCCGCCGTAACATGATGTCGGCGATGGGTTTCGCCCGTGGTCGGGTCTATGGACAAGGTGGGCTTGCTGAGCGCATCGTGGGAACGGCGACTGCCCCGCCGTGCTCTGGTGCCTTTGCTTTTTTGAACGGCCATTTCGCCTCCAGACTAGAAATCTCGATTCTGTTTAAATTGCTTCAGGACGCTGAAGGGATTGGCTTCGCGATCCTCATCGGTGTCTCTCTCGCCACCGTGCGGCGGGTAACTGAACCCTGGAGTCAACTCGCAGGGATCGTTTTCGCATAAACGTTCCGGCAGTCCGAGAATCAAATCATCCTCGACGATCTCGGCCACGGTGACCCCTGAGCCGTCAGTTATCAGCACCTCCCGATCAACGCCTAACGTTGTTGCAAGCTCCTCATCCGCAACCAGACACACCGATAACCGCACTCGTATGGTACGTGTCAGCGACTCGGAACATCGACGACAGACCAAGCCGGTTTCAATCTCAGCATAGCCGGTAACCTGGGCATGACCGGCATCGTCGAAAGCGAACGCCAACTCCACTTCAGCAATGCCCCCGGAGTCGACCAGCTTCGAAAAGCGAGGTAATTCAGACCCGCTCAAGCGCCGGGTCACCCGCGCTTTGCGCTTCGCCAGATCCAAATAGGACAAGCGTTCGTGCTCGCGGGTATTCATAGCGCGCGCATCATAGGTATCTGCCCCCTACCTGTAAAGGATAAGAACAGTGAAAACAATTGCGCACAATAGGTTAAGTCTCGAAAATTCAAGGTCTTTTACGATACGATTCGCAACGTGACCACCCTCATTCTCGCCTCTTCATCACCCTATCGCCGCCAGCTTCTAGAAAAGCTCGGCTTGCCGTTTCAAACCGTCAGTCCCGAGGTCGACGAAACGCGCAAGGTCAACGAAACGCCCTCGGAACTCGTCGAACGATTAGCCCGACTCAAAGCGCGAACGGTGGCAACGTCACATCCCAATGCCCTGATTATCGGTTCGGATCAGGTCGCCGTATACGCAGGCGATGTCCTCGGTAAACCCCATACCGAATCCGCTGCTCGCAGCCAGCTGGCTCAACTATCCGGTCATATCGTGACCTTTCTGACCGGCCTGTGTGTCCTCAACAGCACGAGCGCGGTTGAACAGGCGGAGGTTGTGGTCACCCCCGTGGAATTTCGCGAACTGACCGAAACCGAGATATATCAGTACGTTGCACGCGAACAGCCACTGGATTGCGCCGGCGCTTTCAAATCCGAGAGCCTGGGCATTGCTCTGTTCGCCTCCATAGGCGGCTCAGACCCTAACGCGCTGGTCGGGTTGCCGCTTATCTCTCTTTGCCGGATGTTGCGCACCGAAAATGTCACCGTGCTGGGCTAGGAGTCTGCCTCGAGCGCCTCCCAGCTGGAGAGGAATTCTTCAGGGATCGGGCATTCGAACCGGAGCGTGGTGTGACGAAACGGAAGTATGATCTGTTCTGCGTGCAGGCAAAGTCGGCGGATTTCGAGGCGTTCGGCTAACTCCCGGTTGTCGGGAAGCCCATATTTGTCGTCGCCCACCACCCCGTGACCGGAGGCAAAGGTATGTACTCTGATCTGGTGGGTACGCCCCGTGTGCAGGTGGGCGTTGATCCAGGTGGCTCGCGCGCCCTGAGTGACAATCTGCACATCGGTGCGACTTGGCTTGCCAACCGACGCCACCCGCACCCTGCGCTCACCCGAAGCGACGACGTAGCGATGCAAGGGAAGACGTATCGTGCGCAGTCGCTTCGGCCAGGTTCCGAACACCAGTACCGCATACCGCTTGCGCACCAGGCGGTCCCGCAGAGCCTGGTGCAGTTCGAGCAATACGCCACGAGACTTGGCGATCATCAGGCACCCTGAGGTATCCCGGTCCAATCGATGCGCGAGTTCCAACGATTCGGTCGGTCGCAGCCTTCGCAGCACTTCGATAACCCCAAAGCTGACCCCGCTGCCTCCATGCACGGCTATACCCGCGGGCTTGTCGAGCACCATGATTTCGTCATCCTCGTATGAAATTGCGCGCTCTATCCGAGTGAGCAGGGTGTCAGGCAGACTAGCCATGCTGGCTGTATCGTCGATAAATACCGGCGGAATCCGCACGCTGTCACCGGCACGGAGCCGGTAGGTTGGCTTGACCCTACCCCCGTTGACCCGTACCTCGCCCCGCCTGAGCATCCGGTAAACCCGGCTCTTTGGGACCTTCTTCAGCTCCCGTTTCAGGAAATTGTCGATCCGCTGGCCAGCGTCCTCCCGAATGTCGACATGTCTGACGGGAAACCGTTTCTGGTTCCTGTCACGGGTCATTTGGCGGTTTCCGGCATGGTTTATTTTCTTTAACGGTTTGAAGCACTTAGCAATGACTGCTAAACTCCATGCGCCCAAAAACGGGCAGCATCCTTATCGTTGGGGCCCACGGCCCGGGATGTACGCTGGCGGTACCGATTTTACCTTCCGTTCTATTGAGGAATTCATCGCACCGGATCAGCGAGTAGGAAATTTGTTAGCGAGTTAAGCCAACGGCAGCGCTAATTGCAATGGGTTCTCACGAAATCGGCAGTTCCGATTTCACAGCGTTCAGCAACTCATCATCAAGTGAGCGGGTACGCTTTCAGGCTCGGAGCCTTACGGTAACCGGACTGGTGAGACGAAAGCCAGGAGTTCAAAAAGAACCCGGCACAAGAGACAAACGAACACGGTTGGCGTCGAATTAAATCGACGCCAACGCCCGCAAAGACGGGTAAATGCTGCCCGATCGTGAAGCTGTCGAGCTTATCCGGGCGGATGGAGAAAATGGATGAACAACGCAAGATCAGCTAGATAAGGTGATTGCCCGAGCGGCATCCCCGGTTCGTTAAGACGCCAAGCCGTACAGCGGCTCGTGCTAACGATTCTTGCTTGCAAGCCATCTTGTTTCGGCCGTGTTTCGAACTCTGACCCGCAATGCGTTCCCCAATGACTTAACCAGTGCCTGATGGCGCCATAAAGGGATACGCAAGAATGAAACGCATGCTCATCAATGCAACGCAGCCAGAAGAGGTTCGCGTTGCCCTTGTCGACGGTCAAAAAATGTATGACCTCGATATTGAAAGTCGCGGCCGGGAACAGAAGAAAGCCAGCATCTACAAAGCGAGGATCACTCGCGTCGAACCAAGTCTCGAAGCGGCGTTCGTCGACTTCGGGGCCGACCGACATGGTTTCCTTCCATTGAAAGACATCTCTCGACAGTACTTCAAGAAGAAACCCGGTGAAGGAGGCAAGTTGCTGATCGGCGAGTTGGTGGAGGAAAAGCAGGAAATCCTGGTTCAGGTCGACAAAGAGGAACGAGGCACCAAGGGCGCGGCCCTCACGACTTTTATCAGCCTCGCTGGACGCTACCTCGTACTGATGCCCAACAATCCCCGGGCAGGAGGCATATCGCGGCGCATCGAAGGTGAAGAACGAGACGAATTGCGCGAGGCACTGAGCCATCTCGATATTCCCCAGGGGATGGGGGTCATCGTGCGCACGGCCGGCGTCGGTCGCACTGCCGAAGAACTGCAGTGGGATCTCGAATACCTGCTCCAACTGTGGGAAGCCATACACACCGCCGAGGCACAGGAGAAAGCACCGAAACTCCTGTATCAGGAAAACAACGTCATCTTGCGAGCGATCCGCGACAACCTGCGCAAGGACATCGGTGAGGTGCTCATCGACGAGAAGGACGCTTATGAGGAAGCTAAAGAATTCATCGACCAGGTCATGCCCAGCTATCAGGATCGCGTGAAGTTCTACGCGGACCCCATACCGCTATTTATCCGTTACCAGATCGAAAGTCAGATAGAGACGGCGTTTCAACATCAGGTGAAATTACCGTCGGGCGGCAGCCTGGTCATCGACCCCACCGAAGCTCTGGTGGCTATCGATATCAACTCGGCGCGCGCGACGAAAGGTGCCGACATCGAAGAAACGGCTCTGAATACCAATCTGGAAGCCGCTGAGGAGATATGCCGGCAGCTACGGCTGCGAGATATGGGTGGCCTGATTGTGATCGATTTCATCGACATGAACGCGATCAAGAATCAACGTGCGGTGGAAACCAAAATGCGCGATTGCCTGGAAGCCGACCGGGCGCGCGTACAGGTCGGTCGCATA
This sequence comes from Pseudomonadota bacterium, assembly GCA_022571865.1. Taxonomy (GTDB): domain Bacteria; phylum Pseudomonadota; class Gammaproteobacteria; order Pseudomonadales; family Azotimanducaceae; genus SMWK01. The sequence goes on from JACZXA010000096.1 coordinate 7,916, forward strand.
TCCCGTTTTGGGCTCATGGAAATGTCCCGTCAGCGGTTACGCCCATCCCTCGAAGAACTCACCACGGAACTCTGCCCGCGATGTACCGGCCAGGGTCGAGTCCGCGATGTGAAATCCCTGGCGTTGGCGATTCTCAGAATCATGGAGGAGGAATCTCTGAAAGAACGAAGTTCAATGGTTCGCACGCTCGTGCCGTTGAATATCGCGTCTTATCTGCTCAACGAGAAACGTCAAGACGTCATCGAAATCGAACGGCGTACGGGCACTCATATCGTGATCGTACCCAACGTGAATATGGTAACGCCCCAGTACGAAGTACAACGTATCCGGGACGATCACGTGGTCGAAGAAGGCAGCGTGCCAAGTTACGAGCTGACTGACATCGCGAGCATCCTGCCAGAAACCGATGTGCGCGACACCCGGCCGAGCCCAGTAGAGGTGGCGGTCGTCGCCACCATTCAACAGAAAGCAGCCCCTGCGAAAGCAGCCCCTGCGAAAGCAGCTCCCCAGCCGCAAGCCGGCTCCCAACCCGCTCGATTAGGGTTTTTCAAACGTCTGGCAGCTACGCTGTTTTCGGACGGCCAGACGATGAACCCTGCACAACCAACGGCTGGCAGACAACAGCAACCCGATAGGAAATCTCGCGACCAGAACCGGAGCAAATCATCGGGCAACCGCAGCGAACGAAACGACGATGGCCGATCACGCAAATCACCACGGGGTCAGCGCCGCAATGAGTCTAACGACAACCAGCGACGCAAGGCCGACCCGGGTCGTAAACCCCGTGCGGAAAACGTCGGTCGGAACGACCGGGTCGGTCGAGATGACCGGGTCGGTCGAGATGACCGGGCGGCTTCAGGTAACCGCGAACGGAGTGCCGGTGAAAACAAAACCGCTAAGCGCAACGAGGACGAAGCCGCCTCCAACAACCACCGCAACAGACCAACGGCTGCCGAGAGAAAACCCTCACAGGAGAAGCTGGCTGCGAGCAGGCGCCGACCGAAACGAGATCGTGCCCAACTCGAAAAAGAGTCAGCAACCGAATCCGCAAAGGCGCCCCCAGCGGCGGGGCCAGTCGAATCCTTACACCAGCCTGTCGATACAACCTCCGCAGTAGTACCGGAGAGCGCGAACAGCGAGCCTTCGGTAACAGAAACTCAGGCAAACGATGCGCAGACCCGGCAAGATTCCAGAGACGGACGTCCCCGACCACGTGCGGTGAACGATCCCCGCAACCGTCCGGTACCACCGTCCAGTGCGATCGAGAACCCATCGACGACAGCAAGCGTCTCAGCCGAAAACAAACAAGTCGAATTCGATGCTGAAGAGACAATCACCTCCGAGGTGAATATCGAATCGGAAGCGAAACAACCCGAGCCCGTAACCGAGCCGGATTCACCCGAGCCTCAGTCTAAAGCCGAGCAGGAAGCAAAGCCGACCGAGACAACGACCGAACCGGAACCGATGACCTCTGAGTCTGAAACCGAACCGGTGCCAAACGAAGCCGAATCGAACGTTGAGCCAGCAACAACCGAGGCTGAATCCAAGCCCGAGCCACAGCCAAACCAAACGCAGATCGAGACTCAAGATGCCAGGGAGGAAACCGCGAGCGCGATTTCCGAATCGTCCGCGCAGGATGACGGGCGTGGGCAGTTGCCACCCGGCGATGAAGCAACTCCACAAGAGCAACCGACACAGTCCGTTCCTCCTGTTCCAGAGCGACCGACGCGTGCATTCAACGATCCCCGGGAGGTACGACGCAGACAACGAGAAGCCGAGCTTAGAGCGGAAGGTGTGTTGCCTAAGAACGGAGAATAACACCGCGTCGCGTTACCCAAACTGGCTCAAGGGTGGGAAAGTTCGCGCTTTCCCACCGCCGAACTAAGGCTCACCTAATACGCGCGGTTCTATCTGCAGAGTGACTTCGTACCGAGCGAATACCTTTTGCTGTACCTCTTCGGCTAGTGAGAGGAAATCCTCACCCGTTGCGAGTCCCAGATTGACGAACACCAGGGGTTGACGCCGCCAGACGCCAACCCGTCCACGTCGTTCGCCTTTGAACCCACACAGGTCGATCAACTGTGCAGCAGAGAGCTTCACCATCCGCCGCTCAGCAGGGTAAGTGCGCAGTTCGGACTCACGGCTCAATAAGTTTCTGGCAAACATCTCATCAACCAGGGGATTTTTAAAGAAGCTGCCCACATTTCCACAGTTTGCGGGATCGGGAAGCTTACGCCGACGTATGCGTATTACCGCTTCCGCGACCTGGGTAGGAGTCGGCTGGGTAACCCCGAGATTCATCAGCTCTCGTTTGACTTCAGGATAGCCCAGTATCGGCCGTGGTTGCCGCGAAAGTAACAATGTGACATCGAGAATAATATAACGGTCTACATCAGCCGAATTTTCTGGCGAATGTTCTTTGGGTTTGAAGAGGCTGTCTCGGTAGGCGAATTGACAACTGGCGCGGTCGAACTCGCGGATTGAACCATCGCGCCGATCCATCGCGCGCAGAGAAACGAATCGCTCGGCCAGTTCAACACCGTAAGCTCCGATATTCTGTATGGGTGCAGCACCCACCGTTCCGGGAATGAGTGCAAGATTCTCCAGACCATACCAACCGCGGCCCAACGAATAACGCACCAGATGATGCCAATTCTCACCAGCGGCAGCGGTTAAGCGAACGACTTCCACGCCTTCAGGAAGGGAGCGTATTCCCTTCAACCCCAACACGACGACAAGCCCACGCAAGTGTTTGCGCAGCACAACGTTGGTTCCACCACCAAGCACCGTGAGTGGGACATTCGTCGAAGTGGTGCGGACGACTATTTCTCGTAATTGGTCTTCACTCGTGACCACCCGAAGCTCATCAGCCATACTCGATACGCCCAGGCTATTGTAGTTGACAAGTTCTCCAGTCATGCGTCGACAACGTGCCTGAAAGTAAGGTTGATCCGCTCTTTGAGTTTGCGCTTCGTTTTCGGTAAAGCATGAGAAGTCTGGCGGTCGAGTATGAGCAACGAACCGTGTTCAAGATCGATTTTTTGGGTACTGGCGTTTTGCCCTTCGCGCATGTGAAATCGGCGGGTTGCTCCCAGGCTCAACGATGCGACCGGCCCGCTCAACTCCGATTCATCATCCTTGTGCCAGCCCATCGAATCAGACCCATCGCGGTATCGATTCAGCAGCACGAAGTTGCTCTCGAGAGAAAAATTCTTCTTCACTCCGGCACAGAGGAGCGCAAGAACCTCCGGCCACCCCGTACTCCGGTGCATCATACCTGAGTAGCAGTAGCTCAAGCCTGGATCGCCGTACCAAGCTACCAAACGTGGCGCGGTGATACGGCGACCGTATATCCAGTATTTTTCCTGCTGCCAGACAACTTCGGCTGCCACCCACGCAAGGAGTTCATCCGCTTGGGATCGATCGAGATATTCGGGAATATAGCGGTACATGGGGCTGCGTTATACAAAAGTGGTGCCACCTACAATTGGGCACCGCCGACAACTCGCCGCACATGTGCTAAATCCTCAGGCGTATCGACACCCCCAGGAACGGATTCGACGGCTTCTTCCACGTGAATTCCCATGCCGGAGGTCAGCATACGCAGTTGTTCGAGAGCCTCGATACGCTCGAGTTTGGCAACGGGCAATCCGACAAAGCGGCGCAATGCAGCGATCCGGAACCCGTAGATCCCGATGTGTCGCCACCACTGGCGCTGGACCGCTATCATTTCAGAGCTTTGCTCGGGATCTGAAAAGTCATCACGCGCGTAAGGAATCGGGGCTCGCGAAAAGTACAACGCCATGTTGTCGGAACCCGCCACCACTTTCACTACGTTCGGATCAAAGACCGTGTGGTACTCGCGAATCGATTCGCACAGCGTCGCGACATCGAGCGATGGCTGCGATTGAAGCGTGCCTGCTACCTGGCGAATAACGGCTGGAGGAATGAGCGGCTCGTCGCCCTGTACATTGATGACGATTGCATCGTCCGACCATCCACGCGCCCGGACGACTTCCATAACCCGATCAGACCCCGAAGCGTGGTTTGCATCGGTCAACATCACCTCCAGACCGGCGTCCGCCACAACCTCCATAACCCGCTTGTCGTCTGTGGCAACGATCACATCCTGCGGCTCAGCGCGATGCGCCTGCAGTGCGGTGCACACGATCATTGGTTTCCCGCAGATGTCGGCGAGGGGTTTGCCTGGCAGGCGAACTGATTGATAACGCGCCGGTATTACGACATGGCAGGCTAAGCTCATCAGCGTCCAATGCCATGTTTGCGCATCAGCTCCGAAAGCCTTTCGCTGGTGTCGGGCGGGAGTTCGACATCTATCTCAAGGTACCAGCAATTGTCCGGTATCTTCGCGAGAGTGTTGATCTTTACGGCATCTTTCTCGGTGCAGACCACCGGCCACTCGTTGTCGAAGACGAGTTCGGTACCATCAAAACGATGGTGATCGTCATAGCCGTGCAGCACGGGGGCAAGATTCAACTCGCGCAAGGTCTGCGCAAAACGCACCGGGTTGCCAACTCCCGCGATCGCGTGGACATCGTGATAAAGGCGAACAAATTCCTCGCAGGACAACCGTTGGCCGCTATCCGGGTAACCCGCCTTATCCGAGTTCGGCACAATTTTGACAAACGCCGTCGGCGTGACGTGCATGACCGATTCATCTTCCGCGAGCCCCGTGGCTCGACCATTGCTGACCACCCAATCAACCTCCGCCAGCCGTGATACCGGTTCACGCAGAGGACCCGCCGGTAGATGTCGGCCGTTACCGACACCGCGGTGGCCATCGAGTACGACGATTTCCAGGTCGCGAGCGAGCGCGTAATGCTGCAAACCATCATCGGAAACGATGATGTCAGGACTGTGATGTTCGAGCAGAAAACGAGTCGCGGCGACTCGGTTTTTGCCAATGATCACCGGGCAACCGGTACGCTTTGCGAGCAGCGGTGGTTCATCGCCGACAATTTCCGGATCGTCATTGGCAAGCACCTGCATGGGCGATCGATTTCCATCTCCACCATGACCTCGGGAAACGATCCCCGGAGAATACCCCTGGCTTTTGAGCCAGCCCACCAACCAGATGACAAACGGAGTTTTGCCTGTGCCACCGGCGGTAATGTTACCGACCACCAGCACCGGAACGTTGGCGCGCCAGGGACTTTTTTTGCCGGTGAGATAGGCCCATCGTCTGCGTGCCGCGATACGCGCAAATAGCCATGACAGTGGAATGAGCCAACGGGTCCAACCTGCACCCGAATACCAGGCCTTCGCCAGCGGGCTAAAGGTGCGTTCGACATAGCCCTTCGGAGCCTTCACGACAGAAACCCCCGAAGCAACGGGTGTCTCTACTTCCGGGCTCCCGTCTTCAAACTGTGCGTTGTACAACGATGCATACGCGCCCTGGTTGTCGAGTAATGCCTGATGTTTCCCCGATTCGACAATGCAGCCGTCTTCCATGACCAGAATGACGTCCGCATTTTCAATGGTCGATAAACGGTGCGCGATCACGAGTGTGGTGCGGTTGCGCATCACCTCTTCCAGCGCGGATTGAATATGGCGTTCAGATTCCGTATCCAACGCAGAGGTCGCTTCGTCGAGAATCAGGATCGGGGCATCTTTGAGCAGTGCCCGGGCAATGGCGATGCGCTGTCGCTGACCGCCAGACAGAAGCACTCCGTCATCGCCAACCAGGGTGTCAAGACCCGCGGGCAACTCGTCGATGAAAGTGTCCGCGTGCGCTTTTTCCAAGGCTCGGCGGACCTCTGTGGCAGTCGCGTCTACCAGGCCTCCGTACGCAATATTGTTGCCGAGCGTGTCATTGAACAGTGTGACCTGCTGGGTGACCACGGCGATTTGTTTGCGCAGGGCTTCCAGCCGGTAATTGGAGACCGGTATATCATCGAGCAGAATCTCACCGCTGTCCGGTTCGTAAAATCTCGGAATCATGCTCGCAAGGGTCGATTTCCCACTACCGGATTTGCCGACCAGCGCGACAGTCTGACCGGGTTCAATGATCAAATTTAGTCCTTTGAACACCGCTGCCGATCCTTGCTGATAGGTGAAACAGACGTTCTTGAATTCGATGCGACCGGCAAGACGCTCAACATCTACACTACCCTCATCGGTTTCTGCGGGTTGGTCCATCTGACCAAAAATATCTTCGGCAGCCGCCAATCCCCGCTGCAGGCGTGCATTCACATTCGACAGCTTCTGGATGGGGCGGATCAACATGGCAGATAGACCGAGGAAGGTGAGGATATCGCTCGGATCCAGTTCCCATGCAATCTGCGGCAGCAACTTGATGAGTAACGCGATTGTCACCACAACAAAGATCAAAATGATCTGCGTGCTGGCGACTTTGGTAGCAACCATCTTCAAGTTCTGGCGCCGATTAACCTGGCTCGCCTTGTGAAAGCGCTCGCTTTCATAACGCTCTCCGCCAAAGATGCGCACAACTCGATAGCCGGATACCGTCTCGGACGCTACGTGAGTGACATCTCCCATGGACAATTGAATGCGCTTGCTGATACGCCTGAATCGACGGCTCGTGTATACCACGACTAGCGCAACTACCGGCGCAATCGCAGCAAACAAGAGCGTCAGCTGCCAACTGATCCATAACATCCAGCTGAGAAAAATAATGACCTTCGCTCCGTCTTGAATGATGGATTTGAGTGCATCGGTGCCTGTATCGCGCAACTGGGCAACATTGTAGGTAATGCGGGAGATCAGGTGGCCCTGGGAACTCGCATCAAAGTACGCACTCGGCATCATCAACAATTGATCGAATAGTTGCGTGCGCACGTTGTGTACGACGCTGAACGAGATCTTGCTCAGTAACATCTCGCCGACGATATCGCCTATTGCGCGGGCGAGGGCCAACCCAATCAGCAGTTGCGGGATATACCCGACAGCAGTGCTCGGATCTTTTCCCCATGCTTCAATGAAATCAGCGAAGATCGAAACGAAATAAGCTTCCGCACCGCTCCCCAGGCTGAAGCCCAAGACGGAGATCAGGAAAATCACCCAGTAAGGAGCTATGTAACCGAGCAGACGCCTGTAGGTAGACCACCCGCTCGTCGGGGCCTTCGGTTCGGTCGCCAGTTGCGGCGGGTTATTGTCATCACCTACGTGCCCAGGTACGCGTGGTGCACTGCTGGCCTCGTCTATCTGCCAACGTTCCTGTTGATTCAATCTTCATCCTCGGGCTGTTGCGTGGTGATGCTGATATGAGTCAAGCCCACCCTGCCAGCCGCGTCCATCGCCCGCACAACCGCCTGATAAGCCACATTGGCATCTGCTGTGATGATGAGGCGGTTGCTGTGACCTACGATTTCTTTCATCTCCTCGAGCGCTCGCACCAGCGTTCGCATCTCCGTGTTTACCAGCAATCTGTCATTAACGGCATATTCGCCGTTCCGATCGACCGTCACCTCGATAATATCCTTGTCGATCTCCAGCAATTCTCCAGAAGCCTCGGGCAGTTCGATTTTGAGTTGTGTTTCTCGAATGAATGTAGTGGATACCATGAAGAAGATGAGAAGCAGGAAAACGACATCGATCAGCGGCGTCATTTCTACGGTTGCTTCCTCCTGCGGACGTCTGGTGACTTTCATAGCCGCGGATCTTCCGCGTTTCCACCGTGCATGATGTCGACGAGTTTGCTCGCTTCCTGCTCCATGCTGATAACCAACTCATCCACGCGACGCATGAAAAAGCGGTGAAATATCAGTGCAGGAATTGCCACGGAAAGTCCGGCAGCCGTCGTAATCAAGGCTTGAGAAATGCCTCCCGCAAGCACATTGGCATTCCCCGCCCCTTCCAGCATCAGCGCGGTGAATACCTTGATCATGCCGACAACCGTCCCCAGCAGACCCAGTAGCGGCGAAACCGACGCAATGATGCCCAGCGAAGTCAGATATCGTTCCAGGCTGTGGCTGACTTGAGCGGCGGCCTCCTCCATGGCCTCCTTCATGATATCCCGGCCGCGTTTCGCGTTGCTGATGCCCGCGGCAAACACCTGCCCCAACGGGCTCGCAGTGCGCAGCTCTCGCAGCCGTTGAGCATCTACTTCCTCCATTTTGATTGCCCCCCACACCTGGGCCAAGAGGTTTTTCGGCGTGATGCGGGATCTTTGCAGCGTCCATAGACGTTCCACGCTGATCGCCGCGGCGACAATGCTGCAAAGGAGAATCGGCACCATCAACCAACCACCCGATGAAACGATATCCAACACGTCACACTCCTCCTACCAGGAACATCCTCTGGCAGCGATTGGCCAGAAACTGTGCACCAACCCATCGTTGCACACCCAGTATCCATCATGCAGGTTTACCGTCGGATCGCAGTGCGGCGTGATGAACCGCTGTATACCACCGAGCACGGGTTCCTGCGTACCCTCCTTTAGAATAACAATGCCGTGTTCGTCACCACCAAAACGAAATTTACTCCCCGCGATAGTCATTGGTTCGGGGTTCACCGTGTCGGAAGCGAATGCCTTGTACCCGCCGTCAACCGTAATCGCACCTGCAACGGGCTGGCTGATCGCGGTGGTGACAACCGACAGGGACACCTCAAAATCATCGAACAAACCCCCAAGCTCAGCGCCGATCAGACGATATTCCTGATCCATGAACAGGTAGCTCCCCGCCTGTAAATCGGTAATTTCGGGAACGTCACAGTCGATGTTGTAGGTTCCCGTACCGGCACCGGTGACGATTTCGGGTGCCAATCCGCGATCTCCCAACATCTCACAGATTTCACTAATGCGCTGCCATAATGCGAGCGACTTTTCTCGACGCTTGGCGTACCCCTCCACATGCATGAGGTGTCCGGCATAATGTTGAATACCGCAGTAGCGGAGGTTGGTGGAATTTGCACAGCGTTCCGCGAGCAGGATAATCTGTGTCTCGTCTCTCGTCCCCGTCCGCCCCATCGAAACGTCCACATCCACAAGGATTCCCAATTGGGTTCCTGCCGGCACGTAACGCAGGAGTAATTCCAGACCCAGATCGCTATCCACCACGATCATCAGTTGATCGGTCTTGCGACAGAGTTCGCCGACAATCTCCGCTTTGGCCTCAGACAACACCGCGGAAGTGATCAACACGGCATCGACGCCGCTGTTGACGAGCACCACGGCCTCGGACACTTTCGCCGCACAAACACCAACCGCACCAAGGGCAAGCTGGCGTTGCGCAATGATCGGGCACTTGTGAGTCTTGGCGTGGGGACGTAATCCCTTTCCTTTTTCAGCAAGGTAATCCGCCATTCGTTTGAGATTACGTTCAAGAGCCAGTTCATCGATCACTAACGCCGGCGTCGGCAGTTGTTCGATAGGAACAGGCTCTGTCAGTGCGACAGGCCGCCATTCGCGCTCGGTAAGCCGTTTGACGGCTTGACTGTATGGCATCGGCCTTGCGTCCTATCGGTTAGTTGTTGTTAGTACGGGGATCGCCGGGGTCAGCCTGCAATTACTCACGAATAATCCACGCTGCGACAACAATTCTTGCTTACACCTCACGTCCGCTGCGCAATATCAGGCATATTGGCAAGGGACGCAATGATGAACTGTCGTATGCCGGACACGGGTGGTCGAGGGTGGTACTCCAGCAACTCGATATTTCGAGTACTAGCCCGGATGTTGCACGAGTACGGCGCATATGATGGTTAACATTTTGAAACTATTGGAAATTTCCACTATTTCGAATGTGTTCGAAGTGTCGTTGATGCGCCTCCGCAATTTTTGGCTGGATCTCGCGGCCGCCAAGACGCCAGATGTTCAGCGCGTTCGCTATGCGAACGCGGACCTGTTTGCGCGAGCGCAAACGGGTCCGCGCTTCCGTAGCTACGGCTACGCTTTCGGTCACGAGCCGTCATGACGACCACGAT
>JACZXA010000283.1 GCA_022571865.1 Pseudomonadota bacterium
ATCACACCACCTCGGCTCCACGAACCGCCCATCGCGCCGCCGCGCCCGTGGCCGCGCAATTTGGGCAGCGTGCAAATCGTCTGTGCTGGGCCGCCAAAGGGGTCAATCCTCTTTAGCTTATCGCCCGCGAAAAACGCGATGAAGCGGCTGTCCGGCGACCAGAACGGAGAGCTTGCCTCCTCGGTGCCGGGCAGTGGGGCGCCGGTCAGGGAGTCGAGTGGTCGCAGCCAGAGCTGCGTTTTGCCTGCGGGATCAACTGCCGTAAAGGCAAGATGGCGGCCGTCGGGGGACACGCTCATCTCGCCGAACTCGAGCCCGTCAGGCGGCAGTAGCTGGAACTTCACAACCTGTTGCTCAAGTGGCAGGGACGCCAGAAGCTCGGGTCGCGTAGCGAACCAGGTCGCCAGAGACAGCCCGACGACCAAAACGGCGGTCGCCATCAACCCATATCCGATCAGCGTTTTGTTTCGCATCCAAGACGCAGTCCGCCGCACCGGGCGCGCAGGTTCGTGGGTCGAGCCCATAGCGCGATGCACGGCACGCAGAAAGCGATCCAGCTCCGGATTGGCAGGCGATAGATCCCGCAGGTCCGCTGCCTGCGTTCTGCGAAAGGCGATAGGGATTTCCGCGTCGTCTAGCACAACAGGCACGAGGATCCCCCGCTCGAGTCCTTCCATCGCTTCGATCTTCACCCACCGCGATTCGACCGAATGCCGTGTCCATACGGCCACCACGCACTGAGCTTCGTCAAGTGTCTCCTGTATGACGTCGTCCCAGCTTCGCCCGGGTGGAATCTCACGGTCCCAGAAGATGCTCCACCCCTCGCCCTCGAGCACCTCAACTAGCGGTCCGACCCGCTCACGGTCTTCAGTAGCGTAGGACACGAAGATGTCAGCCATCAGTTCCTCCAGACTGATCGACCGAGTCTACACAAACATGCGTCCTACCGCATCGCGGCTACAACCGTTCGGGTGCTTTGGCCTTGCCCAGAATTGACGAAACACTGCTGCTCGAAACTACTTCAATAAACAACCTTCAAGTGAGAAGGCCAGTGAATTTGACTATGGCAGCTATGGGCACTAACCGGAACTTTTTGGAGATATTTTTTGTGTCCGCTAACGGAAAGAAAACCGTAAAGCAACTTTGGTTGAAGTGTGTCCAAGGCTCGATTAAGGACAGCTATTGCAACACCTGCCAGTGGAAACTTCAGTGATTAGACCTTAAATGGTGTGACAGCCCGGAGAGACGGGCACGTTCGCAGAATAGTCCTTTTCACCGATTTGGTGAGGCATCGTCGATGGGTCCATTACTGTGATGACGTTCTTCCGCGAGTAGCTCGGGGAAGGCGAAGTCAATCCAGATCCGCAAGAAGAAACGATGCGGCTTGCACCCGCAAACTCGTAGGTGATCAGTATATGTTCACGACCTTGCACGATCTGAAATGGAAACGGCATGTAGTTGGCTCGCGGTACGCGTGGCATATAACATTTGATCGCGGGGTCTAGGGCCATCCAATCAGCCCGGTTTTCTCGCTGCTTCTCGCGTGCCCAGGGCCGGTAAGGAATTTCTCCGCCTTCGACTACGCTTAAGCCCCCTGGGATGGCACCCAGCGCTCCGAGTTCAACAACGGGTCCCGCTCGGGCAGCATGGACTTCCAGATCCCAGTGTGCAGAACCCATGGCTTGCCAGATGCCATTCAAATCTGGTTTTCCATAGCCGTCTCGATCGGCGTCTAGCTGGTTGTCAACGGGCGGGACGGACTGCGGTGGCGAACAGGCGCACAACACGAAAGCGACGCCAAGGATCAAATAGCTGCGTACTCCGCTCATCAAGTCCTGTCCTCGCACGTGATATGAATCTGATTATTCGCCGGTTAACAAAAGAAAGTACACGCAAACCCGAATGTACGTTCCATTTGGTTCAACGATGGACCTGTCCCGCACCGCAACAAAAAGCCGACGTTCAAATCTGCTCTGCTTTCGAGCCTTTTTGGCCAGAACGAGACATCGTCATCATGAGCTACTCCGTTGGAACCAAACGTTCGACCTCGTTGAGCCAATTGAGTACCACTACCAGATTTGTCCCGGGCTCGCGTTCGCCCTCCACCATCAGGAATCGCTCGCCATCGGCCGATACATCAAAGAACCTGGCCTTACGGGAAGATCGGACGACGGATGAATCAACTGAAAACAGTATCACTGGGAGACCGACGGACAGGACCGGATCGCGGTGAAAAGGAATTGCCATCAACCTCCCGTTGCAGAAGCCAAACAACTCTGTCCCGTTGGGCGACCACTTCACGCTGTCACAGCCGTCGATGGGTACTTCGGCTCGATCTCGACCGCTAATCGGAAACGGCTGGATGACGATCCGTTCGAATCCCGAAGCATCGCTGATGTAGGCAAGGTGCTCGTTATCCGGTGAGAGCGCGGGCCGGCCTTCGTTGGCTACCCCACTCATGATCATCTTCGCCTCACCTGGCGGGTCGATCGGTAGCAACCCGATGTCGCATGAACTGTACAAGTTGGTGCATTCTTCAAACAGCAGAAATTCGCCGTCGTTCGTCCAGCCGTAAGCCCATTGAAAGAGGTCGGTTTTGGTCACGCGGCGCGCAGGCGCTTCGCTGGTGAGGTCGGCGATGTAGATATTGGGCGTGTCCGACTGCCAGTCGGAAAACGCAATCCTAGTACCGTCGGGTGACCAGGATGGGGCCCAAACGCCAGGCCAGTTTACTTCGCCCGACGATCTTTGCACGGGGCTCTGCCAACGTCGCGTCTGCAGGCGGCTTTCGAAAGAATAGGTCCACAACTCACCTTGCTCAGGTGTGGTGAATGCGATGTGACGCTGATCCGGCGAGATTTCGGGATGCCTGATGACCTTTGTGAACGTGTCCACGATGTCTTGCCTACCCTGCCGATCTACCCAAATCAGTTTGAAGCCGTGCCTTTGGGTGGACGGCTGATACACAAGAGTGCCGTTGGTGGAAACCGCATATCGTGCATTGGTAATCGCGGGCGCCGCGTCCTGTAGTACGACGACGGGCGTCCCGGCCACATCGCGCCCGCTCTTATCCAGCGCAACCGCCCACACCGCGTCGTTACGGAAAAACAGCAGATGACCTGACGAGGTTACTCGCGGATCGGAGGCTTGAGCCAACAAGCGCTTTGGTTCACGGTCATCGAGCGCCATCACCATCACGCTGTATTCTCCGAATACGCCACTCGCAAAGAATAGCGATTGCTTGTCCGGTGCGTAGTGGGGCAACGTGACTTCAGACGGTGCATCGCTGGTAATCAACGTCTCCAATTCGCCGCCGCTCGGCATCGCCTGCGCGAGCGATGCACCATTGTCATAGCGCAGAGCAATGCGATCCTGAGGACCCCAGTGCAACCTAGCAAGCCTATTGGTTCGTGATTCTGCAACGAGTGTTGGCAAACCGCCAGATGTGGAAACCCGTTTCACCATGCCGTTGTCATAACTCATCGCGATAGAATTTCCGTCAGGCGATGGGTATGCACTTAGCAATCGCTCCTCGGCCGTATCTTCGGTACCGGAGATAGGATAACTTTCAAGCTGATCGAGAGGACGGATGTAGACTTGGCGACGCCCATCAGGTTTCTCACCGACGAAGAAGATCCGCTCGCCGTGGGCATCGATACTCAGGTGGTTGTCCAACCCGAACGGCAGGGTCACACCTTCCGGTAATTCGATGATAAATCGCGATAGAGGACGAGGCTGTGGAGTCTCTGGTTCGATTGAAACCCAGGTGATTAGAACCGCAACACTACCGACAAGCAGCCCTGTTACGAACAGCATAACCTGTTGTGAAGACTTCCGAGATGGTGCGGGTAGCGATGACTCGATCGGAGGAACAGGCTGATCGAGGTAGGTCGCAATGGCGGAGACGAGCTTCCGTTCGTAATCCTCTGATTCAAGCGCATGCTGCAAAATCGCTTGTCGATCGCTCAGACTAAGAGCGAGGGCATCTGGCAATACTGTTTCTACCAGGTGAACGGCAAGTACGGGTCGGTGATGCTCGTCGAGTGCAAAGTTTACTTCTCTTGCGCAGTGTTCGGACGCAACTGAGTTTGGCGTTGTGAAATACAGAAGTAGCGAACACTCCCGAATTGCTTGGGCAAGTTCAGAGCGCCATACCGCACCGGGACTGATACCTTCATCCCATGCGACATTGAACCCTTGATCCTGCAACCAGCGAATCTGGGGATAGACGAGGTCCGAATCCTCATGAGAATAGGTGACGAAAATATAGGACTCGTCACCGGCATAGGCAGATAGTGGTTTATCAGCCATCAGGTCCCCTCGACTGATCAATTAGTCTACAGGATATTCATTGCCTCGCAGGCATTGGCACAACAGACTAAGGCGTTATGGACTTGTCCTCGCATAAACCATTTTTACTCGAAATTACTTTACTTGTGAGTCCCGATTTCTCAGCCAGAACCGATGCGAAACACATCGAGTCTATGAAGGTCCTGTCTTTGGGTAATGAATTTCGCGAAGTTATGGCTGTGAGAGTTAACCAGGAGAAATTCAGGAAAGGAATTACGTAGCGCC
>JACZXA010000284.1 GCA_022571865.1 Pseudomonadota bacterium
CGACGAACACGAAGCCGTATTTGCTGTCGCCAAGGCGTGCCATGGGGGCACGCTCCCAACCGTTGGTGTGTTCGAACGCTGCGTTCATCTCCATTCGGCGTACCACGAAACCGCTGGCTGTGGCTTCCACAATCACGTCGGCGCCTCGCGGCACGACCACGTCTCCAGGGGCAACCGTAATGCGGGGCGCCGCGGCCGTGAACAGCTCGCCCGTCCACAAGCGCTTGGCGGCAAGCTGCCACGGACTATTGCCGCTCACCAGCATCATGACGAGGGCCAGCCCGATGACGATCGCGGTGCCGGCAGGTGCGGCAAATTCCCGGGTGGTCACCACCGTTTTGTGATGGTTAGCCTCCGCCACGAATTGGGTTTGGCGGGTGAGCAGCTTCAGCATGGGGGAGTCGTCACCGCGGCGACTCGCATCCCACCAGGTTTGCAGCCTGCCATCGAAGCCTGCTACGCGAACTTCTACCTCGCGGGTCACGGCGTCGTGGTCCATGGGCCACCAGATGAGCGTGCCGATGCCACCTGCGATTGCCAGATAGAGCAAAACTTGCGTTGCGAGCACAAATCCGCTGCCGGGAACCCAGGTCACGAAAATCATCACGAAAAGGGCGGTCACGCATAAAGCGCTCATGGCCATGATGGCCGCACCGCGGGCGATGAAGCGGCGTCGCAGACGTTGTCGGCAGGCTGAGAGATAGTCGTTGAGGACGCTCATGTCACTACCGGTTCTCTTCTGTGAGTGAGACCGCTATTGGCGAATAAAGGTTCAGCAAGCACCAATACGGCCAACAATGCCAGTAGCCACTCGGCCAGTGGTTGTTCGTGAGTTGTCTCGTTTGTGGTTGCAGTCGCGACCGAGGTCTCGTGCACGGGGTTGGTTTGGCTGGTGGCTGCCTGCCAGCGCGCGAGCAGGTCTTGGGGCGCGCGTCTGAGGTCCGATTCGCGCAAGTCCGTGTTTACCGCCAGTGGGCGCGACCGGCTCGGTGTACGGAGTTGATACACGCCGGGTATGGCGACGCTCACCGTGGGTCGACCCACGGTATCTGCAAGGCTAAGGACCCGGGCGCCGTTTGAATCGATGAGCTGAACGGACTGAGCCGGTATGGCAAAAGCCTGTCCCACCAGCGCTTCGCCCGGCAGCAGATCCTCCGCCAGGTAACCTAGGAGGTTAGCCATGAACGCGACGAAGGCCGGGCGCACAACCAGCGAACTCCACTCGGGATCGAGAGCGGTCGTCAGTACCATCAGCCGCCCGGCACCCACGGGATATTCCATGAGTAGGGGGGTGTCGTCGTCCAATGCCAGAATGACCTCGCCGGTCACGGGCTCGGCCAACTTCACGACCTGAAACACGCTCAGATCGCGCCAGGCGGCGAAACCGGTCAGCACCGGATGGCTGCGGTCGGAGGCCACCACACCGCGGCGGGTCTGGTCGAAGCGGTTTGGGGCCAGAGCGACATCCAGGATCGGCAATCGACCCGACGCTCGAGTAGCGGGCCCTGCCGTGAGCAATACAGCACCTCCAGCTTCGAGAAAACGAACCAGTTCACGCTCGGTCCCGCTGGCAAGCACGCCGGGGTCGGCAACCACGACAACGGGTACCGCAATATTGTCAATCGTCGTTTGCATGGAAGGCACAAAACCCGGGGCGGCCGCTCGTACGGCAGCGCGCAGGTAAGCATATGGGCGCTCGTTGGTTGTGATTACCGGTAGCTGGGTTTGCTCGCGGTCGGCGTGTACGAGGCGCCGCGTGTCGTCGTCGTCGAGGGCATCAATGATATCGAGGCGTGCAAGCCAGGTGGTGTGACCGCGCCCCGCAGCAGGGAGCTCGAACTGGATGGTTGACGTGCCGTCGGCCGGGACCCGAACCCTTTGCCGACCGATGGTCATGCCGTTTTGTTCCAGGATCACCTCCACCATTTGCGCCGGTGTCGCGAAGCCACGCACGGTTACTTCCACAACCGTGTCGGGTTTGGTCTCACCCGGTGCCTGACGCCGGAAAGGCGTTCCACGCAATGTCAGCGACGTGACCGCCCAATTCGGGTCGTCGTCGCTCACTGCATGCAGTGTGACGGGCCAAATTGACCCTTCGATCAGCCCGTTGAATTGATCGGGCATGCCTGAGGCCTGAAAATCGGAGATCAGGTGTACGTGGAGTCTTTCTCCCGGTGACGCCAGCGTACCGGTCAGGTTGGCGATGCGACCGAGCAAACCGTCCAGAACCAGGCGGGTGGCGCCCGCCTCGCTTGCTGAAATTGCCGTGTTGAGTTGTGCGCGGTCAGCGGTCAGCGGGGCGTTGAGTTCAATTCGCCCACCCACCGACACCAGCGCCGCGCGCCCTCCGGGAGGCAGATTCCGAACCAGCTCGCGGGCGATTTGTCGCGCTTCACTGAACGCCCGTTCACCGTTGGCGAAGCGGTTCATCGACAGCGATGCATCCAGCACGATCACCAAGTCCGGTACGGGTGTCGTTGCGACGCCAGGACTACCAGCGAGCTTCACTATCGGTTGGGCGAACGCGAAACAGACAACGGTCAGCAACAGCAGGCGCAGGGCCAGCAACCACAGGTGTTGCAGTTTCCGCCGCATGTGCACGGGCGCTTCACTCGGTCGCATGAGAAACAAGGAACTGAATGTTTTTTGCTCCGATGCGTGAGCGCTGAGTCGATGTAGCCACCAGGGCACGACCAAGCAGATGAGACCGGTCAGGAAGGCGGCTGAGGCGAAAAACACTAGTGCTCCAACAACGTGTTATTGATGGGCTCAGCGATCCCGTGGTGCTGTGCAACAAGGCGCGGTGCGCAGGAAGTGGCCATACTCAAATGCCGCAACACGGCTGCGGAGCGCCATGGGATCACCCTTGCGGGTTTTCTTGTCAGCGTCCAACGGCTGTGCGCTCCCTCTTCTTCGTTACCGGAGGGCGCTTGGTGAAAAGAGGGGCCATTCGCAGCGAGTACGCGAGCCCATCGAAGATTGGTCCCCTTGCCCCTCTTGTCAGAGGAGGCACTGACAAGATAACTGAACCCGGCGATGGCATGTTGCGGGTGCATTAAGGATGCCTCGCCCTGAAACGAAGGTAGCCGGCCAGGGTTCGATCGAGTGGTTGATCGGTATCGACCTGCAGGTAATGTCCCCCCATACCCAGAGTCAACTTTTTCAAAGCGTCCACATGGTTTCGTAACCGTTCCGGATAATCTGTCGCGAGCTCGTCCGGAGAGACTTCCATGACCTCGCCCGTTTCGGCATCGCGTAAGGTCGCGGCACTCTTCAACTTTATTTGCCGCTCTCCCGGATCCAGGACGTGTACCAGCAACAAATCATGGCCGCGTGCGGCGAGACCTCGCAATACCTCGGCCAGATCATCGGGTTGGGTATAGAAATCCGAGATCACCACCAGGAGGCTCTTTTTACGCAGGTGGCTCTGTACGTGTTCCAGTGCCTTGTTCCAGTCGGTGCCGCCAGCGCTTTTGAGACCATCGAGTTCGTGATAGAGGGTGCGCACTCTGGCCGCTTTGGTGGCGGGCGCGCGGTAGACGCGAATCCCGTCGTCAAACGCGAGCATGCCCACCGCATCGTGTTGGCGGGCCGCCAGGTAGACGAGGGCCGCCGCGAAGAATCGCGCATAGTCGATTTTGGACACCGCACCTGGACTCGGGAAATCCGGTGGATCCATGGAGGCGCTGGTGTCTAGCAGCACCATCAGCTGGCAGTTGGTGTCACCGAAGTAGCGTTTGATATACATTTTGTCGGTACGCGCGAAGACGTTCCAGTCGATGTAACGCAAATCGTCACCGGGCGTGTACTCGCGGTACTCGGCAAACTCCTGGCTGAAACCGAAGGTGGGCGAGCGGTGCAGGCCCACCAGGGTACCTTCGACCGCTGAACGTGCCACCAGCTCCAGGTTGGAGAGTTGGGCGAGCACGGTCGGTTCGATCAACCGTTGGCGTACGCCTCCGAGACCGGGAGTGTGAGTGGAAGCAGCGGCGGTGGTCATGAATTGTTCGCCACCCGATCAAGCAGTTCACTCACCAGTTCATCGACGTCTATCTGGTCCGACTCCGCGAGATAGTTGAGTTGCAGACGATGGCGCAATATCGGCAGCGCCAGGGTACGCATGTCGTCGGGTATCACGTGGAAGCGGCCGTTGAGCAGCGCCCGGGCGCGAGCGGTCTGCGACAGAAAGATCGCGGCTCGTACCGATGCGCCGTAACTGACATAACTGCGCACGCGATCACTTGCGGCATCTTCGTGGGGTCGGGTGGCACGCACCAGGTCTACGGCATATCGATTCATGGCATCGGAAATTGGCACCTGGCGGACCAACTGTTGGATTTCCAACAAGGATTCGGCGTCGGTACAGGAAGAAATCTCCGGTAGCCCGCGCCCCAGGGTGTTGCGTTCTACAACGGCGACCTCCTCGTCAGCGTCCAGGTAATCGAGAACGACATTGAAGATGAACCGGTCGAGCTGGGCTTCGGGCAACGGATAAGTTCCTTCGAGTTCGATGGGATTCTGTGTGGCCAACACGACAAAGGGCGGTTGCAGCCGGT
>JACZXA010000097.1 GCA_022571865.1 Pseudomonadota bacterium
TGGTGATTCTCCTGCCTAGCCTTTCACTGCCGGACGGATGTACACATCACCCCCGGTCGGTCCCGGGACAGCGCCCTTGATCAGTAACAGGTTGCGCTCCATATCGACGCGCACCACTTCCAGATTCTGGGTGGTGACCTGCACATTCCCCAGGTGACCACCCATCTTCTTGCCTTTGAAGACTCGCCCCGGGGTCTGACACATACCGATGGATCCCGGTGCACGGTGGGAGAGCGAGTTACCATGAGTGCTGTCCTGACCGCGGAAATTCCAGCGTTTGATCACACCGGCAAAACCCTTGCCCTTCGAAACACCCCGCACATCGACCTTCTGGCCTTGTTCGAACTGATCCAGACCCATCTCAGCACCAACGCTCAAGCTGTCATCCAGTTCATCCACACGGAATTCCCATAACCCGCGACCGGCCTGGGTGTTCGCTTTGGCAAAATGACCCGCTCTGGGTTTACTGACCCGATTCTGCCGGACGCTGCCGGTCGTGATCTGCACGGCGTTATAACCGTCGGTTTCCACGCGTTTGACCTGGGTGATACGATTCGGCTCGACTTCGATCACCGTGACAGGCACGGACGCACCCTCTTCGGTGAAGATCCGCGTCATGCCGCACTTTTTACCTACCAATCCAATAGCCATTGGTCGTCTCTTCCTGCTGTCGTTTCGCTCGGTGCCTAGGCCAAGCACCCCAATTTCAACCAGATACAAAACCGCTTACCAACAACCTCCGTTCTGAAGAGCCACTGAAGGCTCTCGAGGTTTGGTAAACGGTCTACAACTTACTTCACTGATCCCCCATCGGGATCTTGTCGAGCGCACTGTCTCTTACCCAAAGACCCCTGCGAGGGGCAAACCGTGGGCAGTACGCAAAGACGCTGGTCCTTAGCTACCAGCGTCTCTTTAATTCAAACTAATCTGCACTTCCACACCCGCGGCCAGATCCAGTTTCATCAGCGCATCCATGGTCTTATCCGTGGGTTCGACGATGTCCAGCAGCCGTTTATGAGTGCGAATTTCGTACTGATCACGCGCATCTTTATTCACATGCGGTGAAATCAGCACGGTAAATCGTTCCTTTCGAGTCGGCAGCGGAATCGGCCCTTTCACCCGCGCACCAGTACGCTTCGCGGTGTCTACGATCTCCTGGGTAGAAATGTCGATCAGCCTGTGATCGAACGCTTTCAGACGAATGCGTATATGCGGATTCTGCACCGGTTGTTAGCTCTCCAAACTCAAAAAAATCCCATCCAACGGCTAATACTTACAATTCCGTGGATGGGCATTGCCCCTATTTCGGGACGCCGAATAATACAGAGGAGGTTCGTTCCTCGCAATAGGTTTCTCGGTCCGGAACCGCGGATAAAGAAGTACGTTCATCAGACACGCCACGAATACCCGCACACCCCCGCCCCGGTACGGCAAAAAACTACTCGATAATCTTGGTCACGACCCCGGCACCCACCGTGCGTCCCCCTTCGCGGATGGCAAACCTTTGGCCTTCCTCCATCGCAATCGGGCAGATCAGCGTCACAATCAGATTCACGTTGTCTCCGGGCATCACCATCTCAACGTCCGACGGTAACTCAACGTTCCCCGTCACATCCGTCGTCTCAAAGAAAAACTGCGGACGATAACCCGTGAAAAACGGCGTCCGCCGTCCACCTTCGTCCTTGCTCAATACATACACTTCCGATTCGAAATGAGTATGCGGCGTAATGCTCTTAGGCTCCGCCAGTACCTGTCCCCGCTCAACCTCGTCTCGCTTCGTCCCTCGCAGCAATACCCCAACGTTCTCGCCCGCCCGGCCTTCATCCAACAGCTTGCGGAACATCTCAACACCCGTGCACGTCGTCGTCTCCGTATCCCGTATCCCGATGATCGATACCTCGTCGCCAACCTTCACAATCCCACGCGCAATCCGTCCCGTGACCACCGTGCCCCGTCCCGAAATCGAAAATACATCCTCAATCGGCATCAGAAACGGCTTGTCTATAATGCGCTTCGGCTCCGGAATGAAACTGTCCAACGCATCAATCAGCCTTTGCACGCTCGGTATCCCCATCTCGCTTTCGTCTCCATCCAGCGCCTTCAACGCACTCCCCACAATGATCGGCGTGTCGTCTCCCGGAAACTCGTACTGGTCCAATAGCTCTCGCACTTCCATCTCAACCAGTTCAATGAGCTCCTCATCGTCAACCATGTCCGCTTTGTTCATGTAAACCACGATGTTCGGAACCCCCACCTGACGAGCCAGCACAATATGCTCCCGGGTCTGCGGCATCGGACCATCCGCCGCACTCACCACCAGAATCGCACCATCCATCTGCGCCGCCCCCGTGATCATGTTCTTGACATAATCCGCGTGTCCCGGACAGTCTACGTGAGCGTAGTGACGGTTCGCCGACTCGTACTCAACATGCGACGTCGCAATCGTGATCCCTCGCGCCTTCTCTTCCGGAGCATTGTCAATCTGGTCGAAATCCCGCGTCTCACCACCAAACGCCGCCGCACTCACCTGCGTCAATGCCGCCGTCAACGTCGTCTTGCCATGATCTACATGGCCAATCGTGCCCACATTGACGTGTGGCTTCGTGCGTTCAAATCTCTCTTTGGCCATTGTTATTGCCTTTGTCTAGTTAGATAGCTCTTTCAGGGTCGGACTCACCTAGCCTGGATTATTCATGAAGAAGCGTAACGAGGTTGAGGTCGCCAGTTTGCGAAGCAAACTGCCAGAGTCGTAAGACGCCGGGCCTCGCAGGCTGGGTGCGCGTGCTTTACAGCACGCGCACCCGGAGGGAGCACGCCCTGCATTCTTGCTGCTATCGGCGACCGCAGTAGCTTGTTCATGAATAATCCAGGCTAGCGATTGATGATGCCTTCGGCAATGCTGCTCGGCACCTCGGCGTACTTGACGAATTCCATGGTAAAGGTCGCTCGACCTTGGGTGGCCGAGCGCGAATCGGTAGCGTAGCCGAACATCTCGGCGAGCGGAACATTCGCCCGGATAATCTTACCTGCGGGATTTTGGTCCATGCTGAGGATGATACCGCGGCGACGGTTCAAGTCCCCGACGACATCACCCATGTATCGTTCCGGAGTAACGACCTCGACGCCGAAAATCGGCTCGAGCAACACGGGATCGGCCGCCCTGGCACCATCCCTGAGCGCCATGGATCCCGCAATCTTGAAAGCCATTTCCGAGGAGTCAACCTCATGAAAAGAGCCGTCGTACAATGTTACCCGGATGTTGATCAGTGGGTAACCGGCAATGACCCCGTTCTGCATCTGCTCCTTGATCCCCTTGTCCACTGCCGGGATGTATTCACGCGGTACGGCACCACCAACGATCTCGTTGATGAACTCGTAGCTTTCCGCGTCCTCTTCCGTGATCGGCTCGAGCTTCAGCCATACATGTCCGTACTGACCCCGACCACCACTCTGGCGGACGAACTTACCTTCGGTGTTGACAGTCGCACGAATCGTCTCGCGGTACGCCACCTGGGGTCTGCCTACATTGGCCGCAACGCCGAATTCCCGCTTCATACGCTCGACGATGATGTCCAGATGCAGTTCACCCATCCCTGAGATGATGGTTTGACCGGACTCCTGGTCCGTCTCGACGCGAAACGATGGGTCTTCCTGTGCCAACTTGCCGAGCGCGACACCCATCTTCTCCTGATCCGGTACCGATTTAGGTTCAACAGCAACCGAAATCACCGGTTCTGGAAATACCATTTTCTCCAGCGTGATGATGTCACTCTGGGCACACAGCGTATCGCCCGTGGTCACATCTTTCAGGCCGATCGCTGCGGCGATATCGCCCGCTCGCACCTCTTTGATCTCGTTGCGGTTGTTCGAGTGCATCTGCACCATACGACCCACCCGCTCGCGCTTGCGTCGCACGGGGTTGTACACCTGATCTCCCGAGTTCAAGACACCCGAATAAACTCGAAAGAACGTCAAGGTGCCGACGAAAGGATCGGTGGCAATTTTGAACGCGAGCGCCGCGAACGGTGCATCGTCACTCGCCTCCCGGAATGCCAAAGTTTCGTCGTCTTCGAGAACTCCTTCGATGGGTTTGACCTCGGTCGGCGCCGGAAGGTAATCGACTACTGCATCCAGCATCGCCTGCACGCCTTTGTTTTTGAAAGCCGAACCGCACAGCGCAGGAACGATCTCATTGGCGATCGTGCGTAAGCGCAACCCCTTGCGAATATCTTTCTCCGAGAGAACACCCTCTTCCAGATACTTCTCCAGCAACTCTTCAGTGGCTTCGGCGGCGCTTTCCACCATCTGTTCACGCCAGAGTTCGGCATCCGTCAGCATCTCTTCGGGAATGTCGCTGAGATCGTAACTGAGGCCCTGATCATCCTCGCTCCAGAGAATGGCTTTCATCCGAACGAGGTCTATGACTCCTTTGAAATTCTCTTCCGCCCCATAGGGGAGTTGAATAGGCACCGGGTTGGAACCCAGACGCTCCCTGATCTGATCGACCACACGCAGGAACTCGGACCCTGCCCGGTCCATCTTGTTGATGAAAACGATGCGCGGGACATCATAGCGGTTAGCCTGGCGCCAAACCGTTTCGGACTGCGGCTCAACACCCGAAGTGCCACAAAAAACGACGACGGCTCCATCGAGCACCCGCAAGCTTCGTTCGACCTCAATGGTGAAATCCACGTGACCGGGGGTATCGATAATGTTGATGCGGTGCTCGTCAAATTGCTGGTTCATACCACTCCAGAAACAAGTGGTCGCAGCAGAAGTAATCGTGATACCTCGTTCCTGCTCCTGCTCCATCCAATCCATGGTGGCGGCACCATCGTGAACCTCACCAATCTTGTGGGACAGGCCGGTATAAAAAAGTATCCTTTCGGTGGTGGTGGTTTTACCCGCATCCACATGCGCCACAATACCAATGTTGCGGTATCGGGAAATGGGTGTCGTACGAGCCATCGTGCTCTCCGTTAAGCTAAGCCTGAATAGATGAAAGGATTAGGTGTTAGTATCGGTAGTGCGAAAATGCCTTGTTGGCCTCTGCCATCCGGTGCGTATCTTCACGCTTTTTGACTGCCGAGCCGCGGCCATCTGCCGCATCCATCAACTCTCCCGCGAGTCTCGCAGCCATGGATTTCTCGCCACGTTTGCGCGCGCTATCCACCAGCCAACGCATGGCGAGTGCCTGGCGGCGCGAGGGCCGGACCTCGACCGGCACCTGATAAGTAGCACCACCCACCCTGCGGGATTTCACTTCGACAAACGGTGCAACCGCTTCCAACGCCTTGACGAAAACCTCCACGGGGTCAGGATTGGAACGCTCTTCGATGCGGGTAAGGGCACCATAGACGATATGTTCCGCAACCGCCTTTTTGCCACTGACCATTACATGGTTGATGAATTTGGCAACCGTCTGGTTGTGGTATTTGGGGTCTGGGAGTATGTCGCGTTTTGCGACGATGCGTCGTCTTGGCATGTCAGCTCCTTTGCTTCAGGTTCGTCCCCGAGACTGATCCGAGGCCTTACTTGGAGGAGTGTATGAGTGTCTTGTCGGACACACGCACTCGCTGAGTTAATGGTTACTAGTTCGGTTTGTTAAAGCTTATTTAGGTCTCTTGGTTCCATATTTGGAACGGCTCTGGCGACGATCCGAGACACCAGAGGTGTCCAAGGTGCCGCGTATGGTGTGATACCGAACCCCGGGTAGATCCTTGACCCGGCCGCCTCTGATGAGGACCACCGAGTGTTCCTGCAGATTATGGCCTTCGCCGCCGATGTACGAAGTCACTTCAAAACCGTTGGTCAGCCGGACCCGACAGACTTTCCGTAGCGCCGAGTTCGGTTTCTTGGGCGTTGTCGTATAAACGCGGGTACAAACGCCACGCTTTTGAGGGCTACCCTGCAGCGCCGGCACAATGTTCTTATCGACCTTGCGCTTGCGCGGCTTTCTTATTAGCTGGCTGATAGTCGCCATCAATGCTCCGTTACGTTATTCAAGGTCAAGCCGGTCGACAGATCGCCGGTCCAAAATCGGACGCGCGATTCTAATGATGTTAGTCGGCTAAAGCAACGGTCGGATGCGAGTATCCGGCCGTCGCTTCCCTTAGGCAAGCCGCTGAAGGCTCTACCTCAAGCCGGCGAAGGCTCAATCGCTATCGCTGAGCGCTTCAGACAAGGCCTGTTCGACCTCGTCCGCCGTTGCTCCTTGTTTCTCGGCAAGTTTGGTGGCGATTTCCCGTTCGCGCCTGCGCTTGCGTTCACTGTGGTAGGTCAGTCCAGTACCCGCAGGTATGAGCCGGCCTACCACCACGTTTTCCTTCAAGCCCCTCAAGTAGTCGCGTTTACCGGTCACCGCAGCTTCCGTCAGCACTCTCGTCGTTTCCTGGAAGGAAGCTGCAGAAATGAACGACTCCGTTGCCAGCGACGCTTTGGTGATACCCAGCAGCACACGCTGGAAGGTCACAAGTTCCTTACCCTGCGCTTCGAGCGCTTCATTGATGGCCGTAACCCGGGTGTACTCCAGTTGCTCACCTCGAATCAACTCCGACTCGCCGGAACTGACAATCTCCACCTTACGCAGCATCTGCCGAACAATGACCTCGATATGTTTGTCATTGATGGTCACACCCTGCAACCGATACACCTCCTGGATCTCGTTGATGATGTACTTCGCAAGCTCCGGCACACCCTTCAGGCGCAGTATGTCGTGTGGGTTTGGCGGGCCTTCACAGACCACCTCACCACGCTCCACGTGTTCGCCTTCGAAAACACCGATGTTGCGCCATTTCGGAATCAGGGTTTCCACCGGGTCGCCTTCCGCGGGGGTAATGACCAGCCGGCGTTTGCCCTTGGTCTCCTTACCGAAGCCGACCGTGCCGGTGGCTTCCGCAAGGATAGCCGGCTCCTTTGGCTTTCGGGCCTCGAAAAGGTCGGCAACACGCGGCAGACCCCCGGTGATATCCCGAGTTTTCAAGCCTTCCTGAGGAATTCGGGCAATGATATCGCCCACGCCGACCTGTTCTTTGTCCTCGAGATTGAGGATGGCGTTGTTCGGCAGAAAAATGTGTACAGGTATATCGCTACCGGGCAACACAACCTCGTTGCCATTTTCATCCACCAGCCGCAGAGCCGGACGAATATCTTTGCCCGCGCTGGGTCGGTCCTTGGGATCAAGTACGGTGATATTGGTCAATCCCGTGAGTTCATCGGTCTGCCGGTTGATGGAAAGCCCTTCCTCCATACCCTCAAATTCCACCGTTCCCGACACTTCGGTAACGATCGGATGAGTGTGGGGGTCCCACTGCGCAATGATTTGCCCGGCTTCTACCGTATCTCCGTCCTTGATGCTGATCACCGCCCCATAGGGCAGCTTATAGCGCTCGCGCTCGCGACCGTGATCATCGGCGATGGCAATCTCTCCAGAGCGGGATACCGCCACGAGATCACCGCTTTCACGAATAACCGTCTTCAGATTATGCAGACGAGCGACCCCGCCATGCTTGACCTGGACGCTGTCGATGGCCGTTGCCCTCGAGGCAGCGCCACCAATGTGGAATGTGCGCATGGTAAGCTGGGTTCCCGGCTCGCCAATGGATTGCGCGGCAATAACGCCGACAGCCTCACCCGCATTGACCTGGTGCCCGCGAGCCAGATCTCGCCCGTAACACATAGCGCAAACTCCATAACCCGTCTTACAGCTTATGGCCGAGCGAACGATGATTTCGTCCACACCAATGTTATCGAGCTGTTCGACCCAGGCTTCTTCGAGCATCGTACCGGCTTCTATCAGCACGGTTTTGCCGTCGACCTCATAGACGGTTTCCGCTACGACTCGACCGAGCACTCGATCACCCAATGGCTCTACGACGTCACCGCCCTCGATAATGGCCGACACCAGAAGTCCTTCGGTGGTGCCGCAATCAAAGTCCGTGACGACAACGTCCTGAGCAACGTCTACCAGGCGACGCGTCAGATAACCGGAGTTAGCGGTTTTGAGCGCCGTGTCCGCCAGACCTTTACGAGCACCATGAGTTGAGATGAAATACTCGTTCACATTCAACCCTTCGCGAAAATTAGCGGTAATCGCGTTTTCGATGATGCTTCCATCCGGCCGCGTCATCAGTCCGCGCATCCCGGCCAACTGGCGAATCTGTGCGGGCGATCCCCGCGCTCCGGAATCGGAGTACATAAATACGGAGTTGAATGAAGCCTGTTCTTCTTCTTTACCATCGCGGCCAATCACTGTTTCCTTTGAAATACCGTCCATCATGGCACGGGCAACCAGATCGTTAGCCCGCGACCAGATGTCTACCACCTTGTTGTATTTCTCACCATGGGTAACCAGGCCGGATGCGTATTGCGACTCGATTTCTGCAACTTCTGCCTGCGCATCGCTGATGATTGCATCTTTATTCTCCGGGATGACAAAGTCATCCACACCGATCGATACGCCTGATGCCGTGGAGTGGGCAAATCCCATGTACATCAGCTGGTCGGCAAAAATAACGGTTTCCTTCAAGCCAACGTTTCGATAACACGCATTGATCAAGTTCGAGACTTCTTTCTTATCGAGTGTCTTGTTGACCATCTCGAACGGAAGCGTCGGGGGTAAGATCTCCGACATAAGCGCACGGCCTATCGTAGTATCCACCAGGTTGCGTTCGACCGACACAGAGCCATCTTCGGCGACAACGTGTTCCTCTACGCGAACTTTGACCCTGGCCTGAAGGTCGACTTTGCCCGAATAGTAAGCGCGGTGCACTTCCTTCACATCGGCAAATATACTGCCTTCGCCTTTTCCGTTCACCTTCTCGCGGGTCATGTAATAAAGCCCGAGTACCACGTCCTGGGAGGGAACGATGATTGGCTCGCCGCTGGCCGGTGACAAGATGTTGTTGGTCGACATCATCAGTGCCCGACTTTCGAGCTGAGCTTCGAGAGTCAGGGGTATATGAACGGCCATCTGGTCGCCGTCGAAGTCCGCGTTGAAAGCCGTACAGACCAGCGGGTGCAGCTGAATGGCCTTGCCTTCGATCAGCACGGGTTCGAATGCCTGAATACCCAGGCGGTGCAGCGTAGGGGCGCGATTCAACAACACTGGATGCTCACGAATTACCTTGGCGAGAATATCCCATACCTCGGGCGTTTCGCGTTCCACCATCTTCTTGGCGGCTTTGATGGTCGTCGCCAGCCCTCTCGCCTCCAGCTTTCCAAAGATGAACGGCTTGAACAGCTCCAGGGCCATCTTCTTGGGAAGACCACATTGATGCAGCCGCAACGTGGGTCCGACAACGATCACCGAACGACCCGAGTAGTCGACTCGTTTGCCAAGCAGATTCTGCCGGAAACGGCCTTGTTTTCCTTTGATCATGTCAGCCAGGGACTTCAGGGGACGTTTATTAGAACCGGTGATGGCCCGGCCGCGACGGCCATTGTCGAGCAGCGCGTCAACCGATTCCTGCAACATGCGTTTTTCGTTACGAACGATAATATCCGGTGCCGACAAATCGAGCAGGCGCTTCAGACGGTTGTTGCGGTTGATTACCCGCCGGTAAAGATCGTTCAGATCCGAAGTCGCAAAACGACCGCCATCCAACGGCACCAGAGGCCGCAAATCCGGAGGCAACACCGGTAAGACCATCAATATCATCCATTCCGGTTTGTTTCCGGAGCTGAGGAACGCTTCCATCAGCTTCAAGCGCTTGGAGAGCTTCTTGATCTTGGTTTCGGAGTTGGTCGCAGGAATCTCTTCGCGCAACCGTGTCGTTTCTTCATGGAGGTCTAACGCCAGCAGTAGTGACCGGATCGCCTCGGCACCCATTCGAGCGTCGAACTCATCGCCGAATTCTTCGAGCTTCTGGTAATACTCCTCATCGTTCAAAAGCTGACCGACCTCGAGGTCCGTAAGCCCCGGATCAACGACGACAAAAGACTCGAAATACAGCACGCGCTCGATGTCACGCAGCGTCATATCGAGTAACAGGCCGATACGAGAGGGCAGCGATTTCAGGAACCAGATGTGCGCAACGGGGCTTGCAAGCTCCACGTGACCCATGCGTTCGCGCCGCACTTTTGAGAGCGTTACTTCCACGCCGCACTTCTCGCAGATGACTCCGCGGTGTTTGAGACGCTTGTACTTGCCGCAAAGGCATTCGTAGTCTTTGTTCGGACCAAAAATGCGGGCGCAGAACAAACCGTCGCGTTCAGGTTTGAAGGTGCGGTAATTGATGGTCTCCGGTTTTTTCACCTCACCGAACGACCAGGATCGGATCATCTCGGGGGACGCAAGCCCAATTCTCAGCGAATCGAACTCGCCAGCGTTTCCCTGAGCCTTCAGTAGGTTGAGTAGGTCTTTCAAGATCTCTCCTCCCGGTCGGATTTAAGTAGCAAACGAATAGGGTTGTTGATATCGATCATGCGCTATTCACTCTCCAGCTCGATGTCGATGGCAAGAGAACGGATCTCCTTCACCAACACGTTGAACGACTCCGGCATGCCGGGTTCCATGCTGAAATCGTCATCGACGATGTTCTTGTACATCTTCGTGCGGCCGCTGACGTCGTCGGACTTGACGGTAAGCATTTCCTGCAGCGTATAGGCGGCGCCATAAGCCTCGAGTGCCCACACTTCCATCTCGCCGAACCGCTGCCCGCCAAACTGCGCCTTACCGCCTAACGGCTGCTGAGTGACGAGGCTATAGGAACCTGTGGAACGCGCATGCATCTTGTCGTCAACCAGATGGTTGAGCTTCAGCATGTACATGTAACCAATGGTTACCGGCCGATCGAACTTGAGACCGGTACGGCCATCGTAGAGCGTTGTCTGCCCACTGGTGGGTAAACCCGCCAGTTCGAGCATCTGCTTGATTTCACTTTCGGCAGCCCCATCGAAGACCGGGGTCGCCATCGGTAAACCGCCTCTCAGATTTTCGGCAAGCTCATTAATTTCGCCCTCCTTGAGAGACTTCAGGTTTTCCTTGTGCTCACCCACCGAGTTGTAAATTTTCTCGAGGTATTCGCGCAGTTCTGCCGTTTTCGCCTGAGCATCGATCAACTCACCGATTTTCTCGCCAATGCCTTTAGCCGCCCAGCCTAAATGGGTTTCCAGCACCTGACCAACATTCATGCGGGAAGGCACGCCGAGCGGATTGAGCACGATGTCTACCGGATTACCATTTTCATCGAACGGCATGTCTTCAACGGGCATGATCACGGAGATCACCCCTTTATTGCCATGACGTCCCGCCATTTTGTCACCCGGCTGAATACGCCGTTTGATCGCGAGATAAACCTTGACGATCTTCAACACACCCGGGGCAAGGTCATCGCCACTCTCGAGCTTTGAGCGCTTGTCCGCGTATACGTTGTCCAGCTCTGCTTTGCGTTCCTGTAGCTGAGCCTCGGCTCGCTCAAGCTGAGCATTGAGCACCTCGTCGGACATGCGGATCTTGAACCAATCATCGCGAGTGAGGCTCGCCAGATATTCCCTATCTATCTTGAGCCCTCGCGCCTGGCCTGGCGCGCTGGCCGCCTTCTGACCGAGTAAAGCGTTTTCCAAACGCTCAAAGGTTGCCACCTCGACAATCCGGTACTCGTCGTCCAGATCCTTGCGATGCTGCGCCAGTTGTTGTTGCTCGATATCCTTGGCGCGCTGATCTTTTTCAACCCCGTCGCGGGTAAAAACCTGCACGTCGATCACGGTGCCCTGGACACTGCTGGGTACTCTGAGCGAAGTGTCTTTCACATCCGACGCTTTCTCGCCAAAGATGGCCCGCAGTAGTTTCTCTTCCGGGGTAAGTTGAGTTTCGCCTTTTGGCGTTACCTTGCCGACCAGAATGTCACCGGACAGCACCTCCGCACCGATATATACGATGCCCGATTCGTCAAGCTTCGACAGCGCACCTTCGCCCACGTTCGGGATGTCACAGGTAACGTCTTCCGGTCCGAGTTTGGTATCTCGGGCGGTACAGGTGAGTTCCTGAATATGGACACTCGTGAACCGGTCTTCCTGCACGACTCGTTCGGAGACGAGAATCGAATCCTCGTAGTTGTATCCATTCCAGGGCATGAAAGCGATGCGCATGTTCTGCCCAAGCGCCAGCTCTCCCATGTCACACGAAGGTCCATCGGCCAGAATGTCGCCCTTGCTGATGCGGTCACCGGGCTTGACCAGCGGACGCTGGTTGATGCAGGTGTTCTGATTGGAGCGGGTGAATTTAGTCAGGTTGTAAATATCAACACCCGCTTCTCCGGCCTCCGTTTCCGCATCCGCCACCCGTACCACGATTCGCCCGGCATCCACGATGTCGACCGTGCCACCTCGATTTGCGATCACGCAAACACCGGAATCTCGTGCCACGTTGCGTTCCATTCCCGTGCCAACCAGCGGTTTCTCAGTGCGGATGGTCGGCACCGCCTGACGCTGCATGTTGGAACCCATGAGGGCCCTGTTGGCATCATCATGCTCGAGGAACGGGATCAGGGAGGCGGCCACCGAAACCACCTGCTTGGGCGACACATCCATGTAGTTCACGTTCTCGGCAGCCGTTTTCTGGAACTCGTTCTGATGACGGACATCCACCAGATCGTTCTCGAACCGGTTTTTCGCGTTGATGGGCGAGCTTGCCTGAGCGATGACGTATTCCGCCTCATCGATTGCCGACAGGTATTCGATGTTCTTGGTTATCTTGCCGTTTTCCACGCGCCGGTATGGCGTTTCCAGGAAACCGTACTCATTGGTACGCGCGTAGGTCGCTAAGCTGTTGATCAGTCCGATGTTCGGACCTTCAGGGGTCTCAATGGGGCAAACCCGGCCATAGTGCGTCGGATGAACATCGCGCACCTCGAATCCGGCTCTTTCACGGGTCAACCCGCCGGGTCCCAAGGCCGATACCCGACGCTTATGGGTGACTTCCGACAACGGATTGTTCTGGTCCATGAACTGAGACAGCTGACTGGAACCAAAAAACTCCTTGATTGCTGCGGCCACCGGCTTGGCGTTGATCATGTCCTGCGGCATGAGACCTTCCGATTCCGCGAGACTCAGCCGTTCTTTGACTGCCCGTTCGACCCGGATCAGACCGACGCGAAACGCGTTTTCGGCCATCTCTCCTACCGAGCGTACCCGACGGTTGCCGAGATGATCGATGTCGTCTACCGAACCCTTGCCATTGCGAATCGCCATGAGCGTGCGCAGCACCTCGATGATGTCTTCATTGAGAAGAATTCCTTCTCCCGTTATGTCTTCCCGACCCAGGCGCCGGTTGAACTTCATGCGGCCAACCGCCGAGAGGTCGTATCGCTCGGTAGAGAAAAACAAGTTGGTAAAGAGATTTTCTGCCGCTTCTTTAGTTGGGGGCTCGCCGGGACGCATCATGCGATAAATCTCGACGAGCGCTTCCAGGCGGTTGCTCGTGGGATCGATGCGCAACGTGTCCGAAATGTACGGTCCACAATCGAGATCGTTGGTATAGATCGTCGGGATATCGTGCACACCCGCTTCCAGCAGCTGTTCCAACACTTCTTCGGTAATCAAGGTGTTACAGGCTACAAGAATCTCACCGCTTGCTTTGTCGACAATGTCGTTGGAGATCACCCGATCGATGAGGTATTCCCGCGGTACATTGAGACGCTTCAGACCACTGTCTTCGAGTAACCGTACGTGCCGTGCAGTGATGCGCCGACCCACTTCGACTATGACTTCGCCGGAACGATCACTGATGTCGAACGACGCCATCTCG
This sequence comes from Pseudomonadota bacterium, assembly GCA_022571865.1. Taxonomy (GTDB): domain Bacteria; phylum Pseudomonadota; class Gammaproteobacteria; order Pseudomonadales; family Azotimanducaceae; genus SMWK01. The sequence continues at coordinate 13,748 of JACZXA010000097.1, forward strand.
CCACGCATGCGTTCCGGGATCAGGTCGACGGAAAAGCCATCCTTCTTCACATGGAAGACGTTCTTTTCGAAAAATATATCGAGGATTTCTTCTGCCGTGTAGTTCAACGCCCGCAGGACAATGGTTGCCGGGAGTTTGCGGCGCCTGTCGATTCGAACAAACACGCAATCCTTCGGATCGAATTCAAAATCGAGCCAGGAACCACGGTAGGGAATCACCCGTGCGGAGTAGAGCAGCTTGCCGGAGCTGTGGGTCTTGCCACGATCATGATCGAAGAACACGCCCGGAGAGCGATGCAATTGCGACACGACGACACGCTCGGTGCCGTTGATGACAAAGGTGCCATTCTTGGTCATGAGCGGAATTTCGCCCATGTAGACTTCCTGCTCTTTGACGTCCTTGACCGTTTTGCTGGAAGACTCCTTGTCGTAGATGATCAGACGTACTTTGACTCGCAATGGCGCCGCGTAGGTGATGCCCCGCATCTGACATTCTTTGACATCAAAGGTAGGTACGCCTAATCGGTAGTCCACATACTCCAGTGCCGCACTTCCCGAGTAACTGACAATCGGAAAGACCGAGCGAAACGCGGTATGCAAACCGACATCCGCGCGTTCACCGAGTTTTTTATCCACTTGTAGGAACTTGTTATAGGAATCGACCTGAATCGCAAGAAGGTACGGTAGTTCCATGACTTCAGGTAGTTTGCCAAAGTCCTTACGGATCCGTTTCTTCTCAGTAAAGCTATACGCCATTCGAATCTCCCGCGCGTGCTTGGGTTACGTATTCACAATTAATCGTCCGCAACGACGAAAGGCCGGCACCTTCTCCTGGTTGTGGAGAGGGGCACCAGCCCAAGTCGTTTGACCGCGAGCCCTTACTTGAACTCAACAGTCGCGCCGGCTTCTTCCAACTGCTTCTTGATTTCTTCTGCTTCGTCCTTGCTCAGCCCATCCTTGATCGAGGAAGGTGCTTCATCAACCACCGCCTTGGCTTCTTTCAAACCGAGCCCGGTGATTGCCCTTACCGCTTTGATCACGGTGACTTTCTTTTCGCCTATGCCTGCAAGTACTACCTCAAATTCGGTCTGTTCCTCGGCGGCCGCTCCGGCGTCATTTGCCGCGACCGGTGCTGCCACTACTGCCGCCGCGGCCGATACGCCGAATTTTTCTTCCATCGAAGAAACCAGCTCCACAACTTCCATCACACTCATATCTGCGATGGCGTGCAAAATATCGTCTTTTGACAATGCCATTGGTAATTACTCCTGAAATTTCGTCTTCTTGAACCTTGGTTAACCATCCGCCTGTTTCTGTTCGCCAACTGCGGCCAGCGTTCGCACCAACTTGCCAGGCACCTCATTGAATGTGCGCGCGAGTTGGGTCACCGGTGCGAGCATGACGCTCATCAACAACGCCAAACCTTCGTCCCGGGTGGGAAGTCTTGCCAATCTGGCAATCTCCTCCGGGCCGAACAGCACTCCATCGATCGAAATCGCTTTGACCTCCAACGATTTGTACCGCTTGACGTATTCATTGATGAGCCTTGCGGCTGATCCCGGGTCTTCCTGCGAAAACGCCACCATAGTCGGTCCAACCAGTGCCTCATCGAGGCAAGCAAAGTCGGTTCCTTCCAGGGCGCGCTTGGCCAACGTATTGCGGACGACCCTGAGATAAACGCCAGACGAACGTGCCTTGGCACGTAACTCTGTCATCTCACTCACCGTCAAACCGCGATAGTCGGCAAGCACCGCCGATAGTGCGCTCGCAGCAGCTTCTTTAACCTCGGCAACAATCGCTTGTTTCTGCTCAAATCTTAATGCCATGGTTGCTCCTTGGATATCGCCGATATCCACCTCTCTTCCAATACTGACAACTTCCTCACTCTCCTATTCCTTCAACTAGCTGAATCTCAGCTATAGAGCACGGATGCTGCCATGTGCAGCTTTCTCAAGCCCTTACGGCGACCCAATTTCACGAGACGATACATTCGTTCACGTTCTTTCGGATTCAACCGTCTGCGCAGGAAATTAAGGCCGCACACAAAGTTTCTCAGTGTCTGGCCGCCTACGGTATTTGACGGGTCCCGGCTCAGGGCAATCGCCCCATCCGGTTACCTCCAAAATTCTTCACACGTCCAGCGACGTTTGGTCGATGGACACCCCTGGACCCATGGTGGTCGACAGAGTGATTTTTCGTAAATAGATACCTTTCGCCGAAGCCGGTTTGGCTTTCTTCAAATCAACCACGAGCGCTTCAACGTTTTCTTTGATCTGTTTGCTCGCAAAACCCACCTGGCCAACGCTGCCGTGAATGATGCCGGCCTTGTCGGTTCGAAACTGCACTTGCCCTGCCTTGGCATTGGTAACCGCCGTTTCCACATCGGGCGTCACCGTCCCCGTCTTGGGGTTGGGCATGAGTCCCCGGGGGCCTAGAATTTTGCCAAGTTGACCCACGATGCGCATCGCATCCGGTGTTGCAATCACCACATCGAAATCGAGCTTGCCACCTTTTACCCGTTCCGCGAGATCCTCGAGACCCACCAGATCTGCCCCGGCGGCTTTCGCCTTCTCGACGTTATCGCCCTGGGTAAACACCGCAACCCTCACCGTTTTGCCCACACCATGGGGCAAGGTGGTCGCGCCACGAACAACCTGGTCGGATTTGCGAGGGTCTACGCCGAGATTGACGGAAACATCGAAGGATTCTTTGAACTTCACATTGGAAATTTCGCTCAACAGATCCACGGCTTCCTCGATTGGATACGCCCGGGATCGATCGATCTTTTCCTCAATGGCTCGTGCTCGTTTGCTTTGTTTCGCCATTTATACGCCCTCCACATCGATACCCGCACTGCGGGCACTGCCAGCGATGGTGCGCACCGCCGCATCCATGTCCGCAGCCGTGAGATCCGGCATTTTGATCTTCGCAATTTCTTCCAACTGCGCCCGGTTGACTTTCGCCACTTTGACGGTATTAGGCGTGCCGCTGCCTTTATCGATTTTTGCCACCTTGCGCAACAGAACGGAGGCCGGCGGCGTTTTGGTGATAAAGGTGAAGCTGCGATCTACATAAACGGTAATCACCACGGGAGTAGGCATTCCCTGCTCCAGGTTCTGCGTCTGGGCATTGAACGTCTTGCAGAAATCCATGATATTTACGCCATGTTGGCCGAGTGCCGGACCCACAGGCGGACTCGGATTGGCCTGCCCTGCAGGAACCTGCAATTTGATATAGGCCTCAACTTTCTTCGCCATCGCTTCTCTCTCCTATCGGGTATAACGTGCCCTTATCGCGCCACCTGGTGCGCAGGTACACTTCCCACTGCCTACTCAAAACCCAATCTCGACTGCTCAAGATCTCGAAATCAACCCTTTTCCACCTGACCAAAGTCAAGCTCCACCGGGGTCGAACGGCCAAAAATGGTCACGGCAACCTGGACCTTACTTTTCTCGTAGTTCACCTGCTCGACGACACCGTTGAAGTCGTTGAACGGCCCATCGATGACGCGCACGATTTCTCCAGCCTCAAAAATTGTCTTTGGCGTTGCCTTATCACTACCCGCAGCGACCCGGTCGAGAATGGCTTTCGCCTCACTTTCGGTCAGCGGCGCCGGATGCTCGGCCTTACCGCCGATAAAACCCATTACTCGCGGCGTTTCCTTCACGAGATGCCAGGTGTCGTCATTGAGTTCCATCTCGACCAGCACATAGCCTGGGAAAAATTTGCGCTCACTACGACGCTTCTGGCCACCGCGCATTTCAACCACTTCTTCCACGGGCACCATGATTTCACCAAAAAAATCCTGCAGCGACGACAACTCTATGCGTTCCTGCAACGCCCGGGAGACGTTCTTCTCAAATCC
>JACZXA010000285.1 GCA_022571865.1 Pseudomonadota bacterium
GCAGGTGGCGCTCTGGACTTCGAGGTGGCCGCCAAGATCAGCGGCAGTCGTTTTGTGGTGATGAGAGGGGATGTGGTCAGGCTCCATCGTGCCCTGACCCAATTTATGGTGGACGTGCATGGTCGCGAGCACGGTTACGAAGAAGTCTACGTTCCGTATATCGTCAATGAAAGTTCCCTTTACGGCACCGGTCAATTGCCTAAGTTTGCCGAGGATCAGTTTCGAATTGAAACTGACGCGGGGTTCTATCTGATCCCGACAGCAGAAGTGCCTGTTACCAACATCTACCGCGATACCATCATCGACTTTGACCGGCTGCCGATCAAACATGTGTGCCATACACCCTGTTTTCGCAGTGAAGCCGGTAGTTATGGAAAAGACACCCGTGGCATGATTCGTCAACATCAGTTCGAGAAGGTGGAACTGGTCCAGTTGGTGGAACCCGACCGTTCCTGGGATGCGCTCGAGGAGTTGGCAACACACGCGGAAGCGATCCTGCAAAAGCTGGAGCTTCCTTACCGATCGGTAAATTTGTGCGGCGGTGACCTCGGTTTTTCTGCGGCGAAGACAATCGATCTGGAAGTCTGGTTACCCGGACAAAACAGATACCGAGAAATATCCTCGTGCAGCAATTTCCTGGACTTTCAGGCGAGGCGCATGATGGTCCGTTACCGCAACCCCGAGTCGAAAAAACCCGAGTTGGTGCATACACTGAACGGATCTGGATTGGCCGTCGGCCGCACGTTGGTTGCCGTGTTGGAGAACTACCAGGACGGAGAAGGACGCGTACACGTTCCCGACGCGCTACGCGCCTACATGGGTAACTTGCAGACTTTGGATCTTAATCCCGCGTGATGAGGCTCTCGTGACGGAAGATGGACTACTTACCCCTGTTCATCGATCTGCGACAAAAACCCTGCTTGCTGGTGGGTGCCGGCGACGTCGCGCACCGTAAGCTGGAACTTCTGCTCCGTGCCGGAGCAAACGTTCTCGTCGTGGCACCGCAACTAAGTGAGGCCGTAAGCGACCTCATCCAGGAACACGACCTGACTGTCCACGACCGCGAATTCCTGCCGGAAGACGTCGAAGGCGCCGCGCTCGTAGTGGCTGCGACCAATAATCCCGAGGTCAACCAGACGATCTTCGACGCCTGCGAACACCGCAATGTTCTCATCAACTGCGTGGATGAACCGAAGCTCAGTACCGCGATTTTCCCCAGCATCATCGATCGCAGTCCGGTGCTGGTCGCGGTCTCCACGGGTGGTAGATCCCCGACTCTCGCGCGGGTCGTTCGCGGCTGGCTCGAAGCGCGGCTGCCGTTTCGCTTAGGAGCCTTGGCGGAATTCGTGGCCCAACGTCGCGCCGAGGTGAAACAGAAACTCACCGATGTGCATGAACGACAACGATTCTGGGACAGGTGGTTGAACAGCGCCACCGCAGAGCGGGTACTACGAGGAGATATAGAAGGCGCCGAACAGTCCTTTCAAAACGAAATTCAGACAAAAGATATTGGATCCGTTGCGCTGGTAGGCGCAGGGCCTGGTGATCCTGAACTGATCACGTTGAAAGGGTTGAGGCTGTTGCAGAGTGCGGACGTCGTGCTCTACGACAACCTGGCGAATGCAGAGCTTCTCGAGTACGTCCGTCGAGACGCCGACCGAATCTACGTCGGCAAGCGCCGTAAGTTTCCTGGCATCCGTCAGGACGCGGTCAATCAGCTCATGCTCGAGCATGCCAGGGCAGGCAAATTCGTCGTGCGTCTAAAGGGAGGTGACCCATTCATATTCGGGAGAGGTGGTGAGGAGACCGAATTTCTGGCCAACGAAGGTATCGATTGTTTTGTCGTGCCGGGCATTACTGCCGCTTCCGGTTCGGCGAGTTATGCGGGTATTCCGCTCACGCACAGGGACGTATCCCAATCCGTGCGTTTTGTCACCGGCCACCGGGCAGCAGACCGCACTAATCTGGATTGGCCGGAGTTGGCGAAACCGCAACAAACGCTGGTCATTTATATGGGGCTGCCTGGTTTAAAGGAGATCCTCGAGCGCCTGGTGGAACATGGCATGGCGCCGAATATGCCCGCGTTGCTCGTTGAAAAAGCGACTTTACCCGAGCAGCGAATCGTACAGGGTACCGTGGCCGATCTTGCGGAACGCGTAACAAAAGCAGAGATCGTCGGACCGACGACCATCATCATCGGAGAGGTGGTCGGATACCGGCAACCGGTCTAAGGCTAAAGGCAGTGGGTGGGTCGCGGAAGTCCGGCGATTTTTGCCAGCAGTTTCGCGGGGCTTCCAGGAAAGAGTTTCAGAAGATAGATGCTGTTGCCTTTTTCCGCTCCGTACTCTGCACGAACCTGCTTCACCAGTACACGCATCGCGGGGGAAACCTCGAAGCGTTCGTAGAAATTTCGGATCAGGTGAATCAACTGCCAATGCTCGTCGTCGAGCGCGATATCCTCACGCTCCGCTAACAGAGAAGCGACCTCAATCGACCACTCGTCGAGGCAGCTCAAGTAGCCTTCTTTGTCTGTTTGCGGGTTCACAACGAGAAGTAATTCAACACCAGGTAACGATCGGTTTGTGGGTTTCGACGAGAGCGACGAACTGATCGTAGTCTATGGATTCGGCAGTGCTGGGTATTCGGTCCTTCAGACCGCGAGCTTCGACGTCCGGTGCAAGAACCAGCAAAGCCCTCGCTACGTCGGTTGTAGCGCCGTAAACACCATCTTCGATAAGTAGAACGCTATCGTCGTCGGCTGCCACGTCAAGACAGCTTTGCAGTGCCGTCTGACTATTAACCAAATGCAGTGTTGCCATCAGTCGTTGACCACCGCATCCTGCCGGGTGATCAGTTTACGCTGCTCCTCGAGGGAAAGAGGTTTTACAGTGAGAGCCAGATCCTCGAGTTGCAACCCCCTTTCGTTCAGTGAAACCTCGCATGCAAAAAGTTGCTCAATGTCGTATTGAGGTAAAGCTTGCATGACGTTGCCGACGGTGCGTCTCTCAATGGCCGCGCCTCTTTGGCCATCCAGTAGCTGCCAGACACCATCATCTTTGAACAGCACCGATACGTTCTGCTCGAAGACCCCAGCAACCAACGCGCTATCTAATGCTTCCACAGCATTGCTGCTTGAATACGGTGATTTCCGCAAAAGATAAAGTATGTGTTTAGCGTCCATCAGGCACCGAAGCTGATGAATCGGTCTGCACCGGCGATTGCATCGATGAGTTGACCTAAACCTACAATCGTAAACGCCGGATGCAGGTTCGCTGCGGGTTTCTCATAACGGTCACGCGCTTCATCGTTTATTACACCGCGTTTGAGCGATGCGGCAATACACACCGCAAGCTCGAATTCATGCTTCTCGGATAACTCTGCCCATCTATCAATGACGGTATTTTCTTCCTGAGGAGCCACGCTTAAGCTGTCGCCGGTTCGAACCGCATCGTGATAGAAAAACACGCGTGCAATCTTGTGACCGGCATCGAGGGTAGCTTCCGCAAATCGGTATGCAGAATGTGCCGCTGATGACGAGAAAGGGGCGCCGTGTACGGAAATAGCGAATTTCATAGTTCGGATCTGTCCTCAAGCTGGGGGAGACATGTTTGGTCCAGTTATGGAGTTTCTCATCAGGGCTCTCGTTTAGCAGATTGTACTCGAACTGTTTTGAGCAAGAACTTCGACTTCCCAATTGCGGTACCTGAGTATTTGAACCTGGATCGCTAAAAGTGTCGAAATTATTTACACACTTCCAGATAAATTTTTGCAACCCGTTGATATTTAGGTGTTTATTTCTTAGCTCGGTATTTGCGTTATTAAGTGTACTGATTGAATCGTAGAGTTGCCCGAATACCTATGAGCATTGAGGTGCAGCTTGTAGTAAAGCGAGAAAGAGAATGAAAAAACTAATCAAAGATTTTGCCGCCGATTACTGCTTTGTTGATGAGCATCGTTTTCACGACGGCAAATGCAGGCATGATGTCTTGCAGTCTCGAACACGCAAGCGTGGTTTCCACAACCGCCGGATGCGCATACGGGCATGAGAGCAATGACGCCCCGGGAGTTGCAACCGTTAATGCTGACCAAATGTTTGGACCGGATGACTGGACCTATATTATTACGAAGTGGGAAATTGCAATTCCCAATCCGCCAGTTGAAATTTTACTTTCCAGCATGTTCGACATGTACGACGAGATCCTATTGGTTCTGAAAGGCCCCAACGGCAATGCGCCTAAGTCTCCGGAAACCTATGTCGGCTACTTGTTGACGCTATTAATATCCGGGAATTCGGTCATCGTAGATCACAGTCCCTTCATGCAGGGTGATTCGATTCAAACTATTTCTCACTATACTTTTTACGGTCGCGATGTATCCGTTCCGGAGCCCGGCACCCTTGGCCTGATTGGAATCGGACTAAAACGGCTTCGCAAGGGTATCGCCTGAACTTAACGTGCTACTGTCGGTTTTTTTTACAGGACAAACCCCATAGATTGGTATCGAGTGTCAGAATATTTTACAGTTGTAT
>JACZXA010000098.1 GCA_022571865.1 Pseudomonadota bacterium
CTCCTTCTACGATGTGCTGAATAACCTCAGCACCTCGCATGATCGGGAACAATCCAGATAGAAAATCGATAGCTTCTTGACCTCGGACTTTTTCCCGAAGCGGTCCTTCCAATGTCACGTCATCCGAGAACGGTACACATGAAAAATCTCCAGAACCGAGACCAGTAATATAGCTTTCTACTACGGAAACCATTTCATCTCTGTTCATGATCACCTCTTAGGGTGTAGGTGTTTCAGTGACGCTTTGTTGTGTCCGCTGGAACGACTGGTTAGGCAACCACAGCAAAATCTATATCTCCTCGAACTGGAATTCAGGTTTTGGCGGAGGAACTGGTCGATTGTAATCTATTGTGCAAAGACCGGTCGTACAGACTGATCCATACCATTGTCGAGGTCTGCATATCGGTCCACTCATGCAACTTGCGGCTTCTCGCAGTACGCGAATCTCTTCGTATACTTGCCGATACAGGTCTAGGTTAGTAAGGGTGATTGCTTGCCCACAACCCGAGATCCCGCTTACGACAGTACATTCCTGATCGGTATTACAAGTTCGCAACTCGTCCTTTTCGAGTTCGTATAGCAGTCGATCGGCTTCCGCGCAGTAGTCTTCTAGGTTGGGAATATCTAACGTACGTTTTTCAGGTATGGATATAGATTCATCAACCGTAAGGATATCCGTCATAAGATAGAACAACCCTACAACCACTATGAGCGCTAGGATCATTGCCGCTAGGAAACGCATCTCCTGGTTGCCTAACGTCAATTCGGCAACAAATGCGGTATAAGGTGACGTGCGACGTTGCTGCTGTAATAAATCATTGGTTTCTCACCTTATTTTCAGAATGTTCCATATTATCAACTTGTTGTGGCCATGAGAACGTAGTGTATGTTGTATAAGATGACGGTCCGCGTTTGCCCAAGTCACGTTTTCTAGACCAAGTTCGAGATACGCTTCGCCTTCACCAATATAGCTATTCAACCGAGAGAAGCTATATCCAGTGGATTCGACGGTTCATTTTGTTTCATGGCAAGGTTCATCCTCGAAACCTGGCGAAGCTCGAAGTTGAGTCGTTTCTTACCCATTTGGCGGTTGATCGTAAGGTTACGCCGTCGACTCAAAATCAAGCGTTGGCGGCGTTGATATTCCTGTATGCCAAGGTGCTTGGCGTGAACATGCCGTGGTTGGACGATGTGGTACGGGCGACCAGTCCCATGCGGCTACCGGTGGTGTTGACCAAACCGGAAGTTCTGCGGCTAATCGAGAAGGTGGCGGTTGCTCAACGGTTGGTTGTTCGGTTGATGTATGGCACGGGGATGCGGGTGATGGAGGCTGTGCGATTGCGCGTGCTTGATGTGGATTTTTCGTCGGGGTTGATCATGGTGAGGGATGGCAAGGGACGAAAAGACCGGCGGGCTATATTGCCGTTGAGCCTTATCGATGAACTACGCGCACAGATAGAGTTTTCCATCTCACAGCATGTCCGGGATCGAGCGGAGGGGTACGGGTAGGTGGCGCTACCCGGAGCGCTGTCCGAAAAACTCAAGTATGCGGGTCACGAACCCATGTGGCAGTTTGTATTTCCAGCGGCGAGACTGACAGAAGATCCACGCGCACGTGGCTGGTTGCGTCGCCACCATGTTTGGCCGCAAACGATCCAACGCGCTGTGCGACGCGCATCGATGGCCGCGGATTTGCAGAAGCGGGTCACGACGCACGTGTTGCGGCACAGCTTTGCAACTCACTTGTTGGAATCGGGTCACGACCTTCGAACCGTGCAAGAGTTGTTAGGGCACGCGAATGTCAAAACGACTCAGATATATACCCATGTACTGAACAAACCCGGGCTTGGCGTGCGCAGTCCGTTGGATACGGCTGTTTGATACCGAATTGATCGGTGCTGCGGGATCAGAGAATTCAGTCGGAAGGTATCGCGTAGCTGACACGGTAGATGGCCCCCGCCTGATCATCGGATATCAGAAGACTCCCGTCGGGTGCCATTAGCACGTCATTTGGGCGTCCCCAGTTCTTCTGTCCGTCGAGCCAACCGGTAATAAATGGGGCATAGTTGCTGCCGGTTTCGGTAAAGGTAATCACCGAAATCCGATAGCCGACTTTAGTTGAACGATTCCACGAGCCGTGTTCGGCGATAAACAATGCGTTTGCGTATTTTTCGGGAAACTGCGTGCCGGTATAAAAACCTACGCCGAGCGCAGCGGAATGTGCCTGAATTCTGATGGTTGGGAGTTCGTAGGTGGCGGGATCGGCACCAGCGCCGAACTCCGGATCAGGTAAGTCACCCCCGTGTATGAAGGGATATCCGAAATGCAGGCCGGGTTGATGGGCGACGTTTACCTCTTCGAACGGCACGTCGTCACCTAACAGGTCGCGGCCGTTGTCGGTAAACCATAAAGCGCGAGTAACTGGGTGCCAGTCGAAGCCGACGGTATTGCGAATCCCGCTCGCATAAACGGTCGTATCTCCTGATTGTGGATCCATGCGCAGGATCGACGCGAACCGGGGATCTTCGGACAGACAGATGTTGCAGGGTGCGCCGACGGCAAAATAGAGACTGTCGTCGGGTCCAAAGCCTAGATGTTTCCACCCGTGCATAGATTTGTTTGGAAGTTGGTCGGTCACCACATCGAAGTTGGCGTTAGTCGATAGATTCTCCTCGATGTTGGTGAAGCGCAAAATGCGATCCACGGCACCGACGTAGAGGTCCTGGCCGTGGACCGCGACACCGCTCGGCATCGTCAGTCGCTCGGCAAGCGTAATCCTTTTTGCCGGGTTGTCGCTGAGTGCGTTCGCGATCGCGTAGACGTTACCCGCGCGACGTGTGCCTATGAACAGTGTTCCCGCATCACTGAGTGCCATCTGTCTCGCGTTGGCCACGTCATCGCTCAATGTGGTGATGGTAAATCCAGCCGGTAGCACAAGATCGTCGATGTCCGCGCCGGCGCCGACTGACAGCACCAGTAACCCCAAACCGAAATAACGCACGCTCATGACAGTCATCCACAGCTCCCGTCCAGCCATCGTTGCACCAGCGACCAACTCCCGCAAGTTACGCGATGGAACAAACCTACACGGAGAATCGCCAACTGACCCCTGGTCACCACACCGGCCCTGCGGGTAAGCTACACCGGTGACGACCTCCGCTCTCAGTACCGAGCTCAAACACGAGATCCAGGAAGGCTATAGCGCTTGGCTCGAGGCGCGCCAGTTCCGCGCCCGACGCGGCCAGAGGGAGATGATCGCCCATATCGCACGTACGCTGACGGGAGATGCGCGGCGCATTATTGCGATCGAAGCGGGTACCGGCACCGGGAAGACGGCGGCCTATTGCCTGGCCACGGTGCCCATCGCTCGGGCGCTCGGGAAGACCGTTGTCATCAGCTCAGCAACCGTAGCACTGCAGGAACAGGTTGTATTGAGGGACCTTCCGGATCTCAAAGAACATGCCGGGCTCCAGTTCGATTTTGCGCTGGCAAAGGGGAGAGGACGATACCTGTGTCTCAAACGACTGGATGATCGGCTGAAATACAGCGGCCAGCAGGAGATAGGGCTATTCGATACGCTGAGTGAGGATAACCCGGCACTTTACCATTCCATGCTGGTCGCCTTCGGTGAAGGATCCTGGGATGGAGAATTCGACAGTTGGCCACACGATCTCGATCAGGACGACTGGCGTGCGGTGACTACGGATCATCGTGGTTGCACTAATAACAAGTGTGGCTTCTTCAAGCAGTGTCCGTTTTTCAAGGCCCGCAATCGCCTCGAAGGCGTGGATGTGATCGTTGCAAACCACGATCTGGTATTGGCGGACTTGAGCCTCGGCGGTGGCGCGGTATTACCTGCACCCGAAGACTGTATTTATGTTCTGGATGAGGCGCATCATCTTCCCGATAAAACTCAACAACATTTTTCTGTCGCAGCACGGCTCCATGCAACTGCATCGTGGGTGGATACGGTTGCGAGCGTTTTTGGGAGCCTGACCCAGCGCTTCAGCCGCCCTGCCGAGTTGCTCGATGTCTCCACGCAGGTGGCTGATCATGGTCCGAAGTTCGCCGCTGCTCTGTCCGACCTTGCGGATGGACTTGCGGAGCTTGAATACCAACCGCGCGACGAGACACTCGATACTCACCGTTTTCCACACGGGAAAATACCGGAGGAAGTGGCGAAGTTGGCCGCGAATGCCGCCAAGGTGCTCGTTGAGATCGAGAGTGTCATTGAACACGCCCATGAACTGTTGCAGAAGGCTGTTGCGGGTGAATTGGATTGGGAACGAGCGTTTGAGGCGGAGGACTGGCTTCCGGCTGTGGGTCAATTGCAGAATCGAGCGCTGGCAACGCTTGCGCTTCTCGATGACTTTGCAGACAGCGACGCGAACAAAACACGACACGCGCGTTGGGCCAACCGTTATGAGAGTGACGTGGAATTGGTTAGTACGCCAATCGAGCCAGGTCAACTATTAGAGGAGAATCTCTGGTCACGTTGTTTTGCTGCGATATGCACCTCGGCGACGCTTACCGCACTCGGTCGCTTTGAACGTTTCTTCGAACGCGTTGGTTTGCCTGACTGTGTTGGAGTACGTATCCCGAGCCCGTTCGATTTCCCACGCATCGCCAGTTTGACCGTACCGAAGATGAGTTCTGATCCGCGCGATTTTGCGGCGCATAGCGAGGAAGTTGCCATGTTGTTGCCGAAGTTACTCGCGGATGATGTCAGCGGGCTGGTGCTGTTCACCTCATGGCGGCAGATGAACGAGGTTTGTAGTCAGCTTCCTCGAGATTTCTGTACTTCGTTGAAGATCCAGGGGAAAGGTTCGAAGCAGACTCTGCTTGCAGCTCATCGAGCGTGTATCGAGGCGGGTGAGAAGAGTTACCTCGTTGGCCTTGCGAGTTTTGCCGAAGGGGTGGATCTCCCTGATGACTTGTGTCGGCATGTGATCATTGTGAAGCTGCCGTTTTCGGTACCCGACGATCCCATCGATCAGGCCATGGCAGAGTGGGCCGAAGCGCAAGGCAAGAATGCGTTTTACGAGATATCGGTGCCGGATGCCGCGTTGAAGCTGGAGCAGGCATGTGGACGGCTGATCCGTCACGAAGGCGACTACGGGCGCATCACGCTGCTGGACAGACGAATTGTCACCCAGCGTTATGGACGCGCCCTGCTCGATTCATTGCCGCCTTATCGCCTGGAACTCAACGGCGCTTGAAGGAGACGACGTCGGTGATTTCTATACCTGTTTCGGGGGTCTCCTCGAACCTGCCTGTGCTGTAGACGATCAACCGCTGTTTTTCGAAGCGATCGATTAGCCCTGCCAGAGAGTCGAGCATTTGCGTTTTGGTCAAGCCGTTCACTTTATCCGCGATCAGTTTCATCGAATCGAACGTGGTGATGTCAAGGTTCAAATCTGCCAGATAACGTTGACTCCTTTGTGACAGGTTTTCATCACGTTTTGTCAGCAACGAGATCAGTCCGGCTTTGCGTTCGGTGAACGCTTCCTCACTCAACGCCTCGAGCGCTGGAATTTGCTCGTCGAGAAACGTCTTGGTTGCCTGTTCCAGCGCGGCCGGAGATGCCGCAGGCGACTGAATGATGAAGGCGATTCCACCGAGGTTGCGTAATGGTCGATTGGTTGTGGCGACCACGTAGCCTAGTTGTTGTTCCGTTCGCAGACTGGTGAAATACGCTTGGCGGATAAGCTGAACCGTCAAAGCTCCCTTCGCTCGATCGCTGGTGCTGGTGCTCGGGTTCTGCAGATACAAGATCATCGAAGCATCCTGATGATCTATGGATACTTCGAATCGCAGCGCTTCGGTGATGGTGGTAACTTGCGGGCGGATTATTGGCAAGTCGGCCATTGGCAACGTTGAGCGAAGCAACTCCGCGATCTGTTTGGCATGAACAAGCGCTATGTTCCCGTGTAGCAACCCACGAGCGGTGAATTTTTGCAGGTGTTTGGTACGCCAGTTCTGCAGGTCTTCAGGCCCCAGGTCCTGTAGCGTTGCGGCAAGTTCTGCCGGTGGCCAACTGCTGGAAAGCAGCAAATGGTTCAAGGTCGCGTTGGTTTGGGTGTACGGCCGCTGGTGTTGAAAGTTCAGCCATCGACGAATCAGCTCATCCTTGTACAGCTCGTACCGAATAGAGTCTATTTCCAGGTTGATGAACGCCTGTAGAACGTTACTGAGTAACACGGATTGTTTGTCATTGTAGCCAGCCATTGAAATGCGAAAGCCCGCCGGAGTAGTACCAAGCTGGTAGCCGACACCTGCGAGCAATGCAGGGTAAGAATATTCGTTCAACGCGTCGACCACTAGGCGGCGGTAAACTTGCGCCATAACGATATCTTCGGGTTCCTGCAGTCCCCCTTCGATACCGAGGGTCAGATAAACGTTCGCACGCGGGACACCAAACTCCGTATCCTGATCCAACCAGAACTCGATACCTGGTTCGTCGATCACCTTCTCCGGCCCTTTTTCGTCGTTTGCGAGTAGCGAGAGATCTTCGGGCAGGAAGTCGTTGCGCGGTGGTAGATGGAGATTCGTTGCGTCTATTGCTGCGATTTCGACTGGCTTGTGCTCGAGGCTGTAAGGTACTTGAAACCAGGGATCGACCAGATCTCCGACGACGTCGGGACCGCTGATCTCCAACAGCAGGTTGTCCACCCTCAGGTAGCCTAAGTATTCTTTGATGAGCTTGGGATCAAACTCCTCCATCATGTACGGTACGGCCAGCACCTCACCCGGGGGATAACGCATGAATCGGGGACCGAGCTGGTAAACGAACCCGGTGGGTGAGGATTTCTCTTGAAAGCGAAACCCCAGGTTGGCGACGATCGCTTGTTCGTCATAACGCCAGGCCTCGAGTTCGGTTGCCTTCAACAAATCAATGTAGGAGAAGAGCAGGTTGGTAATTGCATCAATCTGGGTGGTGCCCGGTTCTGTCAATCGAATCGTAATGCTGATAACCGCACTGTTTTCGTCGAATCGGTCGCTGCCGGCGCTTAACGACTCGATCCATCCGGCATCTTTCAGGTGCTTATGCAGACTGCCGATCCCTTCGTGACCCAGCAGGTTGGTGATGTACATCGCGGGTTTTTTCTTATAGTGGCCGTCGGTCGAAGGAATGGGAAAGTTGTAGCTGATCTGGTTGCCTTCCTTGAGTGTCTGATAACTGAGTACGGCCGGTAGACTGGATTGGAGAAATACCGGTTCGGTGGGTGGTTGTGGTTCGAGTTCGCGATTCTCGATTCCGACGAACGTTGGCACGATCCAGGATTCCATTTCGTCGAGAGGCTCATTGGTAAGGGCCACCATCACCATCTGATTGGCCGAGTAGTTCTCGGCGAAGAAGTCGAGCAAAGCCTGATTTACCTCGCCGCCGAGAGTCTCGAGGCTTCCGATGTGGAATCGACTGGCTGGGTGTGCCGGGTTGAGAGCAGATTTCTGTACCGAATTGGCGCGCCATCCATCGTCTTTGATCTGCAGTTGATATTCCGAATCTACGGCGTGTTTCTCACGATCGACATAGGCGGAATCGAACAGCGGGCTGATGAAAAATTGCGCGAATCGATCGAGCCCTTCATGGAAGTAGTCGGGCTGAATGTCGAAGAAATAGTTGGTGTGATCCGGAGAGGTGTAAGCATTGCTCGAACCACCATGGGCGCTGATGAAGTCCTGGTAACCGTCGACTTCCGGATACTTTTCGGTGCCGATGAAGAGCATGTGCTCCAGAAAGTGGGCGAGCCCGGGAAACTCTGGCGGTTCATGGTCCCAGCCGCGCATGGCCACCAGCGATGCGGCTGCTTTGTCCGTCAACGGATCCGACACGAGTAGTACCCGCAATTCATTGTCGAGCGTGAGGAAGCGGTAATCGCGATCGTCGTTCGGGCTTTTGGTGAGGGTGACCGTGGCGTCGCTGCCTGGTTCAAGCGCTGGCGTTGTACTTGTTTCGTCAGTGTTGTCGCAGCCGACGATTAAGAGCAGCGATAATGCGAATATTCTTTTCAATGTCGTGTCCTTAAAGTTCCAGCAGCGCGAAACCCCGCAGTATATCGCGCTGGCGGCGTCTTTTACGTGCTTCGGGAGTCAGAGTTTCTAGGGGGTCTGCCACGCTTCGCGACCCATAGTCCGAGATAGTAGTCCAAACTGAAATACCGGCCACCGCCGATGATCATCAGGGTGAGCAGCATGACCAGGTAGGTGGCGGCAAATTCGATACCGTTATTCAACTTTACGATGCTGCCGCTGCCGTTCAGATAGCTGTATCTACCATGTTCGCGAAGTATCGACTTGGCACGGCGTAGCCGTGTTGCTGCCTCAATGGTTCGTTCGTTGACGTTGTAACATTTGATGTAGCGTTCGAATACGTTGGATGCTGAGTGCGCTTCGCTGTCATTGATGCAGACGGCGGGTGGATTTGACGGCGCGATTGCCGCCCAGCCGTTGTCGAGATGCACCGAATAGGCGGCGACGAACATGGTTACGGCGAGCGGAATGGCGATCAGCCGGGTGCCGAGACCAATGAGAAGCGCAATTCCACCCAGAAACTCGGTCCAGGAGGCCAGCCACCAGGATAGGTCTGCCGGTAACACGTTAAATGGAAAAGGAAACAAATCGAGCGAGGAGGCGAACCAGTTATCGCCGGTAATTTTTTCCCATCCGGCGCCAATTAGCACGGGCGCGAGGATCAGCCGCAATAGTATGGAAGCCACGCCGTCAAAATGCTGGAATACCTTGACGAGCCGGTCGTACCACGCCTCGGCGGTACTTATTGTCGTTGACATGGTGCACCCTCTCAGTAGCGGAGTTTTAGACTTCCAGTTCGGTATTGGTTCCAGGGGGGTTAGCCCGTTTCTTTATGCAGGCCATTGGCTAAACAGGCGCCCTTTTTTGAGAACATAGTCCAGTATGCGGATTCAAGACACAATCGATGCGCTCCTCTCGGCCGATGCTGGAAGTCGTGCATGTGCCGTGCGAGATGAACTTGATGCTCAGGCACCCGAGGATTGGCGCGCACTCGCCGCTGTCCTGGCGGTATTGTTCCAGGACAGGGAAATTTGCTCAGTGGCCGTTTCCGGAGGCCAGGGTTCGGGCAAAAGCACTCTCGCGGAATTACTCGTTGCTGCGTCAGAATCGCTTGGACGCCACGCGATCTGCGCTTCGTTGGATGACTTTTACCTGACTCGCAGCGAACGCAGAAGGCTGGCGGAGCAGGTTCATCCGCTGTTTGCGACCCGCGGCGTGCCGGGTACTCATGATGTAGTGCTGTGCCGCCGTACGCTTGTTGCAGCTCAACAGCTGGGTACGGTGATGATTCCCCGGTTCGACAAATCGATGGATGATCGATATCCCCGGTCACAATGGCATCAGGTTCAGGGCCCGGTAGATCTATTCGTTCTGGAAGGCTGGTGTCTGGGCGCTGGTGCGCAACCGGGCGACCTGCTGGGAAAACCTGCCAATGCGTTGGAGGCTCAAGAAGATCCGCAAGGTATCTGGCGAGCGTATGTCAATGCAGCGCTCGATGGCGAAGCTGATTACAGCACGCTTTCAGCGATGTTCGAATTCTCCGTATTTCTGGCGGTACCGGATCTGGCGTCTGTGGTTCGCTGGCGAATGCAGCAGGAACAGGCTCTGCCTGTTGCAAAGCGCATGGGAGACGTCGAATTGCGACGCTTCATCGCTCATTACGAGCGAGTCACCACCTGGATGTTGGAAACCGTCCCGGCAAAGGCCGATCTAACCGTAAAACTGGCTGAGGATCACACTGTTAGTGAGCTGAGGATAAAATCGCGCTAGCCCGGATTATTCACGAAGAAGCGTAGCGAGGTTGGGTCGAGGGCAATTCGCAAGCAAACTGCCAGAGTAGTAAGACGCCGGGCCTCGCAGGCTGGGTGCGCGGACTGGAGGGCGCGGGTCCCGTCGGGACGGGCGCGTGCATCGACAGCACGTCGAGCACCCGGAGGGAGCACGCCCGCCTGCGAGGCCCGGTGTTTTGCTGCTATCGGCGACCGCAGTAGCTTGTTCATGAATAATCCTTACCTAGGAGTCTGCGCGGTAGAAAATCCCGTCACGAGAAAGTACCAGGGCGAGAGCGCAAATATGGACCGCTGTGGTGCTTTCGTAGTGGGAATCTTTTCTACCGCGCAGACTCCTCGCCCTTGTTGCTGCACGAGCCCCTGAGAGCCGCTGGAAACAATCTCGCCATTCAGAATCTGTTCAGTCAGGAACGTATACAGTGCCTCCCATCTGAGATGTGTTGAGTGTTGGAGGTTTTAGATGTCATTTATTCGAATGTTCGCGCCGTTGCTATTCGTACCCACGATTGCGTTCGCCGGTACCAGCTACGACTACGCCAAGGTGTTGGGTGTTGAACCCATCTACGAGACAGTGAGTTTTGCCGTGCCTCATGAGCAGTGTTACGACGAGCGCGTCGCCGTCCACCACGGGCGGGGTCACCACTCTGTCACTGCACCGATATTTGGAGCCATCATCGGTGGCGTTATCGGCAATGCGGTGGGTCATCACAAGCGCAATAAGCAGGTGGGTACAGTCGTCGGCGCGTTGCTCGGAGGAAGCATCGGGGCGGATATCGCGAGACAACATCGTTATCGACACGGTTCGGTGAGCTATCACACCGAGCAAGTTTGCACCGTGGTCAACACCTACGAGCAAGAAGAACGTCTCGTCGGTTATCGGGTGCGCTACCGCTACGCTGGTGAAACCTATCGCACTCGAATGGATCGAGACCCCGGTGATCGTCTGCGGGTTCGCGTTCATGTGACACCGGCCGGGTAAGGAAGTGAGTTTTGGGAGTACAATGTACGCTGTATGGTTCGAGGATACTAAGCATGAACGCGCCCTCGTGTAGCAAATGGCTCCTCTTGCTGGTACTTGTACTCCCACTTTCTGTCACCGACGTGTACGCGGATACGCTTTTTTCGATAGCGGCAAACGTTGGCGCATTTGCAGGCGCTGCTGAGCCGAAGAAGTTGGTTGCCCATCAGCGAGGTATCTCGATAGAGGAGGCGACCAATATCGTTCGCGGGAAGTTCGGGGGCAGGGTGCTGTCCGCGGTCCCGGCGCGGCGAGGTGATAAACGAGGCTTCGAGGTGCGGATGCTGCTCGACGGTAAAAAGGTGAAGAAAGTATTTATCGACGGCCAGGGACGGGTGAAGCCCTGAGCGACTTAACCAACAGCCAAACAGATTGCCCTGAACAAAAGCCATGAGCGCCAGATAAAGCCTTTGGCGGATTAGCAAGCCTTCAATGGATTAGAAGCCTTTAGCGGATTGGATAAAACATGCGAATCCTCGTAGTAGAAGACGAACAAATCCTCCAAGACCAACTCGTTGAAAAGCTCAAGAGCGCAGGATATGTCGTGGATGCGGCCTCGGACGGTGAAGAAGGGCTGTATTATGGTCGCGAGTACGACTACGACGCGGCAGTCATTGATCTTGGGCTACCGAAGATTGATGGCATCGACCTGATAACTACGTTGCGTCGGGAGAAACGTGGTTTCCCGGTTCTAGTGCTTACCGCACGGGGTCACTGGCAGGACAAAGTCCTTGGGCTCGAAGCTGGCGCCGACGATTACCTCACCAAACCGTTTCAGATGGAAGAGCTGTTGGCGCGGCTCAACGCTCTCATGCGGCGGGCGGCTGGGCATGCCTCACCGATCATGAGAGAAGGTGATCTGCAGCTCGACACCGCCAAAAAAGAAGTGCGTGTGGAGGAGAAGCTCGTCGAGTTGACTGCGTATGAGTACAAGGTGCTCGAATATTTGATGATGAACGCGAGCCGCGTGGTGTCGAAAACCGAATTGACCGAACATTTGTATGACCAGGACTTCGATAGAGACAGCAATGTCATTGAAGTTTTTGTCGGGCGATTGCGGAAAAAACTCGAACCGGTCAATCCCATACGCACCGTGCGCGGCCAAGGTTACCGATTTAGCGTGGAAACCACTGCTTGAAAACGGGCATCCAGTCCCGGCTGTTACTCACAACGACACTCGTACTCAGCTCGTTTCTGTTCCTCGCCGGGTTCGTTCTCGACCGCTCGTTTCAGGAGAGCATCAGGGAAGGTGCCCGGGATCAGCTTGAACTTGTGATCTATTCGCTGATGGGGGCTGCTCTGGAGTTTGATGGTCGTTTGCGGTTCGGCAATGAAGACGATCTGAAAGATACCCGGCTCAACCAGCCGGAGAGTGGTTGGTATGCCATGGTCGAACGACACGGCAAGGAGGACCGCTGGCGCTCACAATCGGCGCGCACGACCGGGGTGGAGTTTCTCGACTATCAGGGAAGTCTGAATCCGGGGCAGTTCGACTTTCGTGAGACGAGCGGTCCAACCAGCCGGTTCTTTCTCACTTACGCCGTTATTTGGGAGGATGAGGAAGAAACCCTGTTGACCTTTCAGGTTGCGGCCGACCAGGAACCATTCGTAAAAACCATCCGTGGGTTTCGGCGCAATCTTTATCTAGGGCTCGGTGCGGTAACGGTATTTTTTGTTTTAGCGCAATACCTGGCGGTTCGGTGGGGACTTCGCCCGTTGCGCGTAATGGCGGGAGAAGTCCGAGAGCTCGAAGACGGCAAACGTGAGCGCCTGAGTGAGTCCTACCCCGTCGAGCTTACCGGCCTTGCACAGAACCTGGACCGTTTCATCGCCCATGAGCAGCGCAGCCGCTCACGGTACCGCAAGGCGATGGAAGATCTTGCCCACAGTCTGAAGACGCCATTGGCCGTCATCCGCAATACCCTACACGATGGCAAGTACGATGAGGGCAACTTGCTTTCAGAACAGCTCGATCGCATGGAGAGTACGGTTACTTATCAGTTGAGCCGGGCTGCTGTTGCGGGACCGGTTACCGTTGGTAAGCGGGTGGATATCGGCTCGGTAATTGATCGATTGGTCAGGGCATTGCAAACAGCCTACATCGATCGCAACATCGAAGTAGAGCAACAACTCGAAGCAGGCTTGACGGTACGGGGAGATGAGCGCGACCTGATGGAGATGTTAGGGAACCTGCTGGAAAATGCCTTCAAGTACACCAACTCGAAAATTCTCATTCGTGCCGATTCCAGCACCAGCATCTCCATTTACCTGGAAGACGACGGCCCCGGCATCGCACCCGAATTTCGCGAAGAGGTTCTCAATCGCGGTACGCGGGCAGACCAGGTACAACAAGGTCAGGGAATCGGTTTAGCCGTGGTCGCTGAACTGGTCGAGCTTTATCACGGTAACTTGAGTATTGGCGAAAGTCGTTGGGGTGGTGCCGAAATCCGTCTCGATCTGCCCTGAGCTACCCCACCCACAGGCGCTGACTGTCATTCTCGAAGACATTTCTCGATTGCCACGAAGAAGCGCTCGCGCAAGGGCTCGATACCTTCGAGTTTGGGTCCGGCCGCACACCAACTGGCTAACATCTCCGCAGGATCATCTACCTGCTGGCGTTGGCCTAACCCGCGTTTGAGTGCCTCCACCTGAACTCGTAGCCGAATCTCCTGCTCTTCTACGGGTACCTCAATACCGGCAGCGAGTTCGGCGCTTATTGTGAGCATGTGCAACCTATCCAGAGGCATGTCGTCGTCAATGAGCGACTCGCGACTGGCAAATGTAGAGTGAAGGATTTCGAATTCGGTGCTCTCCCCAGATTTATGCGCGATCTCGCGTTTCGAATGCACTTTATCGAAGGTCTTCAATTGGGCAAGCTCCTCGAACTGAGCCTCAAATGCTTTTTCTGCGAGTAGTAGGCGGTAACTACGAACCAGTTCGTCAAACCGGCGTTCGATTGATTTAGCGGTCCGCTCCGGGATGTTGTGTAGTTGCCGAAAGCGCCGTTGCAAGTCGCGCAAGGTGTCGTCATCGGCGTTACTGGGGCTTGTGGTATCCAACAGCTGGGCGAGTTCGTCGCACAGTGCCTCGCCTTCTTGTACCGCTTCTTGCACTGCCGCTTCGGCTTGCTTCTTCTCGTTATCTCGGGTCGCAAAGATCTGATCACAGTACTCGCGAAATTGCCGCCACAGGTTTTGGTCGGCACGGCGCGGGGTAACCCCGACGAGACGCCAACTGCGCTGCAATTCTTTAGCACGACGAATCTTTGCGCCGACATCCGTACTGCTTTCGCTAATCGATTTGGCTTCCTCGACGATCGTTTGTTTGATTTGCAGATTCTTTTCCCATGCTGTCTTCACCAGATTGTGCAGGCGATCCTGAAGTTTCTCGAAGCGCGCCTCGAGGGATTTACCAGGCGTTCTGTCGACCGGGTGGTATTTGCGCCATTCGGAGCGGGCGGTACGCATTATTTGCTCAGCCGCTTTCATGTCGGCTGTTTCCCAGTCGGAACTGTTCAGATAGCGCTCGAGTTGGCTGCAGATCTCTTTACGCTGAGCTAGGTTGTTACGACGTTTGTCGGCTTGTTCACCGAAATAATTTCGACAGGGTTCGAAAGCACGTTCGGCGAGTTGGTTGAAGCGCTCTGCCAGACGCCGGTCATCCGCCTTGATCAAAGCCCCTAATTCATTCCAGTCCCCGCGCAAGTGTTTGATGCGCTCAACCTGATCCAGCGGGCTGAATGGTGTGTCGGCAAGCTTTTGCATTGCTTCGCAGAGTTCTTCGCGTTTCGGGGTAGTCGCGAAGGTTTGCCAGTCGCGTAAATCGGCTAGACGTGACGCTTGCAGATTCAAATCTTTGTCGAGTGTGCGTATGTTCCTGGCTGGTAACCCTTTGCTGAGTTTACGTGCTCTGTTCAGCGTGCCCGAAGCCGATTTTGACGAACCATCATCGATCTCCTGGATCAATGTCGCGATGAGGTTTTCGAGATTCGCGACCTGATCGCGCTCGTGGGCTTCAAATCGAAGAAGATCTTTCTGCAGTGTGTCGATGTTGTTGAGTATTTTGCTGTATCTCGGGTCGGGTTCTGCCCATTGAGGCCAGGCAATGTGCTTGCAGATTTGTTCGGCTTTGCGTTTAAGTGAGCGGTGCTTATTTGCCGATTTCCAGAGCGCTTGCAGCTCAGTTGGATCCGTTGACAGCGGGTTGGGCACGGTCTCGATGGCAAATACCTGAGGCTCGGCTCGTTCGAGGCGTTCGACAGCATCAGCCAGTTCGCGAAATGCGTGAGAAACTGTTTGAAACACTTCGTGTTGGAGAGGTTCGGGTTGTTTGGAATCGGCGGCGCTCAACCAGAAATCGGTAAGCTCCTGGCGACGTTGACGCAGTTCGGAGTACGGGACGCCTTGTTTCAGGCTGTTGTGCAGGGCAGTGAATTCCTCCACAAGACCCGGAAACGGATCTTCCGTGGGTGCAGGAATGCTCGTTTTCGGCTCTTTTTCAGGCGCCTCATCGAGGTTCGAAAATACCCCTTCATATGCCGAGATGGATTCCAGCACGACGCCGCGTCCTGCCAGTAACTCTACACATTCCTGGTAGGTTTGTACCGTGCCGGTGAATTCCTGAGCGAGAATGTGCTGGCGCTGATAGAACGTGGAGTTGCGTTCCATTTTACGGTGTTTCGTCAGAGCATCTGCAAGTTCGGCAGCGCGAAGGATGGCGGAATCTCCACGTTGACGAGTTTTTTTTATCTGTTCAAGTTGCTCGCGCGCATAGCGATTGAGAGATTTGTCGTGATCGCGCGAACGTCGTTCCAGCCGGGTTAGCGCATCGGCGCTTTGCAACTGAGCCAGGGCGAGAATCGGTTTGCGCAGCTCCTGATTGCAGCGCAGCAGCAAGCTTTGGAGAATTTCGAGATCGGAGATCTCCAGCGCGATCGTGTCGATGAGCGTTTTGAGGGTTTCTTCGCTGTTTGCAGATAGCAGCCTTTCGACAAGGACCAATGGGTGATTTTCGAAACTGCACGGATTCCCAGCGGCGATAAGCGCGGCCATTCGCGCGGATACTGCCTGTGTCAGCATATCTGTGCGCAGTAGTGTGCCGAGCCAATTTGGATCGGTGAGTTTTTCTACGCAGGCTAGCCGCACAGCCTCACTCGGGTCGTGTAACGCGAGATCTTTTAGCTCAGCTTGCAGGCTCTCGGCTTTCTGAGATTTCAGTCCCTGGACGGCTTCACGACGAATCTCCGGATTCGCATCACCAAGACGATCCTTTCCCTGTAGAAATTTGCCAATCATCGCCGTTCGCCACGCCTACAGCGTTTCGTGAGTGCCATCGCACAACGGCGCGCCTTTACTGTGCTTGCAGCCGCAGAAGTAAACCGTGCTGTCTTGATCCGCGGTATACGGCTTAGGCAGGAAATCGGTACCCTGGTGGGAGCCGTCGCAGAAAGGCTGATTGGCGCTCTTGCCGCAGGCACACCAGAAATATTTGTCACCGGTTTTTACGTCGACCGGGAACGGGGCTTTCTGGGCAATGTTGGGGCTGGTCATTGGATTTCTCCGGTTGGATGATCAAGAGAACTTGCGTTCCTCCCACCAGGGGAAGAACTCTGGCATGTCATTCGATACGGTGCCTGGGAATTGGGCGGCGCGCTTTTCCAGGAACGATGCAACACCTTCTTTAGAATCCGCGGAGCGACCCGTGTAATAGACACCGCGTGAGTCGATCTTGTGCGCCTCAATAGGGTGGTCGGCGCCCAGCATTCGCCACATCATATGACGGATCAATGAAACGGAGACCGCCGAAGTATTGTCCGCGATGTCTCGCGCGATGCCGCGAGCCGCCTCGAGAAGTTCATCCTTCGGATGCAGGCTGCGCAGTAAACCGCCGCGTAGTGCTTCGTCAGCGGTAAAGACCCGGCCGCTGAAACACCATTCGAGCGCTTGGGATATGCCAACCACTCGCGGCAGGAAATAACTCGAGCATGCTTCGGGAACGATACCTCTGCGGGCAAACACGAAACCGAACTTGGCAATGTCAGCCGCAATGCGAATGTCCATCGCCAACGTCATGGTGATGCCAACGCCGACGGCTGGGCCATTTATCGCGGCGATAATCGGCTTGTTGAGTTCATAAATTCGCAGCGTGAGCTTGCCGCCCCCGTCGGGTTGAACACCATCTTTGCGATTTTCGCGGGCGTCGGAGTTAAACGTGTCACTACCACCAGACAGGTCAGCTCCGGCGCAGAAACCACGTCCTGCGCCGGTAACGATGATTGCTCGCACATCATCGTCGGCGTCAGCGCGATCGAAGGCGTCTATCATCTCGGTGAGCATTTCGCCCGTAAACGCGTTGAGCTTTTCCGGTCGATTGAGGGTAAGCGTGAGAATCCCGTCTTCTACATCGTAAACAATGGTGTTGTAGCTCATAGCGCGGGGCCACCTGGGCTGAAGGAGACGCTATGTTGCCTCGATTACCGGATATTTTCCAATCAAGGGTGGGAGGCGTTCGCGCGATTTGCGGACACTAGCCTGCATTATTCATGAACAAGCTACTGCGGCCGCCGATAGCAACAAAACGCCGGGCCTCGCAGGCGGGTGTGCTCCCTCCGGGTGCTCGGCAGTTTGCAAGGCGAACTGCGCGTGCTGACAAAGCACTCGCCCATCCCAATGGGACGGCACCCGCGCCCGTCAGTCCGCGCACCC
>JACZXA010000286.1 GCA_022571865.1 Pseudomonadota bacterium
ACGCGCACGCCCGCTCCCAGCCGTGACGCCCATCGAGGCACAGACATTCGCCACGATGCAGGGCTTGAATCCGGTTGGTTCTATCTACGAAACCAACGATGAAATGACGTTCGGGATACTCATTTTAGGACGGCCCGAGGAGGGGGCCATCCAAAGCCAGCACTTCAATCTGGACGGGTTGTATCTTGCGGAAGAACGGGAACTGGAAAACAGTGACATTTCCCGGATCGATTTCAACCCCTTCACGTTGATTGGCATCCTGGCAAGACGGGGCGATTCGGCGGCTCAAGCTTCAATAGGCGCGTTCCTCGCCTCCCAGAATCGTATGTCAGAGGCGACTCGATGGCTCAGGGCTTCGTCCCGCAAGGGCAATTTACTGGCCAACACGGAACTCGCCCGATTATTCTGGGAGCGTTCCCGCAACGAGGAAGACCCGGCTCTCAAGAAGAGCGCGCTCGATGAGGTACTGCAAAACTATCTTCACGCGGTGGCACTTGGCTCCACCGATGCGATGTACGCGCTTGGTGTGCTGTACCTCAACAATCACTATGGGGAAGAAAACCAGAATTCAGGCGTACCTCTGCTGCAGCACGCGGCAAACACAGATCACAGCGATGCCGCACTGTTTCTCGGGCACCTGTACTACAACGGCGACCTGGTGGACAAAGACGTGGCGCAGGCACGTTGGTATTACACCCAGGCAGCGGAGCTGAACAACCCCTATGCACGCCGCAGTTATGCGCGTTTCCTGCTGGATAGAACGATGGAACAACCATCCGATCCACGCGCGATAATCTGGCTTTCCGAACTCGCCAAGGAGCAGGACTCCGTGGCCATGTTGCTGCTGGGCAATCTCCACGCCCGTGGGGTGTCGGTCGAGCAGAACTTCCGCAAAGCCTTTACCTGGTTCAAGACCGCCGTCAAAACTTCACCCGAAGACGCCGGGATCATCAACGAAGTCGCCTGGACACTGACCGTATCCGATATCGATGGAATGAAACGAACTCGTTATGCGCTCAAGATCATGGACTCCATGATGAAAAGCGACACCGACGCCCAGCAGCGTCCCGAATATCTGGACACCTGGGCGGCGGCTCATGCGGCCAATGGTGATTTCACCCGGGCAATCGCCCTGCAAGAGCAGGCGGTCGAGGCGGCGGAAACGGAAAACAACGACGATGTGATCGACATTCTGCGAGAGCATCTCGAGGCTTTCCATAACGGCCAGAGCATCACCGAAGAGGCTCCGTGAAACCGGTCGCTAACCTCAAAACACACCCTTCAGCCCGCGACTTACTCTCACTCGCCCACAAAGCTCCTTGCATCGATCTGCGCGCGCCCGGAGAATTCGCCCAGGGTGCGTTCCCCGGTGCCGTCAACCTGCCATTGCTCACCGATAACGAAAGAGCAGAGGTGGGTATCGCCTACAAAAACCGTGGCCGCCAGGCAGCGCTCGAGGTTGGACAGCGGCTGGTCGGGGACAGCCAACGCGAACAGCGGACTGCGCTGTGGCTCGAACATGCAAACGCTCATCCCGACTGCTGGCTCTATTGCTGGCGTGGCGGCATGCGTTCGGAGATCGCGCAGACGTGGCTTGCGGAAAGCGGCCTGGACCTACCTCGCGTCGCCGGGGGCTTCAAGGCGTTGCGAAAAGCCTGCCTTGCGGTGCTCGCAAACGCCCCAAAAACAAAACGCTGGCTGGTGCTCGCCGGACGCACCGGTTCAGGTAAGACGAAACTCCTTCGGGAATTCGACACGGGCATCGACCTTGAGGGACTGGCACATCACCGCGGGTCTGCCTTCGGTGCTCGAAGTGAACCGCAGCCAATGCCCGTGGACTTCGAGAACCGCCTGGCTGTGGCATTCGTCCAACACCCTCATGACGTTCTACTGCTGGAAGACGAGAGTCGTAACATCGGCCGCTTGGCGCTTCCTGAGCCCTGGCATGAAAAGATGCAACAAGCACCCCTGGTGGTTGTCGATGCAACCATGGAGGAGCGCGTCGAGAACATCCGGCGGGAGTATGTACTCGAGCCGTTGAACGATGGTGTGTCAGGCGAAGAACTCGAGACACGCTACCGCGATGCTTTGAACCGAATCGAGCGGCGCCTGGGTGGATTGCGTCACCGCGAGGTGCGAGAAAAATTGCAAAAAGGTTTTGCCACGGGCGAACACGAAGACTGGATCGAAAGGCTGCTCAGCTGGTACTACGACCCCATGTATGACTATCAACTGGAGAAAAAGCTAACGCGGGTGATCGCTCGTGGAGATACCCGGGCTATGCGGAAGTTCATGGCGGAATGGGGTCAGAGTAAAGTGCCTGAAGAATGGGGTCAGAGTAAAGTGCCAGGTTAACTTTCGCGAGGTGAAGATAAATAGGCACCAGGCTCCTTCCCTTCGCGAAAGTTAACCTGGCACTTTACTCTGACCCCATTCTTCAGTGTGACCCCATTCTTCAGTGATCGTGCCCATGAGGTCGATTACGAAATTCGCTGCAGCGAGCCTCCAACGGCCCCGGGGATACAACCCCTTTGTCGGCCAGTAGCGATTCCAGAGCTGCCAGAAAGTGATCGTAGTAGGCATAGTCGCCTTCGCCCTCGCGCTCCCAACCGGCGATGGCCTCGATCAGATACTCACGGAATTCATCCCAGCTATACAGGCCAGCCTCCGAGAGTGCCCGTGCCATGCCGAACACTCTGCCCTGCCAGGGCGCATCGAATACGAGTTCGCCATTCGCCATGGGCGGTTGTTCAATTCCGTCGAGGTCAGAGATCATATCAGTGCGACCCCAATCATCGCGTCCCGAGAAACCCGCGCAGCCAACTCCTCTTCGCTAGCACTATCACTGTCCGAAGGTGGCTCAGGCAACACCAGGTACCGGATCTCCGCGCTCGAATCCCATACGCACAGTTCTTTGGCAGCAGCAATCTGCACGCCGAACTCCTCCAGAACCCGGCGCGGCTCGCGCACGATCCGGGAACGGTAGGCTGGATCCTTGTACCACTTTGGCGGCAAGCCGAGCACCGCCCATGGGTAACAGGAGCACAACGTACAGACCACCACGTTGTGTACATCTGAGGTGTTTTCGACCACCACCAATTTATCCACCTGGCCGCCGCTGAACTCGAACTCGGCAACGGCACTCGTTCCATCTGCCAGCAGGCGCGTTTTGAAGGCAGGGTCCTTCCAGGCTCGAGCCACGACTTTCGCGCCATTCATGGGCCCGACCCGCTCATTGTATTGAACGATAACCTCGTCCACCGCGTCTTCTGTGAGCAACCCCTTGTCGATCAGCAGAGATTCGATAGCCTCCGCACGGATTGATTGTTGCGAAGTCGGGTATTCATGTTCGCTCATTTCGTTCTCCGCTTTTGAATTACATTTTCAACAGATAGCTTTCGAAGAGATCGATACGCACAACGACGCCGGGTTCCGATTGTTCCCCCCACAACTCGGCTCCGGAGAAAGCCACGGTATAAAGATGTTCCGGATTCTCTCCGCGACCGTGCGCATTGCTGTCCGGTAACACCCAGCCATCGTGCCAGGCGCTGATTGTTCCTTCGCGCCCTCGTATATAGGCGGGTAACCGAGTGTGTCCGGCCGTGCCGGTTCCGCACGTGTGCACCGGTTCACCAACCCGAAAAAGAGGTTCAGTGGGAAGCGGGCGGATGGCGCTCGGCTCTTCACTTTCATAACCAACTACATCGGGTTGTGCAACCGGGCGGGCCGCCACTCGCCAGTCGGAATCGGCACCGAGTTCGAGGGCTTTGCTTTCGATCTCCTGCTGATTCAGCACACCCGCTTCGACCAGCAGGTTTTCCAGCCCCCCAAGCCAGCGCCCGTAATAGCCATGACTCAAGTAAGCAACCGGATCTATCCGCTCGATTGCGTGGCGAAACTGATCGGTGTTCTTGAGAGCACCGGCAGTTCTCGCGGCACGGAGTAGAGCGAATACTTTTGCTTCCCAACGGCCGTGAAATACCGGTTCGTTCTGCTCGCGACGCACGCGGCCAAAACCCTGTCTGCCACCGAGATCGTGAATGCCATCCATGCTCGTACTCTTGTTCTAGTCTCTACGCATCGGAAACTTCGCGCAGTACAGGTATGCCGTCATCCTCCTCGCCCAGGGTCATGGTGAATTGGTGGCTGCCCGCGACAACTTCGTGCTCTGCCCCATCCGGCATGACGATGAGGGCACTACAGTTGCACGGTATCAACACCTCGAGCTCAAACGCCACGGTATCGATGCTCCAGCGAACCTCAAAGCGGCCATTGATGCTATCGAAAGCCGCTTCGGCAGAACAAATGGAAGGGCCTTCGGCGAAGCCGATTCCCAGGGGCGGGCGTGGATGAATTCGCACTTTGCGATAAGCGTTGTTGTCGACGGCGAGATCGGGGTGGGGTTCGCGTAGTGCCGTCACGATGCCGTTCGTCTGGCTGAGTGCCAGCCTGCTCCCGCGCGTGCCGACCGTGATGGCAAGTGCTTCGCTGGAACGAGGGGCCATGCT
>JACZXA010000099.1 GCA_022571865.1 Pseudomonadota bacterium
GCACTGGCAGGGATCGGTAGCCTGCCTGAAACTATATTGACGCGGAGCATTGTCATAGCTATGCGCCGCCGTGCACCGCACGAACATGTAGAAAGTTTTAGAGATAGAGAGCAGGAAATTCCGGGTAGGGATCTGCGGGACCGTTTAGCGGATTGGGCTGAATCTGTTGGACCTGAAGTTGGTGCTGCCTGGCCTGACTTACCAGACGGTATTGCTGACCGTCGAGCCGAAGTCTGGGAGCCGCTAATTGCTGTTGCCGATGCGGCAGGTGGTGAGTGGCCTGTGCGAGCCAGGGACGCCTGCATTGACCTCTGTGCCACTGCGGGTAACAAAGTAAGCCTCGGTATCCGGTTGCTGGAAGACTTGCTAACCATCTTTGGAAACGCGATTGCACTACACACGGCAACAATTTTGGAACGTCTTTCTGATGGAGAAGGGTTGGACGCGGACGCACCGTGGAAAGACCTTTACGGTAGAGGTCTCAATAGCCGCGACATTGCCAAGTTACTCAAGCTCTACGAGGTCCAATCGATAAAGGTGACTGTCGGTGGATCGACACTCCAAGGGTACAGGCGCGAAAGCCTTCACGACGCCTGGTTGCGATACCTCCCATCGTATTCCGCACAAGTGGAACTTCCGGAACTTGGGGAACAAATAATTCCAGAAGTTCCGGACATTCCGGCTATCCGGAACACGAAGAGCGCCACATCCGCGACAAGCGAAAAGCCTTGCCCTCGATGCAATGGTGAAGGGTGCGGTTGGTGCGAACGAACTACCCCGTGAGTCCGAGATGGACCGTCGATGTGGCCGCTGATTTATTGCCTGTCTTTCGAGTTATCCGTGGCTAACGGGGGCATTTTTGGGGGCATGACTGAGGGTTGTTGATAAACATACATCGTAAAATCAGATAGTTACCGGCACTTTTCATTAGATCGAGGACGCTCGAACCGAGCGGTTTATCCTTGCCAAGACATCCGCCGCAAGCTGCACCTTCCAGATCGATGTCGCAAAGAGCGCAAAGACATCGGACTCGTCGATCTTCGGGTCGTTATTCGGTGTCATGACTACTTCTGCTCCCAACGGGTGTCGTTCGCCAACTCCATCCCCGCCGCAAGTTTCACTCGCTCGGGCGTAAACGGGAGGTCCCGCACCCGAACCCCAACGGCCGCGAAGATCGCGTTGGCGATCGCGGCGGGGGTCGGCCCGGTGCTCGCCTCTCCCGCCCCCATCGGTTGATCCAGGCGCCGATCGATGAGGTAGGTTGCAATCGTGGGTATCTCGCTGAAGGTGAGGATCGGATAACTCTCCCAATCGCGGCTCGTCACACCTTCATGGTCCCAGGTCACCTGTTCTTTCAATGTCCAGCTTGCCGCTTGAATGAAACCGCCTTCCAGTTGATTGATGAGCCCATCCGGGTCGATGACCAGCCCGGCATCCGCGCTGATGACGGCGTGATCCAGGCGCACCTGCCCGTCATCCTCGACGTGCACATCCACCATCACCGCGCAGTAAGTTTGCCGATTCTTGTACCGTGCCATGGCGATTCCGCGGCCAGCGTTGCTGTCGCCCGAAAGCCCCGGCGCTCGTTGCTGCAGGAGTTCCAATACCGCGCGGGCACGCCTGTCTGCAAGATGTTCGCTGCGAAATTCGAACGGATCCTTGCCGGCAGCGTGCGCGAGTTCATCCATAAACGATTCGATGGCAAACACATTCGCGAACGCACCCAGGCTTCGCAGCGAAGATGTGCGCAACGGGCTATTCGCAACAAAGTGCTTCACAAGACGTTTGCGGGGCAGCGTATAGATCGGTTCGAGGTTTCGATGAATGCCTGCCTCGGCCAACATCGCCGGTTGCCGTGGAACCGGGGGTAGCGGCTTTTCCCGCCACCATGCCGATTGCAGATTGGTATGACCCGGGTTGCGCCCGGGTCGAGTGTTGTGCGAAAAGCTATAGGTGTCGTGACACCAGTCAACGATACGACCGTGTGCATCGAGACTTGCCTGCATGTCGATCACGGTCGCGGGTGCATAGGGCTCGAAACCATGCTCATCGGCTCGGCTCCATTTGACCATCACCGGGCGCGGTGGCAGCGCAATCGCAAGCAGGGCGGCATCCAAGGCGACATCATCGGCGCCGTTGTGACCGTAACAACCCGCTCCTTCCCTGTGAATCACATGCACCCTGTCCACCGGCAAATCCAACACCGGGGCGAGCGCACGTTTCAACAACTCCACCCCCTGGCTGTGGGAATAAACCGTGAGTTTGCCATCGACAAACTGCGCGCAGGCGGCAGATGGACCAAGCGATGCATGCATCTGATAGGGCCGGTAGTAGGCGGCGTTGAGCGTTTGTACCGCATGATCGGGTGTGGCTTGTTCCGGTAGCGTTTCGTCGAGCGGCATCCCGCTGACAACCGGCAAGCTTTTCGACACATGAGTGCGTAAGTAGCCGGGAATACCCGGCATCGGCGGCTCGAGCGGTTTGCTTTGCCATCTGACCTTCGACGCCAGACGCTCGGCGGCCGCAATGGCAACCGCTTCGAGTTTTGCCACCACACCGACAAAGTTGCCGTCTCGCACAATTTCCACATCCGGCAGGTCGATTGAATCCGGACACTCGATGAGCGTTGCATCAGCCAGAGGCGGTTTCACCAGGCGGCCATGCCACGTATCCGGAAGGCGCAGGTCCTGCACAAAAGCCAAATCACCGCGCACCTTTGCGGGCAGATCGGTACGTGTCGTGTGGGTACCCACAACACGGTAGCTGCGTGGATCTTTGAGCGGCGGCACATCGATAATGTCGACCTCGAAGAGGCGGCCGGCCTGCAACGACCAGTAATCCGTCTGTTCGTTGCTCTGTCCGGACGTGATCAGTCCGTCTTGAACCGTGAGAGTATCCACTGCGACGTGCAATTTTTCTGCCGCCGACTCGAGCAGGATCTGTCTTGCCGCCGCGCTCGCCACACGCACCGCACTGCCGCTGTCCTCCACCGACATACTACCGGCCGTAACATACTCATTCGGCGTGATCTCGGTATCCGCCGTCTGAACCTGGATACGTTCGACAGACACATCGAGTTCCTCTGCCGCAATCATCGCGATCGCGGTTTTGATGCCCTGCCCGATCTCTACTTTGCCGGTACTCACGATGACCGCGCCGTTATCCGCAATCCGAATCCAACGATCGAGCCCCGGGGTCCGTTCGATGCTCGCCGGCATACTCACCGCTTGCGCTCCCGCAACCTGGCGGATGCACGTTCAACCGCCTTGATAACGCGCGGGTGCGCGCCGCATCGACACAGATGACCGTCAAGTGCCGCACATATTTCACCGCGAGAAGGTCTCGGGTTATCGGCAAGCAGCGCCTTGGTCCGCATGATCAGACCCGCGGTGCAATATCCGCACTGTGCAGCGTTCAACTGAAGAAACGATTCCTGGATAACATGAAGACGGCCATCGTCAGCGGCAAGGCCTTCCACCGTTTCAACGTGTTTGCCCTCGAGATCACCGATCGGTTTCGTGCAGCTATAAACGGGTTCCCCATCAACCAGCACCACACACGCCCCGCACTGCTCCAGCCCACAACCAAGTTTGGCGCCGTTCAGAGCGAACTCATCGCGCAGCACGAAGATGAGGCTGGTACCGGGATCCACAACAAGCTCCCGGGTCTGGGCATTGACAGTGAGAGTAACAGTCATCTGTTCGGGCATATCAGGGCGCTTGGTCGCACACATTCCCAATGTACTCCCTTTTTGCAGACACTCGACGTTGACTGACGAGCAAGGTAAAAAAACGACAAGTAATCATTGTTGCTGTTAAGTAACCTACACCGATGAGTGGCGTTCGATGAAAACCCAGGCACGCGTGGTGGTCGTTGGCGGCGGCGTTGTCGGTGTGGCGACACTTTATCAGCTGGCGAAGATGGGTTGGTCCGACGTCGTGTTACTGGAACGCCATGAGCTGACTTCGGGCTCCACCTGGCATGCGGCGGGGCTGTTGCCACTGTTCAACATGAGTTATTCGGTAGGGCAGATCCACAAACATTCGCTGGCCCTCTACCAGAGTCTCGAGGCCGAAACCGGTCAGGCCGTGGGTTTCAGCCAGGTCGGCAATATCCGCCTCGCCATGAGCCAGAACCGTCTGGATGAATATCACCAATATGGTTGTGTGGCAGAGACCATTGGCATCGAGGTGAAATTTCTGACCCCGGATGCCGTTCTGGAGATCTGGCCCCTATGTAATATCGACGGCCTGGTGGGTGCCATTCAGCATCCTGGCGATGGTTATATCCAACCCGCCGACGTCACCCAGGCCATGGCCATCGGCGCGCGCAAACTGGGTGCCGAGATCAACCGGCAAACCGCCGTGGAAGGATTTGCCCAGAAACCCAATGGTGAATGGCTCGTCAAAACGGACCAAGGCGAAATCGTCTGTGAACACGTGGTTCTGGCTACCGGCAATTTCGCCCGGCGCACGGGCGCGATGGTCGGACTCGAGGTGCCCGTCATGCCTGTGGAACACCAATACATCGTCACCGAACCGCACCCGGATATCGTCAAACGGCACACCGATGGCCTGCCGGAATTGGGCGTTCTTCGGGAACCCGATGGTTCCTGGTATCTGCGCGAAGAAGGTGGCGGCCTGTTATTGGGCTGTTATGAAAAAGGTGCGCCCATCTGTTATCCGGAAGGACCCGCCGAAGATGCGGAATACGAACTATTCCCACAAGACCTGGACCGCCTTACCCCCCACATCGACGCCGCCATCAACCGCGTACCCGCATTCGCTGAAGCGGGAGTCAAACAGGTTTATAACGGCGCCATACCCTACACGCCCGACGGTAATCCCATTATCGGTCCGGCCTGGGGTTTACGGAATTTCTGGCTGAACGAGGGTCATAGTTTCGGAATCACCGCGGCCGGGGGCGCTGGCTGGCAACTGGCGCATTGGATTATCGACGGTGAACCCACCATCGACATGCTGGGCGTGGATCCGCGCCGCTTTGGCGACTATGCCAGCGCCAGCTACCTGAAGGTCAAAAACACCGAAGCCTATGCGAGCGTCTTCACCATCCATTACCCCGACGAGGAACGGCCCGCGGGCAGGCCTCTGCTTGTCGCTCCCTGTCACGATCGCCTGAAAAATCTGGGCGCCGTGTTCGGGCAAAAAGCGGGTTGGGAGCGGGCAAACTGGTTCGCGCCATCCGGCGTCCTCCCAGTGGACGACTGGTCATTCCGGCGATCGGGCTGGTTCGAGCACGTAGGCAACGAGTGCCGCAACGTTTCCGAAAACGTCGGCATCCTCGATATGACCTCATTTGCAAAATGTCGCCTGTCCGGTCCGGGCGCAGAGGCCTTCCTGGATCACCTGATCGCCAACCGCCTGCCAAAAACCGCAGGAAGGGTGATCCTCGCCCACGCGCTGAACAGTCACGGCGGCGTGCACAGCGAATTCACCATTCTCAAGGAAGCGGTGGATTCCTTCTATCTCGTTTCCGCGGGTGCTTATCAGCGCCTGGATCATGATTGGCTGTGGCGGCACATGCCCGAGGATGGCAGCGTGCAGATGATCGATCTGACCCAGGTGAGAGGCGTTCTGGTGGTGGCGGGGCCGAAGTCGCGAACCCTGTTGCAACGGGTTTCCAACGCCGATTTCGACAGCGGCGTATTTCCCTGGCTAACGGCACAGAACGTCACGGTGGACCAGGTCGAGACCCTGGCGATGCGGCTGAATTATGTGGGTGAGTTGGGTTGGGAACTGCACCACGACATGACCTGTCAGAACCAACTCTTCGACGCCCTGATGGCCGCGGGATCCGACCTGGGACTGAAACCGTTCGGCATCCGCGCCATGGACAGCCTGCGTTACGAAAAATCCTACCGGTTGGTGGGCACAGAGATTTCCATTGAATATTCTGCTTACGAATCCGGTCTGGAACGCTTCGTCCACCCGGAAAAAGGCGATTTTCTCGGTCGCGACGCGCTGTTGGCGTGGCAGGCGCGCGGCAACGCCCACCGCTTAGTGACTCTGGAAGTACATGACGTTACCCACGCCGATGCCCTGGGGAACAACCCGATCTACCATGGCGAGGAACTGGTGGGTCGGGCCACCGGCGGCAACTACGGTTTCCGGGTCGGTAAATCCCTCGCGCTCGCCATGGTCCGGCCGGAGTTGGCGGCACTCGGCACCGATCTACGCATGAAAATTCTGGGCACCGACCACAACGTTACCGTGATCCCGGAAAGCCCATTCGATCCGAACAACGTTCGGCCGCGGTCTTAAAGCTTGCTGCCGGTCGCCAGTAGACCGGTACCGGGCGAATCCGGTTTCTTGAACGGTGTTTCGACCACCCGTGCACCCACCAGTGAATCTGCGTAGGTTGCAGGCAGAGCAACCTGCAGATCAGTGCCCAGTTCCGTCAGCTCGACAGGCAACATCGCGAAAGCAATGTTCGACCCTTGAGCCGGTGAAAACCAGGCGGAGGTGACATAACCCACCAATTCCCCGTCCGAGAAGACGTGATAAAAATCCGCCGGATACCAGGTTATGGGCTCCCCGCCCATACGCAGACCGGCAAGCCGGTGGCTCACCCCTTCTTCGTGAATTTTCTGCAAGGCGTCCTTACCGATGAAGTCCTGCTTGGAGAGGTCGACCATCCAACCCAGGCCGCATTCGTAGGGGTTGGTTTCCACATCCATATCCTGACCGTGAGACAGAATGCCCGCCTCGATCCGACGGTGATGACCCGGTGCGATAACATGCAGGTTGTGCGCAACACCGGCCGCCAGTACGGCATTCCACATTTTTTCCGCATTTTTGATGGCGTCGAACAGATAGATTTCGAACCCGGCCTCGGCGGAAAACCCGGTGCGTGAAATCACCACCTTGCACCCGCCAACCTCGGCCCACATCAGGCCGTAATAAGGAACGTCGTCGATGCCGGAACCCACCAGATCGCGCATCAGATCCGTGGATTTCGGGCCCTGAATCTGCACCGGAGACACGTCGATCTCGTTGATCTCCACATTGTAACGGCCAAAGGCATTGACGCCCTGCAGGTAGAGGCCGACGTCCGTGTTGGCAAGCGAAAACCAGAATTCATCTTCCCTTAAGCGCAACAACACCGGATCATTCAAGATGCCGCCATAGGTGTTGCAGAGGATCACGTAACGGCATTTGCCCACTTTGCATTTGTCGGCGCGGCGGGTGATGACCATGTCGACGAAGGCTTCCGCGTCCGGACCCTTGACCTGGATCTGCCGCTCGACCGCGACATTCCACATCGTCACATGTTCGGTCAGATATTCGTATTCCTTCATCAAACCACCGTCTTCCGGTTTGATGTAGGCGCGTGGATGATAGACGTGATTGTAGACCGAATAACACCAGGCACCGGCAGCCTGGCTCAGGTGCCAGTAGGGACCTTTGTGCAGCAAGGTATCGACGAGAAGACGGCTGCCTTCGGCGAAAAGACCTTCGTTGCCGTTATCGCCGCTCTGGCGGAGCTGGATGGGAATATGGCGCTTTTTCAGTCGGCTGTTTTCAAACATATCGGCGAGCTTCAGGCCGCCCATCGCATCGTCGTTCATCTATGGCTCCCGGAACGTTTTAACTGAGGCTAGGTCTGCAGCCCGAGCGCATCGGCGAGGGCAACCGCCACATGATTCATGAGCACTTCATCAAGCCCGCCAAAAAAAGGCAGGCACAACAATCGCTCGCCGAGCATCGTGCTGACCGTGAGCGACCCGTGCAGGCGGAGCCGTTCGCGGTAACCCGGCAAGGTATGTACGGCAGGAAAATAATCCGCAGTCTCAATGCCGGCGGCGCTCAAGTGCTGCATCACTCTCACCCGGTCGGTTCCCACCGGCAGCAATACAGGGTACGTGAACCAGCTACGCACGTCTTCGTCATCCGCGCTCGGCAGCCCGATTGACGGCACACTGGTGAGCACGCTGGCGTATCGTTCGGCAAGGTCTTTGCGTTCAACCAGCCGTTCATCGAGAGAACTCAACTGCGCGCGTCCGAGCGCCGCTGCCAGTTCGGAACTGCGAAAGGAAAAACCAGGGAGCGCTTCGCTCGTCGACCCATCTGCGCCACGACCCTGATTGGCGATTGCCCGGCAGCGAGAGACCGTGTCTTGGTGATTGGAAACAACCATGCCTCCTTCACCCGTCGTCAACACCTTGTTGGGGTAAAACCCGAAGACGCCTGCATCCGCCAGCCCACCGACACGTCGACCATGAACCTCGGCACCGATCGCTTCACAGGCATCTTCGACGACGAGGAGATCATGGTCGCGAGAAATCCTCATGACGTCGTCCATGGGAGCAGCGAGGCCGAAAAGATGTACCACCACGACCGCCCGCGTGCGGTCGCCGATCGCGTCTTCCAGGCATTGTGGATCGAGATTCCAGGAGTGCGGGTCGACGTCCACCAACACCGGTGTCGCCTCACAGTTGAGGATCGCATTGGCGGTGGCGATGAAAGTCAGTGCCGGCATGATCACCTCATCACCGCGTCCAACACCGAGCGCTCGTAAAGCCGCAATCAAGGCGGATGTACCGGAATTCGTCGCCACGGCGCTAGCGACATCCAGCCAGGTCGCAAACTCCTGCTCAAACGCGTCGATCTCCGGACCCCGTGCCAACCGGCCGCGCGCCATGACCCGTGCCACGGCTGCAGCTTCTTCCGGACCGATGTCAGCGCGGGCGAGCGGAATCTTCATCATCCTGGCAGAATGCCATGTGGGTGGGATCGAGGGTGAGTGCCCGTTTGTGCAGCAATAGATCGCGCTCGGGCGCCGCGGCCAATCCCGCGACGATACGTTCGCTCGCATGACCATCGCCGTAGGGATTTAGGAGCCCGCGCAACGAGTCCCGAAAATCCGGGTCGCTGGCGCGCTTCATGGCCGCGGTAATGGCGTCGGTCGTCGCGTCTGCGTGGACAATGTTCGCTGCCCGGGTCCGACCGCGTTGCCGCTCGCCGATGTCGACCGCGGGCAGCCCGAGACTCGGCGTTTCCATGATGGCGCTGGAAGAATTTCCTACCAGCAATTGCGCACGCTCGAGCAACGCCCAATAGCTGAGGTGATCCAGGTTGACGTACAGGGTTGCATCCTTGCGGG
Source organism: Pseudomonadota bacterium (assembly GCA_022571865.1). GTDB lineage: Bacteria > Pseudomonadota > Gammaproteobacteria > Pseudomonadales > Azotimanducaceae > SMWK01. The sequence goes on from JACZXA010000099.1 coordinate 9,124, forward strand.
CGGCGCAGAACTCGCGCGAGCGCCGTGCCAGTTCAGAACTACCTGCGTCGGCATTGGGAAAGCAGAATACGATCTGATGCCGCCAGGTCGCCAGCGCAGCGAATAGTGCGTCCGCTTCCAGGGTCGTATCCTGCTGCAGCGTAACCGGGTGATAAGCCACCACACACAACTGATCCGACAGGGTCTGTGCAAGCGTTGCCTCGAGCCTGCCAAGGTCAGGCCTTGTGCTGAGGCGAAGATGATCCAGCGACGGAGCCCCGGAACACACCACCCGCCAGGATTCCTCACCCATCGCCAGCACGCGCTGTCGAGCCGGCTCCGTCGGGGTGAAATGCAAGTGCGCCATTTTGGTCAAGGCGTTGCGCACTGCATCGTCTATGGCACCTTCACTGATGTCGCCGCCTTCGATGTGAGCGATTGGAATCCGCAACGCAAGCGCGACAGACGCCGGTGCCAACATCTCATAACGATCTGCAATCAGCAACAGGATGTCCGGCCTGAGCTGGGCGAGGACCTTCGTCAACCCGGTTGTGGCGACGCCAATCGTGCGAGCCATACCGGCATCGGAATCTTCGGGATCCAGGCACTCGACTCGCGCCCGAATCTCGAAACCATCCGCCTCGATGACATCCACCGTGTGGCCAAATGTCGGCGACAGGTGCGCGCCCGTTACAATGAGATCGAGCGATAACTCTGGGTGTTCTTCAATCTCTCGCATCGGCCAATAGAGATGACCGTAGTCAGCGCGCGAGGTGGTGACAACGGCAATTCTTTTCGGCACATCGGTCCTTGCGGTCTATTGGTTGGTGAGTGTACTAGTACTAAGGTGCCGTGCGTAATCGTTGACGTTTCGTGATACGAAACATCAACGATTACGCACGGCACCTTCTTCTCGCGGCACCTTCTTCTTGTTCTTGTCCAATCCGAGCGGTAGATTGGTCAGTTATGCCTGAGTTGTTCTACGCCGCCGCCTGCCAGACGGATTTTCCCGCTGCCGAAACACGTAGGGACATCGCCTCGAGAGTCGAGCGGATGTGTGAGATCGTCACACAGACGGTCACCGGATACGAACCGTTTTTCGACGTACGTCTGCTCGCTTTCCCGGAATTTGCCCACGCCGTTCCCGTGTACGCGACGGTTGCGGAGCTCAGGGACAAGCTCGCGGTGCCGATCCCCAACGAACACACTCAACGCTATCACGATCTGGCCAAGTCACTCGGGTGTTACATCCAAACCGGTTCTTTCATCGAAGTGGATGACGCGTATCCGGAACACCTCTTCAACACGACCGTTTTGATCGGTCCCGATGGCATACTCAGCCGTTATCGCAAGGTCAACCCCTGGATTCCATGGGAGCTGCATTCGAGCCCCCACGACGTTGCCGGTTATGACGAAGATGTTTTTCCGGTGGCCGACACGGAGCTCGGCCGGATCGCAGTGGCCACCTGTTATGACTGGTTGTTCCCGGAGACGATTCGCGAACTGGCGTTCCGCGGGGCCGAAATTATGGTGCGTATTTCAGCCTATATGAATCCCTGGGGCGCCACAGATCCCATGGACTGGTGGACGCTCATCAACCGCACGCGTGCGCTCGAGAACACAACCTACGTGATCGCGGCCAACCAGGGCGCATCGATGCAGAACTATCCACCGTTCAGCTGGCCGGGCGGTAGCATGGTGGTCGATTACGATGGTCGAATTCTCGCTCAGGTGGAGCCGGGTCCTGGAGAAAAAGTCGTTGTCGCGCCCATCGACATCGCGGCTTTGAGACACGAACGCGACCGGCGACTGGGGCATGACACACGAGCGCACACAAGAAGCAGCCTGTACGAGTATCTGAACGTCGAACGGCTCCAGGCTTCCGACGGAGACATCAACCCAGATACTCTGAAGCGTCGTATCAGAGATGCTAAAACCAAGTTGCAATCTCATGACTAGGTCTACCCGCACCATGGCATCATTGCCATGGTGGATCTCGGCAATCGCAGGATTATTGTTGCTTGCGCTCCCCGGCTGCGGCGACGATGCAGCCTTGACGGACGAACACATATCGCTGAACAACCGCGGCGTTGCCCTAATGGGTTCGTTCGATTACGCGCAAGCGGTCGATGCGTTCACCCAACTCGTTGATGCGAACCCCACCTCCACGGACGCTCGCGTCAACCTGGCTATCGCCACTTTAAACCGCGACGAAGAAGGCGACGTCACCCAAGCGCTCTCGATGCTCTATGAGGTGCTTGCAATAGATAAGAACCATCTACGCGCTCATTACCTTGCTGGCTTGTTACACCTCTACCAGGGTGAGGTCGAAGCGTCCAACGCACACCTCGAGCGGGTGATTGCCGCAGACCCGAATGACGCTTACGCATCGCTGTTTCTCGCGCAGAACCTCATTCAGATTTCCGAGCTTCCACGCGCGCTCATGTCGTATCAACACGCGATCGATGTCGACCCGTACTTGCGCAGCGCGTACTACGGCGCTTCGCTGGCGCTGCGCCGTCTCGATCGCGAGGACGAAGCCCTCGTGATGCTCGAACAGTTTGAACGCTTGAACAACAATCCGCGCGCCCGGCTCGCCGAGTTCAAATACACTCGAATGGGCCCAAAGGCGGCTGCGCTGGCCATCGGTACTTCATCAAGCCCCCCGCCAACCATCCCCGCTGGTGAATTGTTCGCAGCGCCCGTCGATCTGGACCTGGCCGGTGTTACCCCAGCGGCTCGCCTGACCGCCGTCGACATCAACAGCGACGGTAGGCTGGATATTTTCGTTACCGGCCAAGATACAACGAGAGTGTTGTTGCGCAATGCCGACGATGGCTTCGATGACGTTTCCGATCACCCGCTGGCGGGACTCGAGAATGTGAATGCCGCGTTCTGGGGCGATATCGACAATGACGGTGAACTGGACGTTTACCTGTGTAACACGGGGCCAAACCAACTCTGGTCTTTGCGCCTTGATGAGTGGGTTGAAGTCGCAAGTGAAGCAGGCGTCAATGATGCGGGAACTTGCGTCGATGGTGGCGTACTGGACGCCGACCATGATGGCGACCTGGATATCTACGTAGCCAACGCATCCGGTGCCGATGAACTGTTCAGCAACAATCTCGACGGGTCGTTTCGTCGCCTGATGGCAGCCGGACACCTCGAGAACTCCGGTTCGGCGCTGCAGTTTCTCGCTGCGGACTTTGACGGTGATCGGGACGTAGATCTTGTCACGCTCAATACCGAACCCCCCAATGCGGTATGGACCAATGATCGACTGTGGCGCTACGAACCTGCTGAAGACCTGGCGGTGCTCGCTGAAACCGCATTGACCGCGGCGGTTTTCGGCGATCTCGATGCCGACGGTTCTCCCGAGATCTACGGTATTGCGAGAGCGGGCAAACTGGTCAAGATTTTCCGTTCACCTGCTGGGAACTGGACAATCGAGTCGTTAATCGACGTAGAGGCCCAGGGTGCCTACCTTGCTGTTCAGGACTTCGACGGTGACGGCGTGCAAGATCTTCTGGTGGGCGACAATACCGGCATACGCCTGTTGTCAGGCGGCGTATCGGAACGATTGCTTCCCTTGTCGGCCGTGGGCGTGGGTGCTGCGATCGTCCTGTCCGACGACGCAACGCGAGGTCCGTCGCTCATTGCTCCCATCAACGGGGGCTTGCGCCTCTGGCGGCCCGGCCCCGGCAGGCATGACTTCCTGGGCCTCACGTTCTCCGGTAAGCAAAAGGGCGCCAACACGATGCGTTCCAACCGTTCGGGTATCGGCACGCAGATTGCGCTGCGCGTTCTGGATCGGTGGACCATTGCCAGCAAATTCGACGTGCACTCCGGACCCGGTCAGAGTCTGCAACCGTTGTTGATGGGTCTGGGCGGGAGGCCGCAAGCGGATTACGTCGCCATCAACTGGTCGGACGGCGTGTTTCAGACCGAGTTGGCTCTGCAACCGGCCAGGGTCCATCACATCGAGGAGACGCAGCGGCAATTATCCAGTTGTCCCGTATTGTTCGCATGGAACGGATCGGATTACGGTTTTGTCAGCGACATCCTCGGCGTCGGCGGACTCGGGTTTTTCGTCGAGCCGGGGCTCGCCAGCACCCCCAGACCCTGGGAAAATCTGCTGCTCCCGGCGGGTTCACTGGTTGCGCGCGATGGTCACTATCTACTGAAAATTACCGAGCCCATGGAAGAAAACGCCTACCTGGATGCGGTGCGTCTGCGCATTTACGACTTGCCTGACGGCTGGGACATGGTGATGGACGAGCGCATGTCTACGGGGTATCCAGCGGTGTCCGGCAGAGCAATCTTCTACCGCAATACGATTCCCATCCTTCGAGCTTTCGACCAGAACGGTGAAGACATAAGCGAGCAGTTGCGCAACATCGACGGACGGGCACCGCCTTTGCCGGATCTGGATGTAAGATTCATCGGCCGCACCAATTCGGAGCACGTACTGGAACTGGAGTTCGCCGAACCCCTGAATCCCGAGGGCGCACATCCCGTGCTCATCGCCAATGGCTGGCTGGAATACCCCTACTCGCAAACAGTGTTTGCGGCCTGGCAAGCCGAAGCGACGTTCGATCCACCCACCTTGTCTGCCCGCGGCGAAGATGGGCAATGGGTGACCGTTTACGAAAGTTTCGGCTATCCCGCTGGCATGCCTCGTTCGATGTCGCTGCCTCTGAACCACCTCCCCGCCCTGACGACGGCTTTGCGGTTGACCGGCAACCTGGAGGTTTATTGGGATCAGATCTTCATCGCACTAGAGGAAACCCCCAGCGCGGTGTCGACGCAAATGATCCCGCTAAAAAGTGCGCAGCTCGCAAAAACAGGATTTCCGCACCGTACTACGGGACCACAACGTCGTCCGGACTACGACTACCAAAACCGCCAACCGTTCTGGGACGCACGTTATCTCCCGGGTGTTTATACGCGCCTCGGGCCGGTTACCCCGTTGCTGGCTCAGGTGGATGATGCCGTCGTCATCGTCGGGTCAGGCGAGGAAGTGCATCTGGAATTCGAAGCGCTTGCGGCTCCCCGGGAAGGACATCATCGACGAATAGTGGTCGAAGGACATGGCTGGGCCAAGGACATGGACCTCTATACCCTCAATGGTGATACCGTTGGGCCGCTACCAACCAGGGGCACCGCAACGCAGCAAGACGTCGACCGCCGTCGGGACCTGCACGAACGTTACAACGTGCGTTATCAATCGGGGGGCTAACCCTGAGGACACCATTGACCAACAGGGTTACCAACGGAGCTTGTCCATGATCGTTGGGCGAAACCCGGATGTTGTGGGACCGGGCATGCGCAAATTGCTCCTGGTCGTACTCGTGTTGTTCGCGATCCTGGTGGTGGATTCAGTTTACCTCGGTGCCATCACATTCCTGCAATGGCTCGACGACGTGAACCTCGAAGGGGAGGTGTACCAGTTTGCGTTCCTCGTCCATCTGGCACTCGGCTTCGTCATTGTCATACCGGCGATCGTTTATGCAATTCTCCACCTGCGTCGCGCCTTCGATCAGCCGAATCGACTCGCGGTGCGTCTCGGCCTCATCCTCTTTACTACGGTGCTTTTGCTGCTTGGATCCGGCATCGCCCTGACGCGCGGCATACCCATCGGCGAACTGCGCCACCCTTTCGCCCGTGAAGTCACCTACTGGCTACACATCGTTACCCCCCTTCTGGTGGGTTGGCTATTTGTGCTGCATCGCCTCGCGGGCCAACCCGTGCGCTGGCGCGTTGGAGGCAGCATCGCGGCGATCAGTCTCATCCTCAGCTTCGCTGGTGTGTGGCTCGCCGAACCCCGCGACGCGAGACCCACCGGCGAGCCAGAATTCCTGCCGTCGCTGGCACGCACCTCAACGGGTCGGGCAATTGCGCCCGAGGACCTCATGCGCGAAGACTATTGCGCTCGATGTCATGGCGACATCCACGCACAGTGGCAGTACAGCGCCCACCGCTTTGCGTCTTTCAACAATCCGGCTTATCTGTTTTCGGTTCGCAACACGCGTCGTGTTGCGTTGGAGCGCGATGGCAACGTCAAAGCCGCCCGGTTCTGCGCAGGCTGCCATGATCCCGTCCCACTGTTCAGCGGCGCCTTCGACGACCCTGATTTCGATGACCAGAACCACCCGACCGCAAACGCGGGGATCACTTGCGTCGCCTGCCATGCCATCGAACATCTGGGCAGTCCGCGCGGCAACTCCGACTACGTCATTGCCGCGCCCGTTCACTATCCGTTCGCGTTTTCCGAAAACCCAATTCTCGCCTGGGTCAACGGTCTGCTGATCAAAGGCAAACCCGCTTTTCACAAACGCACCTTCATGAAGCCTTTGCACCGGACCTCGGAATTCTGTGGCACCTGTCACAAGGTCCATCTGCCAGTGGAACTCAACCAGTACCGTTGGTTACGCGGCCAGAATCACTACGATTCCTTTCTCTTGAGCGGCGTTTCGGGCCACGGTGTGCAGAGCTTCTATTACCCCGCTAAAAGCGTGTCTCGCTGCAGTGAGTGTCACATGCCGCTCACCGCCTCGCTCGATTTCGCCGCGCGCCCGAACGACGCTAGCGGGACGTTGACCGTACACGGGCATCATTTTCCGGGTGCAAACACTGCCCTGGCGCAGTTGCTCGACTTGCCGAAAGAGGTGAATGAGGCACATCGAGCGATGCTCGAAGGCGCGCTCAGGGTGGATCTGTTCGCCATTCGTGCCGGAACGGCCATCGATGCTCCCGTGATTGCCCCGCTGCGCCCCGAAATACCAGCCTTGACACCCGGCAATACCTACCTACTCGACATCGTCGTTCGGTCGCTGAAGGTCGGCCACCTGTTCACCGAAGGAACGGCCGATTCCAACGAGGTCTGGCTGGACGTTTCGGTGCGCAGCGGCGATGAGATCATAGGCCGCAGCGGCGGACTCGCGGCCGTAGATGGTGAGGTGGATCCCTGGTCACACTTCGTCAACGCTTACGTGCTCGACCGCGAAGGTAATCGGATAGACCGCCGCAATGCCGAAGACATCTTCACCAAACTCTACGACCACCAGATCCCACCGGGCGCTGCTGACGTCGTCCATTACCAGTTCAGCGTCCCGCAATCCGCCACCGCGCCGGTGCACGTATCTGTGAGCCTGCGTTACCGGAAGTTCGACACCACCTACCTGCGGAGTTTTCAGGGGGAGGCATTCACCAGGAACAACTTGCCCATCATCACCATCGCCTCGGACAAGATTACTTTTCCCGTACAAGGAACCGGCACATCCACGTCTGCTCCGGACATACCCGTCTGGGAACGCTGGAACGACTATGGCATTGGATTGTTGCGCAAACCCGACCGCGGCGAACTGCGCCAGGCGGAAGAAACATTTCGAGTCGTAGCAGACCTCGGACGGGCGGAGGGGGAGCTGAATCTTGCGCGTGTGCTGATTCGTGAAGGACGTCTCGTGGAGGCTAGAGATGCTTTGTTGCAGGCGTCCACCGATGGCGCTTATCCCTGGTCGGTTACCTGGTTCAGCGGTCTGGTGGATCTTCAGAACGGCGAGATCGACGCGGCGATCGTCGCCTTCACCGCGCTTGTGGAAACGCGTTTCACGGAAGCGCGTCGCCGTGGTTTCGACTTCTCGTTTGACTACCGGTTGCGCAACAAGCTGGCGCAAGCTTTGTTCGAACGGGCGAAGCTCGCCAGTTCGACTGCCGAAGAATCGGACCGGTTACGCTCATCGGCGGCACAATTCAATGAGGTACTCAGCCTCGACCCCGAGAACCTGACCGCCCACTACGGCCTTGCCCAGGTCCATACCCGGTTGGGCGAGAACACGCTGGCAGAACATCACCGGGCACAACATGAAATCTATCGCCGCGACGACAACGCGCACGACCATGCCGTTGCGGCCGCCCGTCGCCGGGATGCCGCTGCCAACCATGCCTCTGAGTCAGTGGTGATCTACGACCTGCAACGCCAGGGTGCGTACGGGTTGAGTGCTGATCCATGAGCGAGGCAGCCGGCGTTGCCCGTATGCGCCGGGCATTGTGGGGCTCGCTGAGCCTATTCGGCATCATCAGTGTGGTGGTGATCGGCGTGCTCATCTGGCAATCCCGTTTGGGTCCGGAGACGATCGAAATTGCCGAACACGAGGTGCCCGGGCCACGCGCCTCTGCAACCGAACCGTTGGCGCCCCCGGCGTTACCTTTCACCGACATCACCCGCGCGTCCGGTATCGACTTCCTGCATGAAACAGGTGCCTATGGCGATCGCCTCCTTCCCGAGACCATGGGAGGAGGCGTCGCATTCTTCGACTACGACAACGATGGTGACCCGGACCTGCTGCTCATCAACTCCAATCATTGGCCGTGGCGCCAGGACACGTCCCTCGGTCAAGACCCCCACGAACCCC
>JACZXA010000287.1 GCA_022571865.1 Pseudomonadota bacterium
GCCGAAGCCACAATGTGCAGTGGCGGCCGGCGCAGCGATGAATCACGGCGGGAGGCCCCGGTCCATGCCGGGAAGAAAGTGCGGCGCCAGCCCCGCCGCCCGTCGTCATCCTTCTACAGCGAGCGTGCGGTCGCGAGTTGCTGCAAGGCGCTCGGCGGCTTCTCCGGCCGGTGCGCTCTTTGCGCATGGCATCGACACCTTTCATCGCGGTACCAACCTGAGCGCACCTCAGGGTTACCGTTTCACCCTGACCGCGGGTTACAAGACGGCCGGCAACGACATGATTGGCTTTCATACCTGGCAAATCGGCCGCCGACCGTCCCTGGCATCTCATTTTCAATCACGCCAACCCCGATCAACTTGCCTGTTTAGGCGTGCCTCTGCCAGGAGATCGGTTCTGGAGCGAACGTACCTTGCGGCTCACGCAGACGCGTTGGCCGGATTGGGATATGAAGGAATATTTTCAAGCCAGAGGCCTGCCCTGAAACGTTTACACATCGTCGATGGTACGTATGAACTGTTTCGTGCTCATTACTCGAAGCGACCGAGCAAGTTTGCGAGCGACGGGCAAGACGTAAAAGGCACCGCCGGGGTCATGAGTTCCCTGTTGGGGCTGCTTGGTGACCGTACGGAACGAGTGACCCACATTGCGGTTGCTTTTGACAATCCCATTGAATCGTTTCGCAATAGCATGTTCGACGGTTACAAAACCGGGGAGGGCATGGAACAGGTGCTCGTCGATCAGATGGATCTCGTAGAAGAAGCGGTGCGCGCACTGGGTATCGTGGTCTGGTCGATGAATGAATTCGAAGCGGACGATGCGCTTGCAACCGCAGCACTTCAATACAGCCAGGATGTGGATCAGATACGCATCATGTCCCCTGACAAAGATTTTGGTCAGTGTGTTGTCGATACTCGAGTCGTGCAGGTGGACCGAATGCGCGAACGGGTCATCGACGCAGATGGCGTCCGGGAGCGTAACGGTGTTGCCCCGGCCAATATTCCGGATTGGCTTGCGCTGGTGGGTGACACCGCGGACGGCATCCCGGGGATACCCGGCTTTGGGGCGAAAACCGCCGCTACGTTGCTCAATCGTTTTGGCTCGGTGGAGAAAATCCCGATCGATCCCGATCTGTGGGATGTGAAGGTGCGTGGTGCCCCGCGCCTGGCTGCAACGCTTGCGAGCCTCCGGGAGGAAGTGGGTTTGTATAAAAAACTGGCGACGCTACGCGACGATGTAGAAATCAACGAATCCTTCGATGACCTTCGTTGGCGAGGGGCGCCAAGAAAAGCGTTCGATGAGTTTGCAGTACGACTCGGCGGTTTGAACATGAAACCCAACCGATTTCAAGGACAACAACCTTGAATGCGAACCCTTTTCCCGGCGACCAGGGTGTCGGGTTGCATGGGAGTCAGGTTGTAACCTGACCCCCGTTTTGCGCCTGGATAAACCGCTCCCCCCTACGGACCAAGGAGACGGAAGGCGATCAGGTAGTCGCCCGGTTCCAGGCCCAGTTGATCATGACCTCCGGCTGCGACCGCAATGTACTGCACACCATCGACTTCGTAACTCATCGGCGTTGCCATGGCGGCCGCCGGTAGTCTCTGTTCCCACAGTTTTGCACCGGTTCGGGTATCAAATACACGAATTGCGTGTTCGGCAGCGGCACCAATCACGATCAGTCCCGACCTGGTCAACAGCGGTCCACCCATGCCGGGTACACCCCATTCGAAGTTGGGCACGGGTGCCGGAGCGATGTCGGCGATTGTGCCGAGCGGTATGTCCCAGAGGATTTCTTCCGCGGCGAGATCCACGGCCACCAGTTTCCCCCAGGGTGGTTGGGTACAGGGCAAGCCCAGGGGGGAGAGGAATATACGTCGAGCCATGAAGTACGGGGTACCCCTCTGTCGTGAGATGCCCCAGCCATCCAGCTCCCCGGTTGCGCGAATGCGCTCGAGATCGTCCCGGGGAATGAGCCGCACCAGAGCGGGAATCTGATTGATGAAGGTCACTGCGATCTGGCGCGCCGTGTCGATGGCAACACCCCCCCAGTTTGATCCGCCCGCATAACTTGGACTCTGGATGGAACCCTGTAGCGACGGGGGGGTGAAAATGCCTTCTGAGCGAAAGCTCTCGAGAATTCTGGCGCAGGCACGCGCATCGAACCAGACAACTCCAAAGGCATCGTCGGCGGTCAGTTTGTTGTGACCGGCCAGTGGCGGAATGGCTGAAAATGGCTGCGTGGGAGACAGTCGTTCTCCGGGCACGTCGCTCGCGGGTACTTCGCGTTCGATTACCTCGAATAGCGGCGCGCCGGTTTCACGATGATAGGCGTAAATCATGCCGGTTTTGGTAACGATCACAACGGCGGGCACGGCGGCCCCGTCAATCTGCAACTCCGTCAACGTCGGTTGCGAGGGCGTGTCGTAGTCCCACACGTCGTGGTGAACGAGTTGCTGATGCCACACGACCTGGCCGGTCGTCGCGTTCAGGGCAACCAGCGAGTTGGCGTAGCGATTGTCCCCCAATCGCTCGCCACCGTAGAAGTCGGGGCTTGGCGAGGAAGTTGGCACAAAAACCAGATCCCGGGCCGCGTCGACGGACAGCGGAGCCCAGGCGTTTGCAGACCCGGTGATCGCCGCACTTTCTCCCTCCCAGGTTCCATGGGCGGGATCTGCTTCGCTACGCGGTATGGGATCCCAGACCCAGCGAATTTCTCCGGATCTCGCATCCATCGCGCGCACGATGCCGCGCTCGGATCGTACGGCACGGTTACCGCCAATGGCCGAGCCGACGATAATCTGATCGCCAATTACGGCGGGAGGCGAGGTAATCGAATAGTCGCCGATATCGACGTCGCCCACGCCTATGCTCAGATCCACCCTTCCCTGGTCGCCAAAATCGTCGCAGGGGTATCCGGTAATCGCATCCAGGGCGTACATCTCTCCTACCAGCGTGCCGATGAAAATCCGCGACGGACACACGGCACTGTCGCCATGCCATAGGCTCACCCCGCGAGATGCGCTCTCGGAGTAACCGATGTCCTTTGGCAGTTCAGGATCGAAACGCCAGATTTCTTCTCCGGTCGCCGCGTTTACCGCGATGACCCAGTTTGCGCTGGTGCTGATGTACAGCATGCCGTTCCAGAAAATCGGGGTCGCCTGAAATGAATGTCCTTTGCGGGCGAAGTCCTGATTCAGATCTCCGGTGCGAAATACCCAGGCTTCACCGAGTCGATGGACGTTGTCATGGTTGATCTGGTCGAGTTCGGTGAATTGGCGACCACCGTCACCGCCATAACGCTCCCACCCATGAGCAGATGGTGCGATGAGGATTGCCCAGATTGACAGGAAGGTCATTTTCAAGCAGTTGACGATCATTTTACGTTTGCTCCAGCAATGCGTTTGACGGCGCCAGACTAGAGATTTGTCGGCAAGGTGATAGAAAAAGTTGGCCAAGGGGCGAAATTTGGGACGAACCGGGTGTATGTGGGGCGAAACGGATCAGGTTAATCGAACAACGCGAAGAGGCCGGGCGCCAAACTCCGTGTGCTCGTTACAGTCGAGGGGACCCGACGGGTGTGACGATGCTTTCTTCAACTCCGCCAGATAGGTTCTGCTCACCGGCACACGTTCACCCGTTGACAATTCGAGGTTGAGTTCGCCTCGTTCGTTGAGGGAGGTAATCCGCGACAGATTGACGATGGCCGTGCGGTGCACGCGCATGAATACTCGAGGATCCAGAACGTCGGCCAGGCCGGATAACGTGAAACGCATTGGATAGCTCCGTTCTCCGCAGTTCATGAGTACATAGTTACTGGCGGAACTGATCCAGTTGATCTCATCGACTCTCACCAGATATTCCCGGTTCAGCATTTTCACCAGGAACTGGTTCTTGTAGGTGTTCGGTTGGGTGGTGGCGGGAACGGAAGTAAGAAATCGCGCCCCGCCTTGAAGTCGCGTGAGAATGAAACGGTAGCTGTAGAGGCTGGCGATAATTCCGATGTAGACGAGTAGATCTTTGCGCATCTCAAACGACAACTCCCAGCCGATGGAACCGAACCGATAGGTCTCGCCCACGCTCGCCCACATCGTTGTGCGCAGAGCAGAAAAGAGGGCGATGTGCAGCAGTGAAAAAGACAAAAATACCGGCAGATGCCACAGGATGCGCCAGCGCAGATTCGACCAGGAAAGGTTCGGTCGTTGGACGAATGCAGCCAATGCGGGAACCAGGACTACGACCGCAAACACCGAAGACAACTCCTTAGCCCATGCGCCTCGCCAGTCGCTGGCGAGGCCTTCGCGCAGGTTTTCCATGATCTCGGTGGTGGCACCGGTGGCCGCGAACAGAACGGCTACGATCACGGCAATAGCAATTTCGTAACGCAGGCGGCTGTGCAGATACTGATTCAAGGTCATGGTGACAGCGTGTAAGTTAGCCGCGTCGGCGCCAGTACCCTTTACCTCGATCTTAATTAGGTTC
>JACZXA010000288.1 GCA_022571865.1 Pseudomonadota bacterium
GTCTTGACCCCGCTTCGCCCAAGTTACTCTGGCACTTTACCCTGACCCCGCTTCGGCAACGCTAACACCGAAATCACCTGTTCCGGATCCACCCGGTTGCCATTCAAACTCACCGACCAGTGTAGATGAGGTCCTGTCGCCCGTCCGGTTGCCCCAACCAATCCTATGATGTCTCCGCGTTCCACTGTGTCACCTTCATCAACTTTGAGTTCACTCAGGTGGCAGTACATGGTGATGAGCCCTTGTCCGTGATCGAGAAAGATCGTGTTACCGTTGAAGAAGAAATTGCCAGTCAGTGTTACTAGCGCGGCGGTAGGGGCCGTTATCGGTGCTCCCGCTACCGCGGCAATATCTAAACCGCTGTGTGGGTTGCGCGGTTGATCGTTGAGAATACGCCGGTGGCCGAAAGGACTTGAGGTGACACCCTGGGCAGGCTTGAGAAAAGGCCGCAAAGAAGATTCGACCTTTGAGAAACGCCGGTACTGTGCCTGCATCTTGGTTGATTCGCTGCGAATGCGTACTAAATCGTCTTCGTTCGGATTGACCATGCGTGGATTGGCAATACTAAGGCGCTGCTCCGGATACTGTTTTGCGAAAATGGTGAACGAAACCACGGTGGTCTTTCCGGCTTGGTCGAAAAGCGTCAGTTTTTGATCTCCCGGATCGGTGCTGATGCCTATTCCGACGATTGCGAGCCCGTCGACAATCAGCACCGGGCGATCGTGGTAGGAAACGCGCACAACGTTTGCAGGCAGCGTTGTCGTATACACGCCACCAGGCACTGCTTGCGCGCGTGCGAGCGTGTGCAGGCCGACTAGCGAGCAATACACGAGAACTCGAACCAAGTTACTCATCATCGACTTCTGTTTTCGTCACGTTGGGTAGTTGGTTGTCAGCATCAATTTTTTCTACCTGGAGCGTCAATGACCCGTCTTGAAGATGAGCCGTAATCCTGTCGTTGTCTGCAACTTGTCCAATGGAGCTTATCGCTGCTCCCAGTGTGCCTTCGCCATCGGATAACACCGCGTAACCGCGCCTCAGTGTGCTCAGTGGGCTGACTGCCTGCAGAGTGCGGGATATTGTGGCCAACGTGACTCGTTGTCGCTCGAGGATGCCGCGCACGAGGGAACCCAGGGTGTTTTTTAGTCGATTGATCGTGCGCTTGTGCCCCTGAATCACTGCCTGTGGACGCAGAATGAGCATATTTCGATGCAGTGCCTGCAATTCCTGTTTTGCATGGATAAGCTTGTTTGTCAGACTGAGCCGCAACCGCTCATCCAGATCGTCCGCGCGTTGCATGTGTTGCTGCAGACGTCGGCGCGGATCCAGTAAATGGGCGCGCAACACGTGGAGCGACTGATGGCGGTGTTTGATGTCGTTGTTCAACGAACGCAGCAACCGCGAAAACCGTTCATCGAACTGGCTGGAAATCTCGCGTCGATCCGGGGTGATCAACTCGGCGCCGGCCGACGGCGTGGGCGCGCGAACGTCGGCGACAAAATCAGCGACCGTGATATCGGTTTCATGGCCGATGGCTGAAACCACCGGGATAGAGCAGCTCGCGATGGCTCGTGCAACGGTTTCGAGGTTGAACGTCCACAGATCTTCGAGAGATCCGCCCCCACGGGTCAGTAAGACGACATCTACATCCAATGACTCAACACGGCGTAGCGCCTGCAACACGTCCGATTCGGAATTTTCGCCTTGTACCGCAACCGGTATCAGGGTGACCGCGAGTGCTGGGAAACGACGTTGCACGACGCTGAGCACATCGCGCAGTGCGGCACCGGATCTCGATGAGATTACCGCCAGGTGTTGGGGAAACGCGGGAAGCGGTTTTTTTCGTTCCGTCGCAAAAAGCCCCTCCGCGGCCAATTGATCCTTCAGTGCTTCGAACGCGGCCCGCAATGCGCCTTCCCCGGCGAGTTCCAGGTGGTCTGCGATAAGTTGGAAATCGCCGCGAGCTTCATACAGGCTGACCCGGCCACGGACCACGACATGCGAGCCGTCTTTCACCGGGAATCGAACCCCACGGTTGCGATTCGCGAACATGGCGCAACGAAGCTGGGCGCTAGAGTCTTTGAGCGTGAAGTACCAGTGTCCGGAACCCGGTTGGCGAAAGTTGGAGAGTTCGCCTTCCACCCAGACCAGATTGAATCGCTGTTCTATCAGCAGCCGCGCCTCCCTGGCCAGGGCGCTGACCGTCAAAATGGGGTGGTCATCGAAGTTCAGCTGCATACCGATGCAAATTCTCTATGTATTTCGCTAATTCCTCAAAGTTTACACGATCCGAATCCATCGTTAGAATCTCGGTTTTGGGGAGTCCCAAATGCTGCGTATCGCTAATGACGCGCTCACCTTCGACGACGTACTCCTCCTTCCCGCCTATTCTCAAGTCCTGCCCTCGGAAGTTTCATTAGAAACCCGCCTGACCAGAGAAATACGGCTCAGTATTCCGTTGATGTCCTCCGCGATGGATACGGTTACCGAGGCACGCCTGGCGATTGCCCTTGCCCAGGAAGGCGGCATAGGCATCGTGCACAAGAACATGACGGTCGAATCCCAGGCACGCGAGGTGCGCGCGGTAAAAAAATACGAGAGTGGCATTATTCGTAATCCCATCGTCATTCATCCGGACAAGACGATTGCGGAGCTGATGGAACTCACCCTGGAGCACAAGATATCCGGTGTACCGGTGGTGGAAGGTAATCGCCTGGTAGGCATTATCACCAGTCGCGACGTGAGATTTCAGCAGCGCCTCGATGTCAAGGTGCGCGACATCATGACGCCGCAAGACAAGCTGCTCACCGCGGATGAAAACGCGAGCTTTGACGAGATCACCGACATCCTTCACAAGCACCGTATCGAGAAAGTACTACTGACAAACGACAGCTTTGAGCTGAAGGGGATGGTCACGGTCAAAGACATCAACAAGGCACAGGCGTTTCCGAGCGCATGTAAAGACAATCTAGGTCAGTTGCGGGTCGGTGCGAGCGTTGGTACCAGCGTCGAGACCGATGAACGCGTTGCGGCTCTGGTCGAAGCCGGCGTTGACGTGCTTGTTGTCGATACGGCCCACGGACATTCGCAGACGGTGCTGGATAGAATCAGCTGGATCAAGCAGGGCTACCCAGACATGCAGGTAATCGGCGGCAACGTTGCTACTCGAGAAGGCGCACTCGCCCTGCTGTCGGCAGGCGTCGACGCGGTAAAGGTCGGGATTGGTCCTGGTTCCATCTGTACCACTCGGGTTGTTACGGGTATCGGTGTACCGCAGATCACCGCAATATCGGAAGCCGTATCCGCCGCCAGCGAAGAAGATGTGCCGGTGATCGCAGACGGCGGCGTACGTTTTTCCGGCGATATCGCCAAGGCCATTGTCGCTGGCGCCAGCGTAGTCATGGTGGGTAACGTGCTTGCGGGCACTGACGAGGCGCCCGGCGAAGTTGAGCTTTTTCAGGGACGAACCTACAAGTCTTACCGGGGCATGGGTTCGTTGGGAGCCATGTCGGAGGCACATGGTTCAAGCGATCGATATTTCCAGGAGCCGGAAAGTGATGCGCGTAAGCTCGTGCCGGAGGGGATCGAAGGTCGAGTCGCATACCGCGGCCCCATGGGACCCATCGTGCATCAACTCATGGGCGGATTGCGCGCCGCGATGGGTTATACGGGTTCGGGGAGCATCGAGACCATGCGTACCACCCCGGAGTTCGTGCGGGTAAGTCATGCGAGCATGGTGGAAGGTCATGTGCACGATGTGACGATCGCTAAAGAAGCCCCCAACTATCCGGTGAGTTGAGCATGATGGATACGAGCAATATTCACGATCAGCGATTGTTGATCGTCGACTTTGGGGCCCAGTATACGCAGCTCATTGCACGCAGCGTGCGGGAAGCTGGCGTTTACTGTGAAATCCATCCCTTCGATGTAACGCCGGCGTTTATCTCGAAATTCGCACCAAACGGGGTCATTCTTTCCGGGGGTCCGGAAACTGTCACTGCAGGCGACACCCCGAGAATTCCGGATGTCGTGTTCGAGCTCGGCGTTCCCGTACTCGGCATCTGTTATGGCATGCAAGCCATGGCGGAACAGCTCGGCGGAACGGTCGCGGCATCATCCGTGCGCGAATTCGGCCACGCAGTCATACAGCTCAATTCCGAAAGCGAGCTGCTGAGCGCGGTCAACAACGGGGCTGGAGGGGAGTTGCAGGTATGGATGAGCCATGGTGACAAGGTAGTCGACGTTCCTTCGGGTTTCTTCGTGACCTCTAGTACCCCATCGGCCGCCATTGCGTCCATGGAGTGCAGCGAAAAACGTTACTACGGTGTGCAGTTTCACCCTGAGGTAACCCACACGCAGCAGGGGAGTGAGATCCTCAGGAGGTTCGCCAGGGATATCTGCGGTTGCGAGGGGTTATGGACTCCAGCAAATATCGTCGAAGACGCGATAATCCACGTGCGTGAGCTTGTCGGTGAA
>JACZXA010000002.1 GCA_022571865.1 Pseudomonadota bacterium
CTTGCCGGTACAGACTTACGCAACGCTGTATCTGCAATCAAACCGTATGGATCAACGGATCCGTCCGAAGCCTTGGATCAAGTGGGCCATCGTCATGATATTCACCATACAGGCCGGACTTTCGGTATTCATCATCCGCAACCTCCTTGCTTGAAAGCAGGGGCGGGGTTACTTGACTCTTTCCGCGGCGACTGCAAACCGGCCACGAAAACGCACGGCACCCTGGAGACACTGCGGCGACTGCACACCGGTCACGAAAGCATCCGACGCCTGGAGATACATCAGTCAACAAATTCATCGACCGCAGCGACATTCCCCCGGAGGAATTGCCGTTTTGGCGAACCGCCATTCCCCGGTCGACGAGTTGCGACTACGATGGCATCGCACCTCCGCCATATATCCGGAAAGGTTAGAGATCAGGAACTGTAATGCTCAATGGCAAACGGAAAGTTTGAATGCAGAAAATATCAGAAGATATCTGGGTTCATGAGGATGAAATGAGTCTGCTGGGTGGGCGCCTTCGCCTGCGAATGACGGTAGTCCGGTTGGCGAGCGAAAAACTGTGGGTTCACTCACCCACAGCCATCAGCGATGAACTCGTCAGGGAAACGACCGAACTGGGTGATGTGGGCTACCTCGTTGGCCCGAACAACGCCCATAATCTGTTTCTGACGGAGTGGGTGTCCGCCTTTCCGTCTGCAGAATTAGTCGTCAGCAGCGCAATCCCAAAGAAACTGAAGCTGACGGACGGATTCAGGTTGCTGGATGCTGATTTCAACAATATCTGGGCGGAGGATCTCGAGCGGGTCTATATGCCTGGTGTGAGCTTTTTCAACGAATCTGTTTTTCTGCACAACAAAAGCAAGTCCCTTATCCTCACCGACTACATTCAAAATTATGAGGGCGCGGAGCAAACCTTCATGCAGAAATTTGTGCTTGGCCCGATCGGGTTCAAGGGGATCTGTCTCGCACCACCTCTGAAGCTGGGTTTCCTCCACAAAGACAAAACCGGGTTCAGAGAATCATTACAGCGCATCAAGCAGTGGGAGTTCGATCGAATTATTGTAACCCACGGCGATATCATCGAAGCGGATGCCGGGAAAAACTTCGATCGACTATCCAGCCGCTTTATCTAAAGCAGCTTTCCCCCTCCTGTTGAAAGTCCCGTGACAACCTGTCGACTGTTCTTCGCAACACATCCCGCGATGCCCGGCACTACAAACAAACTGAACGATTGACCTCCTTACCAAAGAGGATGAGTACGCATATATCGTTCGCTATGCGTTACCCTGGAATCCAAGGGTTCAAGCATTTCAGCAAAGCGCGGATCATCTTTAATGGGTTCCACCATTCGACTACGATCAGGCATTCAAAGGGTTGGTCGTGATCTTCGCTACCGCCCGAATGGCTACTTTGATAATTTCGCCAGTTGCGGACCGCGCGCTGTCGCGATTTATAGTGCTACACCGTGAAGTTGTTGCGGTGCGCGGCGACCGCGTGTGGTTATCCGGTAGCGCCGCACAAGTCATGCAAGGACGCCAGCCACACCGGCGAAGTCGTTCAGGACGCTTTGGAGGTTCCCTCACTCGCAACCCAGGTTGAAAGCAGGTGCGGGGCCTTTCGATAGCGACTGCAAATCTTGACGAAAATACACGGCGCCGCACACATAGGCGTTTGCGAAAATGCACGACATCGTTGAGATACTGTTAATATCGACCGACCTACTCACAATGTCGAAGTGAGCATCCGGATGTTTGCGGCAGCTCGCTCGTTAGACGGAGGATATGCCATGCGCTCGGTCCGCCCCGACAACAGAAAGTTCAACACCCTTCTCATTACCGGCTTCGTGCTGGCTCTAGCAGCCGCTCTTGTCGCGGAAGCGGGAATCAAGAGAACTGCATCCGGTAAACCGGACTTCTCCGGTACATACGATGTGGCCACCCTCACGCCGCTGGAACGACCTGAAGATTTTGGTGACAACCTGTATCTCACCAAGGACGAGGCTGATGAGATCGTCAAGCGCCAACAGGATCGTGTCAGTGAGAGATCCCAGGTCAGCGACCCCAACCGCGAAGCGCCACCCGATGGCGGCGACGGCTCACCGGGCGCCGCCGGTAACGTGGGTGGCTACAACAACTTCTGGCTGGATGTTGGCACCGATACCTTCAGCGTTGGTGGCAAATTCCGAACCTCGATCATCGTCGAGCCGAAAAACGGCCGGATGCCCCCGATGACCGATATGGGAACTGCGCGGCTGGCGAAATTATTCGCGGGTTTCCGCCGCGAAAACGATGGCACGGCCTGGTGGCTCGATCAGGAAGGCCCGGGGCCCTACGACAATATGGAGCAGCGCCATACCGCCGAACGTTGCCTGCTGGGGTTCACCGGCGCGGCACCCACGTTTCCGAGCGCCTACAACAACTTCAAACGAATCGTGCAGACCGATGATCATGTGATGATTCTCATCGAGATGGTGCACGACGCCCGCATCGTGCGCATGAATTCGGAACATCCGCCGGGGAATGTGACCAAGTGGCTGGGCGACTCCATCGGCTGGTGGGAAGGTGACACCCTCGTCATCGACACGACCAACTTCCATCCTCTGTCCCGCCCGGGACGTTTGGGATCGGTAAACGCACATGTCGTCGAGCGATTTTCCAAAAATGACGACGGCAATCTGAACTACACGTTTACCGTGGAAGACCCCTCGGTGTGGGAGGAGCCCTGGACCGGGGAGTACATCTGGCGTAAGAGCGATCAAAAAGTCTACGAGTACGCGTGCCATGAAGGCAATTACGCCATGCCTGGCATCCTCAAAGGAGCCCGGTTGCTGGAAGCAGAAAAGCGGGACGCCTTGATTTCGAGCGACGCCGTCTGACTGCCTGAACCCCATGGAGCTGATTCTGATACGCCACGGTCTGCCCGAACGCCAGGAGCTCGAAAACGGCCGGGCGGACCCACCGCTTTCAGACACGGGTCACCACCAGGCAACGCTCGTGGCCAACTGGCTTGGCCCGGTAAGTATCGATGCGGTGTATTCGAGCCCCATGGCTCGCG
Organism: Pseudomonadota bacterium; assembly: GCA_022571865.1. GTDB lineage: Bacteria > Pseudomonadota > Gammaproteobacteria > Pseudomonadales > Azotimanducaceae > SMWK01. The sequence goes on from JACZXA010000002.1 coordinate 3,058, forward strand.
CCCGACAAACGGCCGACCCCTATGTTGAACTGACTGGTAATGCGGCCGTGATCCGCGATGGTCTCGAAGAGTTCGGGCGGGAAGCGTCGAGCTACATTCCCGTGGAGCAACTTAAACAAGAGGACTATGAAGCCTGGCAGGCCCTCGCCACCGACTTCGCAAGCGAATCGGAGCTCGGCCTGGACGCATTCGGCACCACCGTTGTTGGCGCCATGGAAGAGATCATCGGTTCACACAAGAGTCAGACCGCGGTGGTGTTCTGTCATGGCGGAGTGATCAACGCCTGGGCGAGCCACGTCCTCGGGATCACGACTCGCATGTTTTTTGAACCTGTTTACACCAGCGTTCATCGGTTTCTGTGTGCGGGCACCGGGGAGCGCAACATCGTCAGCTTGAATGAAACCGCTCACCTCAGGGATTTTTAGATTTCTCGAAAACGAGAATCGCACCTTCCGTCCTTCTATGAAGGTGCTGCTTAACAAGGGAGTTCGAGCGTGCGCACACGCCTGTCAACGACCGACGCACCACACGTCCTGGAAGTAGGCGGTAAAGCCGCATCGTTAATCCGCCTTAATCAGGGCGGCTTCCGGGTTCCCGAAGGAAACGTGCTGACGACCGCGTTTTTTGCGCCCTGGATCTGGCAGATCGAGTCCAGCGAGTTGTGGCGCACGATCATCGCGATGGTTACCACCAGTCGCACACGCGTTCCAAATCCTGACGAACGCGAACATCTTGCGCACGCTTGTGAAGAGATCAAACAGTTCGCGGCCAATTTGTCGTTTGATACCGAGCAGCGGGCCGTCCTCGAGGAGATCCGAACCGAACTCGACAATGGAAAATTCGCCGTACGCTCATCTTCGCCCGAGGAAGATCTGGCAGGTGCTTCCTTTGCGGGTATGTACGAAACGGTGTTGAACGTCACGCCGGAGACCCTCGATTCCGCCGTGCGTACCTGTTTCCGATCCTGTCTCGACGCCCGCGTGCTGCTTTATAAGCGCCAGATGCAATTCGTGAACCTCTCACCAGCCATTGCGGTGGTCATTCAGTGCCAGCTGGATAGCGCCATTTCCGGCGTTGCGTTCTCTTTGAACCCGCTCACCAACGACTTCGATGAAGTATTGATCAATGCAAGCTGGGGGTTAGGCGAAGCGCTGGTCTCTGGCGAGATTACGCCCGACACCGTGGTGGTGAACAAGGTCACGGGCACGGTGATCGAGAACCGTCCCGGTGACAAGGGTGGGGACGGTCCCACCGAGACCTGTCTGGACGCCGAGCAGATTGACGAGTTGACGGAAACCGTGAAGCGCATCGAAGCGCTCTATGAGGAACCCGTCGATGTGGAATGGGCGATCTGCGAAGGCGAGCTTCATGTTCTGCAAGCCCGACCGATTACCGCCTTCATCCCGCTGGCCAAAGAACTGCAGAGTAAGCCCGGCGCGCCAAGATCCCTGTACATGGATGTCGCGTTAACCGATGGCTTGACAATCAGCGGCCCCATCTCGGCGATCACGCTCGATACCTTCATGATGATTTATCGGCTCATGTTCGGCTACATGCTCGGCATTGAAGAAAACAAATTCGATTTTGATCGAGCCGGGTTTCCTTTTCACGGATCTCGCCCCTACATAAATCTCTCGATGTTCCTGCATCTGATGGGCAGCGGTAAGGCAATCGCCAAACAGGCCGAGTCAACAAACGCTTTAATGGTCGAAATTCTGCTTTCCTGCGATCTGGATCAATATCGGCCTGCCAAGCCACCTCAGCAGTTCCGAATATTCACGCTGGTGCGATACCTACCACGAGTTCTCTGGCGGCTGCGTACGATATTCAAATGGGTGCTGAAGCCATTGCGGCGCCAACGTTTCCTGGCCACTTATACCGAAGTGCTGGCGGAGTTCGAAACATGGGTCAGCCAGCCAATCGATTATTCCCAATCACTCGGCGAGGCGGTAAGAGACTGGAACGTGCAGGTAGGCCTCACCTCCATGATGTCGACCGGACCCGCGCTCATCTATTTCATCTATATGGGGACAGAGCGAATCAAGCGCTTGATCGATGAGAAATCTCCCGAACAGGTCGCGCTCGCCGACGCAATCTGCCGGGGCTATCCGGACGATCAGGTGGTACAGATGGGTATGAAGATATTCGATCTCTCGACTTTATTGCCCGCGAGCGAGTTTGCCGATCTCGATGTGCTGCTGGCAAAAATCAACAGCCGGGAATTGCCTGAAACGTTCATGGCGACATGGGATGCGTTCATCAAGGAATTCGGTTGCCGTGGACCTCTTGAAATGGAACTTGCCAATCCAGGCTACGGCGAAGATCCCATGTTGGCCCTGCGACAGATTGCGATGATCGCCACCTCTTCCGGGAGTTTTAATCCCCACGATATGCAGCGGAAACTCGTCGCAGAGCGTGAAAGCGCGTACCAGAAACTCTTGACGATGTTACCCGGGGGCAAGCGTAAACGTTTGTCTCATGCTTACCAGAACATCTTGCGCTATTCGGGATCACGGGAGTTGATCAAACACCACATGATGCAGGTGAACGAGCGGATACGAAAACGTCTATTACGCTCGGCGGACGACTTTATAGCGGCCGGTCGCCTGGACTCGAGGGAACAGATTTTTGATTTGACCATGGCCGACATCGACCGCGGGACGCAGGATGAGGATTTTGATCTCCGCGCCAGCGCGGAGGCTCGGGGCGCACCTTATCGGAAGTTGAAAGCACAGGTTCGCCACTTCCCGATGGCTATCGATTCGCGCGGCCGGATCCTGCGTCCGGAGCGCAAAAACAAAGATGGGGTGTTAACGGGAACAGGCGTCTCGCCGGGAGTCGTACGCGGACCTGTCAAAGTGCTGAACGACCCATTCGAGAAGGATGTTCTGGCCGGCGACATACTGGTTGCCGTTACCACGGATCCGGGATGGACACCTCTTTTCATCAATGCTGCCGCGGTGTTACTCGAGATCGGCGGTGAGTTGCAGCACGGTGCGCTGGTGGCACGCGAATACGGAAAGCCCTGCGTGGTGGGCATATCCGACATCACTACGCTTCTTCACGACGGCCAGACGGTGGAAGTGGACGGCAATGCCGGAACGGTACGCGTCGTTGAGACCGCGGACGTTTAGGAATGGCGAAACCTTGAACCGTGATCGTGCGACCATCCAGAAAACCGTACACAGCGATCCGCATCGTTCGGGATGAGGATAAGGCGAAGGGACTGCGCGGCGGTGAGGACTGGAAGATGATCGGATTCCTCGCTTACGTCATCGACCGCGTCGGCGACTTCCTCGATGCCGGAGTGGATGAGTTCATATTGCAGTCGATTCCGAATAACCCGACGGTTTACGAAGAACTCGACGGGGAGATCTTCAGCGCGTTTGCCTGTCAATCGGTGGACACGCCGTTTTGCTTCCCACCAGGCTAGGACCAGAACAAAATGATGGCGATCAAGACGAGCATTACACCAACAACTTTAATCCACAATCGTTGCGACTCGACGCTCAACCGAGGTTCGACCCGCATGATCAACCGATACCCCCCATCCGCGATGGTCTCAATGAATCTGGGTTCGGGGTCGTCGTCGCCAAGCTTGGAGCGCAGAAGCGAGATGTTTTGAGATAACACCTCAGCAGAAACGAGGCGGTCTTTCCACGCCGCTTCGGGGAACTCGTCTCGCGTCACCACATTCCCCGACCGCTCGGCCAGACACACGAGCACTGCCATCAGTTCTGGCTCCAGGCTGATTCGTGTCTCTTCCCGCGTTAATACGAGTTTGTGTGGATCGGCTTCCCAGCCGCCAATCCGAAATCCTTTTTCGAGCCTGAGGTTCACGGATGTTCTTTGCCGATTGTCTCGAAGCTCGAGTTTATCGCGACGGGGGACTTTTGTCGGGTTGTTTGGGGAACCGGGGAGAGCAAATTTTTCAGGTCGTCGTACCGCGTAGGACTCGCATTTTCCAGCAGAGTTGGATGGCTACGGACTTCTCAGCTCCTTGGGAAGTCTCAGGTCGGAAACCAAGCCGACCGAGTTCATCGCTCGCAGCAGTAACCAGGTCAGGTCTATCTGCCACCAACGCAGCCCATGGCGAGCTGAGAGAGGAAACTGGTGGTGGTTGTTGTGCCAGCCCTCGCCAAACGCGACCAGGCCAACAAAAAAGTTGTTGGTACTGGAGTCGTCGGTTTCGTATTCCCGTGAACCCCACGTATGGCAAACAGAGTTCACCATGAACGTCGCGTGCCACAACAATACCGTGCAGATAAAGAAACCCCATATCACCAACTGGGCACCCGAAGTTCCCCAGGCGGGATTGAGAGCATCGAGACCAGCACCGAGCGCATAGAGCACGACTATCTGCACCAGCACTATCCAGACATAGTAGCGCTGGAGAAATTTCAGCTCCGCAAAGCGATACAGGTCCCTCGTGTTGGCGCCGCTTTCCATGAATGCTTCATTCGTCATCATCCAGCCCATATGAGATTTCCAGAACCCTTGAGTCTTCGGCGAATGGATATCTTTGTCGGTTTCGGTATCACGATGATGGGAACGATGGTGCGACACCCACCACAACGGTCCGCCTTCCATTGCCATACAACCCGCCAGAGCAAACAGGAACTGCATGACGCGGCTGGTTTTGAAGGACCGATGGGCCAGCAACCGATGATAACCGCCAGTGATTCCCAACCCTCTTCCGACGTACATAACGACCAGAACGATGATTGCCGGGGTGCTCACGCCGGTGTAGAACACGGCAAAACACCCGAGATGAAGCATCAGCATCACCGTCGCCACCGCATAAACACCGGGATTTGTCGTGGATTCGCTCAAAGGGCTTCAGATCCTAGAGTCGGTCTTTCGAGGCGCCCAGCCTAAAGGCTTTGTGGCACAGTGCAAGTAGAAATACATGGCACGAAAAACCAATCCAGACCCCCAATTCCATCGGCGGGCGCTCATCGACCCTGAAAGCGCGCCCGTTGAGCGGCTAAAATATCCACCTGGGAGAAAAACCGGAGGAGCAGTGCGACCAGAAGACGACTCATTCGCCGGAAACCCGGAACTGAATGGCTCTGACAGCCTGATCGTGGTATCAGGCTGCTCTGGCGGGGATAAGTCTACCCTTATCCGTGAACTGGCAAAACGGGGACACGACGCGCAACCGGAAGCCGGGCGACAGATCGTCAAGGAGCAACTACATATCGGTGGCGACGCTCTGCCCTGGGCAGACAAAATGAAGCTTATCGAATTATGCGTGTCCAGATCGGTGTATTTCTACAACAACGCCACATCTGGGGGGAAACCAACGGTGTTTGACCGCTCGATCATCGAATTCGCATCGGGTTATGCAGCACTTGGCCTCGATGTACCTCAGACCCTGGCCGAAGCAGTCAGGCGCTACCGCTACGCAAGGCGGGTGTTCTTTACCCCTCCATGGGAGGCGCTTTGGGCCAACGACGAGGAACGGCGACATTGGTGTGCCACCGCTGCCGCCGAGTACGAATCTCTTCTGAGTGGTTATAAAGCCTACGGTGATGAAATAGCCGTGATCCCCAAAACGAGCGTATCTGGCAAGCGGACATTTTCGAAGAACAGTTGCTCTACTAATTGACTATCTATCTCTATTGAGGCGTTAGATGTTTCGAGCCATACGTTATCTGATCGTTTTATCCATTGTCTTGGCAATGGGGTTCACGGGCGTCTATCTTGGATCTTCCCCGCTGATCGGCCTGTTGGCACCTCAGTTCGCGGCAACGTTGGGCGTGGATGAAATCTCGATCAGGACCAGCCGGCCCGGTCTCGACTCCATTGAAATTGAATCCTTTCTGGTACGTATAAAAGGGGTAGAAGTCGTGGGGTCTTACGGAAAACTAACCTACGATCTACTTGAGCTGCTGGAGGGGAAATTCCAGTCCTTGCGGTTCACGACAATAGACGTGACGATCAATCCGGATACCGCTCATCTGATCGATACCTCCGACTCGAGTGATCCGCCTGGCCCGGCTGCCATGTTTGCCATGATCCCCGTAACCGAGATGATCATCGATGTTCTGACGCTTTCCGTTCCGCGCCTCGGCTTTCTGGGACGGGGTGCTTTGCAACTCGCTAACGGCGGGCTCGCCTTCGACATGAACGGTGTGGAGCCGATACAGGCCGAACACTTCAAGGTGGAAGGCAGGGTAGATCACACCGGCGCTATCCATGCGCGTTTTCTCGACATGAATTCCCTTGATCATCCATTCCTCATCGTCAACTCGACCGTCAACCCGGTGGCCGTAGCAGAGCGGGTCACCATCGACATGGAATTCGAACTCACCGACTACGCGCTGCAGCTTGCAAGTGAACTCACCGGCATCCCGCCAGGCAAAGGAACGCTGAAGGGAAACGTCCACACGGTACTGCCTTGGCCTGTGACCGACACCACATTCGACAACGTAGTCATGAACGGTACTTTCGATCTCAACTGGCAGGACGCCGAAGATCGCATGCGGTTGCGCAACCTGCGCGGAGATTTTGTCGGGCAACTCGACTCGATCGACGCGGTGCTGACGGGAGGTGAAATCGAAGTCGGCGGGTCCCTATTGTCGATGACATTTCCATCCAGCTATCCGGTCAGGTACCGAAACGGGGCAATCACCCTGGGTCCGGGGATGGCCTTCACGATGGCCATGGGAGACTCAACCTTATCCGGCACGCTACGCTCGCTCGAGGCTCAGGTGAAATCAGCGCTGAGGGTCGATCTCGATGCAGACCTGAGTGCAACCGGGTTCGATCTGGCCACCCGAGGTCGAGCCATCGTGCAGGCTGAAGCGAGCCCCGACGGCGAACGCCTCGCCGGAAAGATTACCTGGATGTTCGGCGCTATCGAGCTAACCACAACGTTCAGCCATCACTTTGACCGGGGGAGCGGGCGTCTGTCAGCCAGTCAGGAAATCCCCGTCAACAGGCCGCTGCTGGCGGGCATATTTGAAAACTGGAACCTTCCCTTTGACGTAACCGCCGGTCAGGTCAGCGCCGAGATGGATCTGTCCTGGGCTCGAAATGAACCTCTACAAGGCACAGTCTCGCTGGCCATGTCCCAGTTAGACGCCGCGTATGACGACTATTCCTTCGATGGCATCTCGGGCAATCTGCTCGTTCGCCTGGGTGAAGCCGGTCTCGAACTCGCGCATTCGTCTATTGCCATCGACCACGCAGACATCGGCTTGGATTTGACCGAGATATCACTCGAAACCGCGTGGCGCGAGGATGTATTGATGATAGAAGGCTTGGAGATGAAACTGCTGGGGGGAAGGGCAACTTTCGATTCCATGACATTCGACAGCAATCATCCGGCAACCCGGGTCGAGGTGGAACTTATCGGGCTCAGTCTTGCCGAAGTGTTAGCGCTGGAAGGAGACAGCATCAAAGGCAGCGGCGTGTTGAGCGGCCGGCTTCCCATCCAGATCAGCAACGGTCTGGTCAGCATGACGAACGGGACACTCAGCGCCGAACAAGGCGGTACCATTCAGCTTTCGACGGACCTTGGTGTCTCCACCGGACAACTGGGACTGGATTTTGCGATGCAGGCTTTGACCAATTTCAGCTACAGTAAACTGGACGTCAGCGCCGATTACGCTGAGAACGGAGATCTCAGCCTCACCGTGAATTTACAAGGCACGAACCCTGAAGTGGAAAAAGGTCGACCCATCGTTTACAACCTCACCATCAACGAGAACATTCCCGCGTTACTGGAATCATTGCGTGCCCAACGTGGGATCATCGATAGGATCGAACGTAAAATTTTATCAACACAAGGCTGAACAATATGGAGAAAATCGGTTTGATCAGATCGACCATCGCGACGGTTGCGCTTGTCGCTCTCTTTGCGTGTACACCTACCGTGAAGATTTCGACGGACGAGCCCATTACCATTAATCTGAACGTGAATATCAAACACGAAATTCTTGTGAAGGTAGACAGGGATCTCGATGTTCTGTTCGACAAAGACAGCGAGTTGTTTTAGTTATGAATCGCACAATCAAAGTTATGCTTCTGCTGGCGGGGCTGCTCGTTTCCGCAGTCACAATCGCGGCCGACATCAACTCGGCGAAAAGCCAGGGGCTGATAGGCGAGCGCGCAGACGGTTATCTGGGCGTTGTCGAGAAGAGAGCGGCCGGCGATGTCAAAGCCCTCGTAAGAGACATCAATGCCAAGCGACGCGCCCAGTACGAACGCATCGCGACAAAAAACGGCCTTTCGCGCCAGGAAGTGGAGTCGTTGAGTGGCAAGAAGACCATCGCAAAAACCGCCGCGGGTGGCTGGATTTACCGCACCCGGTGGGAGAAGAAGTAGCCGGCAACTCCAGTTTCTTGGGAATCGCGAACCCGCGTTTTCCGCCAAACTGTCACGGCTAACACGCTTGTCCCAGTCAATGTATACTGGCTAGCTGGATTCCTGAGGAGGCTTCTCATGCGGCATCTTTGCGTATTTCTCGCGTTCCTGACGCTGTCTGCATCGGCTTGGGCGCTCAAGGTGAACGATCGGGTCGACAACTTCGAACTGCTCGACCAAACCGGCGCCTCTCACGAGCTCTACTATCTGTCGGACGCCAAGGCGGTGGTTATCATGACCCACGGCAATGGATGTACTGCCATGCGTGAGGTGATGCCGCAATTCAAGGCGGTCCGCGCCGCATACGAGGAGAAGGGCGTCGAATTCCTGATGATCAACTCGAACCTCGGCGACAGCCGCGAAGCGATCGCCGCAGACGCACTGGAGCTTGAGATAGACACGCCCATCCTCATGGACGAAACCCAGATCATCGGCGAGTCGTTGGGATTAACGCGCACCGCGGAGGTGTTGGTGATCAGCACCGGCAACTGGCAGTTGGCTTATCGAGGCTCGCCCGGCGAACTCGAAAACACCCTGGACAGCCTGCTTGCCGGTGAGGCTGTCGAAGTAGCGCAAACCCAATGGCCCGGTTGCGAGATCAATTTCCCGAACCAGGCAAGCCAGAGTGAACATGCGCAAATATCATACGCTGAGCACGTTGCACCGATTCTCATCAAAAATTGTGTGAGCTGTCACCGCGAGGGCGGTATCGGTCCCTGGGCAATGTCCGACTACAACATGGTGCGCGGTTTCTCGCCCATGATGCGTGAAGTTATTCGCACGAAGCGCATGCCCCCATGGCACGCGGACCCCGCCCACGGTAAATTCAGCAACGACCGTTCGATGAGCAACGAAGAGGTTCAAACGCTCGTACATTGGATCGAGGCCGGCTCACCGCGTGGTGACGGCCCGGATGTGCTTGCCAAATATCGACCCGACTGGCCGGAATGGTCCCTCGGAATACCAGATCTCGTCATCGACATCCCGGCCTACGAAATCCCGGCAACGGGCGTGGTCCCGTATCAGTTCCCGACGGTAAAAAACCCGCTCGATCACGACGTGTGGATAAGCGCGGGCGAGATCCTGCCGGGTAGTCGAGCAACCTTACATCACGTCATCACCCGCTTTTATCTCCCTGATCCCAATGCCAAAGGCAACCCGCGTTTTGGTCGCCGAGGCGGTGGGCTCGCGGGTTATGTACCCGGTACAACCGCCCGGGTGTATCCGGACGACACCGGCACATTGTTACCAGCAGGCGCCACGATTCGTTTTCAGATGCACTACACACCGAACGGCAAAGCGGTGGTCGACCACTCGCGCATCGGTCTCTATTTCCACGACGAGCCCCCGAAGTACAAACTCTCCGGCACCGCTCTGGTGAATACCAAGATCTTGATTCCTGCGAATACCAAGGCTCATACCGAGTCGAAGTCACAGGTCATGAAACGAGACGTGCTGCTCTACAGCCTGTTGCCCCACTCGCACTTCCGCGGTGTGGCTTCTAATTTTGTTGCCTACTACCCCGACGGCACCGAAGAGATTCTGTTATCCGTACCGGCTTACGACTTCAACTGGCAAACCAGCTATATATTGGAAGAACCGAAAAAACTCCCGGCCGGTACCAAAGTGGTCCATAGCACCACCTGGGACAACTCGGCACAGAATCCCTCCAATCCGGATCCGAACCGCGATGTGCCATGGGGTCAGCAATCGTGGGATGAGATGTTGTTCGGCGCAATGTCGTTCCGCTATCTGGACGAAGTTGCAAGTGACAGCGCCGTAGGCGTTGCACAATTCCAGGGGGCGGCCGGCAGCGAGTAGTTGTGATTCAAGTTGGGCCTGCTACGCAGGCCCAACGACCCTCCCTCCTTCTGGAATCTTCAACTCAAACGTTTCGCGCCCTTCCGATTGATGTTGAACTACCTCAGCGGCACCATACCCACTTCGTAATACGCTTCTGAGGATGATCACATGAGGCGTTGCAGAAGATCTTAAAAGCGTCTCCAGCGAACAATACGGAAACGAAACTCAGTACCGGGATCATCTCCTGGAGATGTACAAGACTTACCTCGAGATGGCTGACAGGATTAGTCAGCGTCGCCAGTCCGCCAACTCGTTTTATCTATCGCTGAACACCGCAATCATCGGACTAATCGGTTATGTACAGCTGGGTAGACCGATGGAACATTCTTTTACTGGCTTGTCGCAATTGCCGGAACGATTATTTCTTACCTGTGGTATCGACAAATTCGATCGTATAAGGACATGAATTCCGGCAAGTTCAAAGTCGTTCACGAGCTGGAAACCTACCTGCCCGTCTGCCCCTACGACGCGGAATGGACCGCGTTGGGCCAGGGTAAAAACCCCGGCCTCTATCTACCATTCACCGTTGTCGAGCTGAGAGTACCTTTCGTCTTCATGGCCATCCACCTTTCCGTGATTGTGGTCGCACTGGCACCCATCGTCATTGAAGTATTGCTTGTAGCAGCGGTACCGCAACAAGACTAACGCCCGAGCGAGCGTAAATTTTTCTTTCGATCGCAGATCGCCGATAGTGACGGCCCAGTTGGAGTCAACCTGCCTGATTCGAGTGTATGGCCGGGGAACGCAATTCTCTAGCCCGGATATTGCAGGGATGTTGCAAGAGCACGCAGAATTTTGGGTGAGAGATCGTGGTCGTCATGACGCCTCGTGACCGAAAACGTAGCCGTAGCGACGGAAGCGCGGACCCGTTTGCGCTTGCGCAAACAGGTCCGCGTTCGCATAGCGCACGCGCTGAACATCTCACGGCTTGGCGGCCGCGAGATCCAGCCAAAAACTGCACAGGCGCATCAACGACACTTCGAACCTATTCGAAATATAGAAATTTTCACATAATTTCAAAATGTTAACCATCATATGCGCCGTACTCGTGCAACATCCGGGCTAGGATATAGACCCTCGCAATGCTTGAAGCCAGTGCAAGAGTATTCCCCCTACGCTAATCACGAAACGCAGACTGAATCAGTCGCCCAAACTGCATCGCCGCACCAATCAGATTCAGCAACAGACCCACTATCACGGGTGTGAACGTGTGCCACATCGCTACGTTCACAAACTGCAACACAATGACGATCGCAAACGCTGCAAAAACGATGCGATTGGACAATTCGTCCACGCTGGGGTCGTTGGTCTGCATCCTCTGGCTGGACCAATAGAGCGACCCACACATGAAAGTCCCCCATGAGCCGCTGACAATAGCCCAAACGAGATCCGGCGCAATCGGTAGACTCAACATTGTTATCGTGGCGAGCGCGAATCCGCCCGCGGTAAAACTCGCTTCCAACAGGAAAGTGAGCCGGAGACGATCGCCTGGATCCCACTGTCCAGAGCTACGGCTGCCGAACACGACGACAACGCCAGAAAAGCCCGCCAACGCGATAGCGATCTCGGCGATGCCTACGAGAACTTCTGTAAGGTCCAACGAAATCATGAACTCATGGCAACACTACAAATCGGATCACCGCAATTGCCATCGCGACCTTAAAACGAACACCGCCCATAGGGCATAGTGCACTTTGGCTGCAACTCAATCTCATGGATCAACGATCACCGGAAGTGATGATGTAGCGGGCAAGCTCCGCTTGTACAATGGATTTACTCCTGCACGCAACCAGCACCCACCAGAGCAGTACCAAGCCAACTTCAGCTCCGAGACTCGAGGTGAGAAGAAGTTCACCGGAACCGACGATTGAGCGAGATACTATGATGCTTGGACCCAGATGTTTAGCGCGCCCTAGAAAGCTCGTTGGTGCGGCCAGAGTTTCCCCAGGCCGCTGCGTGTAGAGGTCCACGTCTGCTATATTCACTGGTTGGTCAGCCGAAGAGCTCAGGCTTCGATTACCGCTCCTTTGATTCTCCGGGATAGCGCCTTTCGACCACCCCACAACGTCGCTAGAAAACTGACGACACTCAACGCCATGAACTCGATGAGATCATAAGCGTCCCAGGCCAGCCACACGGCAATCAGAAAAGTGATCACGCCAAGCGCGATTGGATTCGTCAGGTTCGTTCCGTTGGAGACCCGAATACAGACGTAACCTCCAAGGCAGGACATTGCCAGTCCGAGCAGCGTAGAGATGGCCCCATAAACACTCACTAACTCTATACTGGACAGTGTTTCCTGAACATCCTCCGCATTCATACCCTGGACCGCGAGGACCACCGCGTAGATCAGCGTGAGAAAGACGCTGCACACCGTAGTACCGCCGAGATCGGCGACGAGCCCCAACACTATTCCCCGAATTGGCCGTGGTTCCCGCAACTCAGGACCGTTCAGATTGGAATCCGGGGTTTCATAGGGATTTTCAGACATGAATGCGGTTGGCTTGTGCCCTTGTGTTCTCAGCAGAACTTAAGCGCCCTACTTTAACTCAACGACACAGCGAACGTGAAAGAAGCAGACAGGCAGTCAATCCGGCCCTGCTCGCTGCACCCGTCTTATATAAATTCCAGTCGTTCGAGCCAGAGGACTTCACAGGAGCCGTTGCCCGTATCGGATCGGCTGCGCGAAGTCCGCCAGCGCCAGCCGTCATCCCCTTCAACGTCGACGAGTTGACCCACAAGCCGCACCTGGTCGTTGGTTCTCACTTGAGAGAGCGCGTCTGAAACGTTTGCGTTAGCTGGAATGATGTGCACGTTGGCACTATGGGTGATGACTTCGTTGCGAGAGATCGGCATTTGCCGCGCTTTCCAGAAATACCAGCGGTTGCGCTGGCTGATCTGAAAGTCGGCAAGAATCGACTCGTCGGCCATCGGCCCCCAGCCGATTGCGAGATCCGTGGGAGAAAGGTCGGCTTCGCGCCCCAGGTGATAGTTCTGCCGGGAAAGCACGCGAGCTTCTATCGTGAAATCCTCCACGCCACGTACATCGTATCCCGGGTAGGTAAATCCACCATCAGGCGAGGAAACCGCGGTGGTCGAGGGACTCAGGAAGAACCAGGCGCCTGCCAGCAGGAGGGAAACGATAACGACGGGATTTCTCAGCAACTGAAAACACCGAACGACGAGCAACATCCCCATTATCACGACCGGGTCGCGAATTTCCGTGCGCTAGTCCACGCACGCGGGCTAATCGGGCAAGCCAAGCACTCGTTTTGCGATGATGTTGCGTTGCACCTCGTTGCTGCCACCGGCGATGGAGCGCGCTTTGCTGGCAAGCCAGGACCGTGTGGTTGCGGCCTCCTCGGCGCTGAAGTTGTCCCTTTCCCAGCCGATTCCGCAAGTACCCATGATGGATATCTGTAGCTCCGTGCGCGCCTTGGCAAGATCCGCCCCGTAGAGCTTGAAGATGGAGGTGGCCGGACCCGGGGTAGAACCGGCAGATTCTTCCAGCGTGCGCGCTTGAGTCAGACGAAATGCGTAAGCGTCCATGTCGTGCCCGGCGATCTCCTCGCGCAATACCGGATCACTGATACGGCCGTTTTGCTCACCGAGATACTTCCGAGCGAGATCGGACAGTTCGACACCCGTCTCCCGGTTGCCGCCCGTGGCAAGCGCTCGCGTGCCGGAACGCTCGTGCTGCAGGAGCCTCTTGGCTACCGTCCAACCTTTGTTGAGCGACCCAACCAGATCCGCCTTGCTCGCAATTGCATCGTCGAAAAACGTCTCACAGAACGGTGAGGCACCCGAGATGAGCCGAATCGGCTTCACCGTCACTCCGGGTTGATCCATCGTGAAAAGTAAGAAGCTGATCCCTTCATGTTTCGGTACATCGGGGTTGGTGCGTACGAGGCAGAAAATCCAATCGGCGTTATTGGCCGCCGTCGTCCAGATCTTCTGACCGTTGATCACAAAATGATCACCCGCGTCCTCCGCCCGGGTTCGCAGGCTCGCAAGATCCGAACCCGCCCCGGGTTCCGAGTATCCCTGACACCACCACACTTCACCGCGAGCGATTTTCGGCAGATGGCGTTTCTTCTGTTCGTCGGTGCCGTATTCCAGGAGGGTCGGACCGATCATCATGATGCCCATTCCCATGACCGGCGCAGGGGTACCCATGACCCGCATCTCCTGGAGCAGGATCAGCTCCTCGGCGGCGCTCAAACCCGCACCCCCGTACTCGGTCGGCCAGCTGGGCACCGTATAACCCTTATCTGCAGCACGCTCCAACCACAGCCGTTGATCATCGCTCATCGACACCTTGGTGCCGCCGCCGGGTATATCGGTAGAGCCACGGCAGCTCACAGGACAGTTCTCTTCCAACCAGCTGCGAACTTCTTCTTTGAACGACATGTTTATCTCCCCTTGCAACTCCTGATAGAACCGCTAACCGCTCTCCCGGTCAACCGACAGCCTGCTGACTGCAATGCGTAAACTGTGACGTAGCACATACGAGTCGTGGTATGCGGGTTAGCCCAGACGCAGACCAAAACCGGTAATTTAGAAACCCTGGCAGTCGATCGAGGCAAATCCGATGCGAAATTTCATCCAGCTCTGCGTACTCACCCTGCTCCTCTCCGGCACGTTTTCAATTCTGGCTGACGAGTCTCGAGAGACAACCAAAAAAGCCGCTATAGGAGGCGGCGTTGGAGGAGCTCTCGGTGCGGCGGTTGGTGCTGAATTAGGCGACCGTAAAGGGGCCATCATCGGCGCTGCGGTTGGTGCTGCCATTGGCGCGACGATAGCCACCGAGGGCAGCGGGACGGCGCACGACAGCGAAAAAGTCGGCGTAAAAGTACACACAGAAGTGGTTGTGATACCGCACGTTGAAGACGACGGGCACCACAACGGTCGCCACAAAGGCCACCATTGTCCGCCCGGGCAGGCCAAGAAGGGTCGCTGCTAGGATTATCCGGGCGAGTCCCACGATACGGGCTGCGCCAAGCTCAGGCTGCGCTTCGCTCATGCGCAACGATCGGGATTTTACCTCCGAACTCCCCGCGCTCGCATTCCATACCGTCTCCAGATACGGTAAGCCGCATTTTCTTCAAGCGAGAAGCGGCCCATGCGTGAGATCCAGTTCGGCATCGGGTTTCGACGGTTGGATGATATCGCGGGCGAAGCACGCGAGGCGGAAGCGCTCGGTTACCAGTTCGTCACCACCGGTGAACGTGTCTTTTTCCATGGACCGACGGGCAATGGTTCGATCTCGTTGGCTGCAGCTGCCGGAAGTCCCGATGACTGTATAGGGCGTCTCAAGGAATATATCGCCGCGGGTGCGCGCACGATCATCCTGAACTCGGCCTGTCCTGGGACTACCTGGTGGAAAATCAACGGTTGCTCGCAGCAGCCGTGTTGACCGCACTGCGTTAGAAGTGCCAGCGGTCCCGGTGCCTCTATACGGCTTCGACCAAACCCGCAGCACCCATACCCTTGCCGATACACATCGACACGATGCCGAGCTTCTGGTCGCGGCGTTTCAGTTCGCGCAAAACCGTGCCTGTCAACCTCGAGCCCGTCATGCCAAACGGATGGCCGATGGCGATGGAACCGCCGTTTACGTTGTACTTCTCAGGATCGATTCCCAGTCGGTCACGGCAATACAGACATTGTGACGCGAATGCTTCGTTCAGCTCCACAAGGTCAACATCTTCAAGTGTCATCCCCAATCGATCCAGCAACTTCGGAATGGCAAAAACCGGTCCGATGCCCATTTCGTCTGGTTCACACCCGGCTACGGTGAATCCACGAAAGTATCCCATGGGTTCAAGACCCAACTGCTCGGCACGTTTTTCCGACATCACCAACGTCATTGAAGCACCGTCCGATAACTGCGAAGCGTTGCCCGCGGTCACCGTTCCGTCTTCCTCGAAAACCGGTTTCAGTTTGGCCAGACCTTCGAAGGTAGTGGTCGGTCGGTTACATTCATCCCTGTCGACCGTGCCCGCTACGATTTCCGTTTCTTTCGTTTCCTTGTCGATCACCTTGCGCCACTCGACGGTCATTGGCGCGATCTCATCACCGATATAGCCAGCTTCTGCCGCGGCTGCGTAACGTTGCTGGCTCTGCAACGCGTACTCATCCTGACTTTCCCGGGACACCTGGTAACGGCGCGCAACCACTTCAGCGGTGTTGCCCATCGCCATGAATACATCGGGTTTCTCTTCGAGCAGGCGAGGATTCTCTTCAAAATTGGCCGGTTCTCCGCGACTCAAACCCGTGATCGATTCAACCCCGCCGGCCATGATGATATCGGCACAGCCGCTGGCAACCTGGTTTGCCGCAAAAGCGATGGAGTTGAGTCCCGACGAACAAGCCCGGCTGATAGTGGTAGCGGGTACGGTGATCGGCAGCGTTGACAACACCACCGCGTGCCGGGCCACATTACCCGACTGCTCCCCAACCTGACGCCCGCAGCCGAGTATGACGTCTTCAATTTCCGCCGCATCCACTTGTGGATTGCGCTCGAGGAGTGCGTCGATACAGTGGGCCACCAGATCATCCGACCGGGACATGTTGAAGGTCCCACGGTGCGCTTTGGCAAGTCCGGTGCGAATGTTGTCTACGATGACGACCTGGCTCATGACGACCCCCTGGATCAAACGTGAGCCCGCAATCCTACACCACTCTTGGGTGTGACATCACCGAAGACGATGACTCATGGCAACGCCTGGTCGATCTGTTGCTCCGACCCGTAAGGCTGGCGCCAAGAGGTTTTGAATACTCCCTGGCATGTGCGACAACCCCAGGAGAAGCCCATGGGACATCTCGAAAAACAATGACGATGTGGCGGCAGCGACCCGGAGGGTCTGTTACCGAGCTCGGGTTCGCGCCAATCGCGGAATTCTGCAAAGCTCATCCGAATACCGGGCAAGTACTAGCCCGGATTGTTCAGGAGCAGTCCAGGCTAGAGCGCATCGATGCGCAGTCGGGGGACGCTGCCACTGATATCGACTGTTGGACTAGCAGAGACCCGGATACCGGGTCGGGTGTGATCGCAATCACAGAACGGCTGTCCCATCCCGCTATTAAGCCTGCCTGTGTGAAAGACCTGAGACACAAGTAGCTGAATAATATCGCTAAAAAACGCAGTATCGACCGCTCGCTACATCAGACAGATCGATGCTAGACAAGCTATTGGCAAACATATCTCTCTCGCCCGTGCTAATCGCGGTTTGCGCCGCGATTGCCATTGTGTGCCTCTGGTTCGGTTGGATCGGAAAAGGGATTGGCACAACACGCAGGGAAAAAGCCCTCCATCACGATATCCTGGACGCAAAAGCGTCCATCCCGCAACTTGAAACTGCTGCTCGCAGCAGAGAACTCAACATTACCCGGCTCGAAGAAGAGACCAAGGAACTCGCCAACCGTTCCATCGAACTCGCCCGTGAGGTGGATGAAAAAGACAAGGTGCTACGCGGCGCCGAACGCAAAGTGCGTAATCTCACTTCTGAGTTGGCTGCGGTGAAAGGAGCACTTCCCGACAATGGCAACATGATCGTCGACGGTTTTGAAGACGAACGTGCAGTTGAGGGCGATGGCGCCAACAGCACAGATGGCCAATCATTGTTAGCCGTGAAACTGAAGAAAGCCGAATTCCTCTACGAAAAACTGAAAGACACGATCATCAAAAGAGACGATCAGATACAAGCGCTCGAGGCCAAACTCGAATCATCACCAACAACCACGTCCAGTGACTCAGCCGAAGCGGACGAGACCGTTCAAGCCCTGCAGGACCAGCTTCATGACCAGCAAAGTAAAATCGACGAACTGACGTCTCGGCTGGAAGAAATCAAGCAAGAGAAGGACATGCTCGCCGACATGGCCAAACGGCGCAGCGAAAGTAACAAGCTACTCAAAGAAGCGAGTGCTGCGGCCGAAGGCCAGATTCCAAAGTTCCAAGAAGATATCGAAGCTCGCGATAAAACGATCTCCGACCGAGAAAGATCAATCAAACGTTATCTGAAGGAACTCGAGGAACTCAAAGAAGAGCGAGCAAAACACCAAGCGGAAATCGCCGACCTGAGCAGACAGGACGGGGATCACAACGTTGAGCTGACATCACGTGATGACCAGATTATCAGTCTCGGCAACAACGTTCGCACGAGTGAAGATCGAGCGACAACCCTCGTGGCCGAGATCAGCAATCTCAAGACCTCCATCGAAAATACCCAGACCTTGCTGCGGGAACGCGAAGAAACTATCAACGAACAGCTTCTGTCCCTGGCCGAATCGTCTACCCGACTCGAAGAGCAGTTACAGACGACCAACACGATGCAAGGGGCGATAAAAGACCGCGACTTCAAGATCGAAACACTCACCCACGAAGTCGCTGAAATGAAAACCCACCTCAGCAAAACCGAGCAGCAGGCAACCGATGCGTTCGACATGTTCGAGAAACGCCAGGAAATGCTTACCGTAGAGAAAACGACTTCACAAGAGGCGAGCGACGCGATCAGCCGCAAGGCCGAAGACTTAAGCGCCCAGCTGGCTCAAAGCGAAAGATGGCTCACTCGGACGAAACAAACCTTACACGATCGCGAAACGCAGTTACGAGGTTTGGAAAAAACCGTTGCTGACATTGAGACACAGAACAACACGCTTGCCAGCGAACTCAACGGGCAAACGCAGGCTCGCCGAAGCGCCGAAGCCGATGCTCGCGCCACCAACGGCCAGTTGGTATCACAGGAATCTAAAACTCAGCAAGCTGTCTCGCAACTCAAGGAGCAAGACCAGACAATTGCTGTGTTCAAAAGCACTGTCAGCGAACTCGAGATCAAGGTGAGCACGTTATCCACCGAAGTCGCTTCGTTGACAGAGCAACTCGAAGCCGGGATGCAATCTGGCCCTGACGCGGTTGCGCAAACAACATAGCACAGCAACTCTGCCTACCCCCACCTAAACCAACTCTAGCGTCTCTGCTGAATGGCAAACGCCTCTTCCGGCGAACGAACGATGTGTTTTCGAGCATACAAAGCAAAATAGCCGAGACCTGCCGCGAACCACAGCGCAACACCGATCACACCTTGGCGAAAATCCGAGTTCATGAACAAAGTAACCAACGCCACCAGCGAGATCACCAGCGCCACCCATGCACCAGCAACTCCCAGCGGGCTGACGAATGGCCGCTCAACATGCGCAAACCGCCGCTTCAGCACAATGTACGCGATCATCTGCATGGCATAGGCAATCAAAGCACCGAAAACCGCCATGTTGAGGATCACGCCACCAAATGTACCCGTCTCGTCGGCGAAGTGAAGCACCAGCAGTACCGCGTATCCGACCAGCGCGCCCCAGACCAGCGCCACATAGGGAGTTTTGCGCACACCGTGAGTCACCGACATCCAGGTGGGGAAGTAGCCCGCGCGGCTGAGCGAATAGATGTTGCGCCCATAGGCATAAATAATCGCGTGGAAGCTGGCGATCAACCCGGCTACCGCCACAAGCCCCAACACCTTGGCACTCGTCACGCCCAGCGTGAGTTCGAGTCCTTCGAGTAATGGTTCTTCGGTCTGCGAGCCGAAGTACGCCGCTCCTCCTCCGATACCCATGTTCAGGAAGGTAATCAACACACCGGTGACAATCAGTGTGACCAACCCCCAGAGCAACCCACGTGGCATGTCACGCTTTACATCCACCGATTCCTCCGCCGCAAGCGGCAGTTGCTCGATAGCGAGGTACAGCCAGATAGCAAATGGTAGAGCCGCACCCACCGCAGTCAAACCCTTCGGTAGAAAACGGGTTTGCCCGACGTCCGGTTCGATGTTCCACAGATTGTCCCAGGAAAACAGCGGAATTGCGCTTATGTAAAAGACTAACAATATTGCCAACGCAATCAGAGTAATAACCACCACAAATCGAAACGATTCCTCTACACCAAGTACGTTGAGCCCCACAAACAGTGCATAAAGCACAAGCCACCACAAAGGTTGCGCGGCGTCGGGGGTGTCGAAAATGTTCTGCAGGTACGCGGCGGCGAAATAGCACACCACCGCCGTGGTGATGACATACTCCATGTTTTCCGCAAGCCCGGTAATGTACCCGGCCCACGGGCCAAGCGCTGTGCGACTAAATGAGTATGCGCCACCCGTATGTGGCATCGCGGTAGACATTTCCGCTATGCAGTAGCACAACCCTACGTACATCACCGTGATGATGGCCACCGCTATCAGAAAACCGCCAAACCCAGCCTGACCGACCCCTAAGTTCCAACCCGAGAAGTCACCCGAGATTACCGCACCGACGCCGAGCGCCCACAGCGAGAACACGCCCGCATAACGTTTGAGACTCCGCCGTTCGAAGTAACCATCCTCGGCTTCACGATACTTCACACCGCCAGACTGTTCTGGCATACATTTTCCTCCATCAGGCACAACTGTCTGGTGACACTATGGCACGTGAAGCTGTGAACCCTACCGTGATTCGAGCAAGGTTGCATCAGTTCAGGCTAGGCCGCCGGTGCCTGATAGACTCGTACGCATTGAAGGGGAGAACACCATGAAGTTATTCGACCTCCATGGTCGAGCCGCCATCGTGACCGGCGGTAATGGCGGTATTGGCCGTGGCCTTGCACTGGCGTTCGCACAAGCCGGCGCTGATGTATGTATCGCGGCGCGTAGTAAAAGCAAGCTCGACAGTACTGCAGCCGAGATTGAGGCACTCGGCGCAAATTGCCTGAGCATCGAATGCGACGTAAATGAACTGGAAGATCTAAAGCGAACACTCGAACTCACCAAGGAACGTTTTGGCGCTTGTCATATTCTCGTGAACAACGCCGGTATCGCGCAACAGGCGCTGCCACAAGATCTAACCGACGAGCAGTGGGACCGCGTGATAGACACCAATTTAACCAGCGTGTTTCGCTTCTCACGTACTGTGTTCCCGACGTTTCGAGATCAGGGGGGCGGCAAGATCATCAATATCGGTTCCGAGTACTCACTGTTCGGAAGCGCTTTCGTACCGGGTTACTCCGCAAGCAAAGGGGGCGTGATCCAGCTCACCAAATCACTTGCCGTTGCATGGGCCGACGTGAACATACAGGTCAACGCGATCATTCCAGGTTGGATCACCTCGGAGATGACCGGCCCGGTGAAAGAGAACGTCGAGATGTTTCAGGCAATCGTCAGTCGTACCCCGGCGGGTAGATTCGGTGAACCCGAAGAACTGGGTGGTGCGGGGATATTCCTCGCGTCAGCAGCTTCCGACTTCGTTACTGGTCAGAGCATTGTCGTCGACGGAGGGTATAGTGTCAGCTAGTGTCCTGTCTGGAAACACCTATGGCCATTGAGATCAGACCTGCTCGTGGTGACGAACTCGACCAACTCGGGTTGCTAACCTCTTATGTCTATGGCGGAGCGTTCGGCGACGGGCCTGACAATCTTCCCGCACAGTCCCAACGTCCGGAGTGGACCTTGTGCGCTTTCGACGGTCCGAAAATGGTGTCGAGTTTCTCCACCTTCCCTTTTACCATGCGCGCCAATGGCAAAGCGATCGCCCTCGGTGGTGTTTCGGTGGTAGGCACCCTGCCCGAGTACCGGCGCCGCGGTCTCGTTCGCAAAATCACCACCCAGGCGTTTGCCGATATGCGGGAAAAAGGTCAGAGCGTCGCTGCACTCTGGGCTTCGCAGGCGGCAATCTATCAGCGTTACCAGTACGCGCTTGCAACGCAGTTGAGACGCTACTCCATCGATACCGTAGACATTGCCTTTCATGACGATGATGGCGGAAGTGGCCGGGTAACCCGAACCGACGTCACTGCCGGGCTCGATGTGATTCGTGAGATTTATCGAGAGTTCATTGCGGACAGAACCTGTTATCTACACCGTGCCCGAGCCATGTGGTCGAACAATGCGTTACAACCGAGCGAACGAGACGGACCCGTGGAGGTCGCCGTCTGCTACGACTCGACAGATTCACCCTGCGGATATGTGGTGTACACGTTGCGCTCCGGTCAGGTAGCCCATGACGCACGCAACCAGGAAATCAAAGTTCGTGATCTTGCCTGGCTGACGCCTGATGCCTATCGGTCCTTGTGGAGCTTCTTAGGCCGCCACGATCTGGTAGGCCGGGTAATCTGGGACTCGGCACCGCTGGACGATCCAGCGATGGAACACTTTCGTGAACCGCGGATGCTCAAGACCCAGGATCGCGAGGGGATCTGGTTGCGAGTGGTGGATGTGGCTCCGGCACTCGAAGGACGGGGCTACGACACGTCGGCAAGTCTGGTAATCGGCATTTCCGACGATCCACTCACACCGTGGAATGGCGGAAGTTACGAGTTGGAGGTTAGCCCCGCAGGCGCCCGTGTAGCCAAAAGTGACGCTACGCCAGAGGTGTCCCTGTCGCTCAAAACACTCGCTTCTCTCTACACGGGATTTCGCCGCGCACGCGATCTCGAACACTGGGGTTACCTGAAAGGTTCACCGGCGGCAATCATCAAAGCGGAACAGATTTTTGCGACCCGCCATGCGCCACACTGTCCGGATCACTTCTGACCGGAAAGGCCAACGCAGTCCAACCGGCGTCACCCACCGATACTCTTTATCGATCGATGGCGTGTGATTCATCATCTCGAAGTAATCCCCTGTGCCCGGAAACGCTTGATCCTGCGGTCGTCGGGATGCGCCCTAAGTATACTTAAGGAAACATCAGAACGGCTTCAGGATCTCCCCACTCCTGTGCCCCACAATAACAAGCTTACTGGTCCGAGTTGCATGTTCGAGTTGCGGGTCCGAGTTGAATGGAAGATGAACACTTTGATTAGAGACCTAGCCTCGATGCGCTCGATGGATGTATGACTTGGGAACGCCTCGGTGCCACAGGACATAACTCGACCCGAACCTGGTGTAGCTCAAGTGACGAGGTGGGGTCGAGAAGACTCTGGATTATCAGCGATGGCTCATGCAGGCTGACCCCGTTGCGGATTGAAAAAGGCTTTCCATGCAATATCTGCTGGCCATAGTTACCGCGTTTTTTGGCTGGAACCAAGCCGGCTTCTTCGGTTTTGTGTCTGGAGGCGTATTGGGTTACGTCGCAGTACTTTTGTGGCGCCAGGGTAAAGACCTCGAGCAACTGAAACGACAAGTTGCCGCTCTTGTTGGTCCATCGTCCGCCGCAGCACCTGGCGTGCCGGAACCGCCAACACCAGAAGCGGTCTCCACACCCGCCCCAGAGCCGACGCCTGAGCCTGCAATCGACGCTCCTACACCGGCTCCTTCACCTACACCCACACCCACCTCCTCCCTCACCTGCGCTGTTAAGAAGCGAAACCCCCCGACCCGCGTCAGCGGCGATTGGCAAGGCGTCTCAAATCGACAAACTCATGGCGGAGTTTTTCGATCGAATCAAGACGTTTTTTACCACGGGTAACGTGGTTGTCCGGGTAGGTGTCATCGTGCTGTTTTTCGGCGTTGCGTTTCTACTGAACTACGCCTACGAACATTCGATGATACCTGCGGAGCTGAGGCTCGCCGGTGCCGGCCTCGGCGGCATCGCGCTAACGGTTTTTGGTTGGCGGCTGCGCGGCCGCTCTGACACCTACGGACTCGTTCTCCAGGGCGCCGGGGTAGGAATACTATACCTGACCATCTACGCATCGGCCCGATTCCTCGAGCTTGTCCCACTAAGTGCTGCATTTATTCTGCTGGTCGCGCTGGTCATTGCCTCTTCGGTGCTCGCGGTTCTACAGAAATCCCAGGCACTCGCAATCTTCGCGATGAGCGGAGGATTTCTTACCCCCATATTACTTTCGACGGATACCGGCAACCATGTCGCATTGTTTTCCTACTACGCGTTATTGAACGCCGGCATTCTCGCTATGGCCTGGTTTCAGTTCTGGCGCTGGCTCAACTGGGTGGGATTCGTCTTCACGTTCGTCATCGGAACAGCGTGGGGAGTGCAAAATTACCAACCGGAATTCTTCGCAACGACGGAGCCATTCCTGGTTCTGTTTTTCCTTTTCTACATCGCCGTGAGCTTGCTTTTTTCACGCAAGCGAGACGTCGAACTTCGCGGTGTGGTGGATGGAACCCTTGTATTTGGCACACCCATCGCAGCGTTTGGACTCCAGGCGGCGATGATTCAAAATATGGAATTCGGGCTGGCTTTTTCCGCGCTGGGCGGGGCGGCAATCTACGTGCTGCTGGCATGGTGGCTCAAACGTCAAGCGGCGTTTTCCGTCTTGTTGAGCCAGTCGTTCGTTGCGCTGGCGGTGATATTTGCGACGCTCGCCATCCCGTTTGCTTTCGACAACCAGAGATTCACTGCGGCATCCTGGGCGATTGAGGGAGCCGGGCTGCTCTGGCTGGGGCTTCACCAGAACAAGCGCTTGCCGAGAGCGTTCGGAATCCTGTTGCAGTTTGCGGGCGCCGGTGCCTTCATTGTAGAGAGCGGCTCGAGGGTGGCACCCACCTTGTTCTTGAACAGCGCCTTTCTCGGAGCTGCGTTGTTGAGCATCGCAGCGGGTTATACCGCCTACTTGTTGTCAACCAAAACCGACGTATTGTACAGCCTGGAGAAGAGACTGCGGTGGCTGTTCCTCCCTGCCAGCGTTTTCTGGTGGTCCGCCGGTGGTGTGCATGAATTGCAACGGTTGGTGCCGAGCGGTTACGGTCAGTTCGAACCAAACCACGTCAACGAAAACCTGCTTGTTCTGTACGCGGCCGTATCGGCCGCAGTCATTACCTTCCTGGCTAAACGTTTTAACTGGCGGGAAGGTTTGCTACCCGGCTTCGTGCTTCTACCCGTATTGATTCTCATCATGGCAGACCTGAGTTCATACTCGGGTAGCAGCACCCCGTTAGCCGACTTTGGTTGGCTTGCCTGGCCCGTCGCCATCTTGAGCTTCGGCTGGCATCTGAAACAGATTGATGAATATCCGCAGCTCTGTGGTGCCTGGCATGCGGGCGGCTGGTGGTTTCTTACCTTCTTTCTGACCTGGAACGTGGTATCACTCGTCTACCGCGCTTTACCGGATTCCGCCTGGACCTACGTCCTCTGGGGAGTCGTTCCTCTTGGCGTGGCCGCTTTTCTCCTGCGGGCGAGGGATATTGCTCATTGGCCGTTTATCTCATTTCCCGGGAGCTACTTCGTCTGGGGGTGGGCAGTGATGCTGGGGTATCTGCTCGGCTGGCTGTTGATCACCAGCGGCCTTCCGGGCGATCCGGATCCTCTGCCGTATGTGGTTCTTGCGAATCCCTTCGAACTGACTCAGTTGGCAATATTGCTAGTCGCAGCTGTATGGGTTCGGGGGATTGCCGATACAGATCTCAAACGCTTCGATCAGTTGCTGAAGATCGGTTTAGGTGGTGTCGGTTTCGTCTGGCTGAACTTGACGGCTGCGCGCGCGGTTCATTTTTACGCCGGTATCGACTATCCCATCGCTCGAATCATCGAAACCGACACGTTCCAGACCACGGTTTCCATACTATGGACGTTGTTGGCTTTGTTATTGATGAGTTTTGGAAAGAGACGGGTTATGCGTCCGGTGTGGGTCGTTGGCGCCTCACTGCTGGGTCTGGTGATCCTGAAGCTTTTCATGTTGGACCTTGCCAATCTCGAAACCGTTGCGCGCATCGTGTCTTTCATCACCGTGGGGGTGCTCATGCTCATCATCGGCTATTTTGCGCCGATCCCACCCAGCCACACCGAAGAGGTCGACACATGATGATCCGAATCTCCCCGCTAATCCTGTTATTCGCCAGCCTCTGGGCCAACGCAGCACCGGCCGATTTCGCCCGTGGCCGTGTCGTTGAACACCTCGAGTCGAGTGATGTGCAGCGGGCAACGGTTCCCCAGGATGTTTACGAGTGGGTGGTACGAGCGGATCTGGGGGATCTGCGTGTATACAACGATGCACAGCAGGAGGTGCCTTACGCCATTCGCCGCCCGGCTCGGACCGAAGCACATACCCCTTGGGTAGGCTTGCCCGTTTTCGCCTTGCCTGCCCCTGGGAAGAACGATGCGGAAGGTTCACGCGTCAATATCGAGTTGAGTGACTCGGGCGCCGTGGTCGCGGTACACGGCGCCACCATCAGTAAGGTGCCAGGCGCCGGTTTTCTCATCGATGCCAGCGCCATCGATATACGTATTGCCGAACTCGATATCAACTGGTCTCAGGAAGGTAGCGGGTCTATCGGAAAATTTCAGGTGGAAGTCAGCGACGATCTCGACGTCTGGCGGACCATCGCAAGATCAGTGACCCTGGCAACGCTTCAGACCGAAGGACGCCGGATCATCGCCGACAAGATTACCTTGCCCGGGGTCCGCGCAAGGTACCTCAAGATCACCCAGTTGGACGGCGCAACGCCAATGATCATCAACCAGGTGAGCGCCAGAGCGCTTCGTTCGCAACTGCCTGAGCGACATTGGAAGGCATTGACAGGTACGTCTAGCGAAAAAGGTTACGAATACGATACCGGTGGCCAGTTCCCTCTGGATCGAATCTCTCTGGAGCTGAACCGGCAAACCTTCCTGATCACCGCAAAGTTGTTTTCGAAACCTTCCCTCAAGGTGCCGTGGCACGATCGAGGCGAACGAACTTTTTATCGCGTTGAGGTCGACGGGGTGATCGTTACCTCGGACCCGGTGGCTTTTTCAGTTCGAGATCGTTACTGGCGTGCGGAAATTCAAAGTGAGGAATACGGGGCTCCAACCTTGAAGGTGGGTTGGTTGCCCGATGAAATCATTTTTCTCAAGCAAGGTGCGGCGCCCTACGTGATGGCTTACGGACAGGCCGGTATTACCGGACGACAATGGCCAATGAGTGACCTGTTAGCGCGTCTCGACAACGACGTTGAAATCCAGAATGTTCCATTCGCAGGGCTCAGTGCAGCCACCCGGCTGGGCGGCCCGGATCGTCTCGTATCGGTGCCTCGGCCGATCGATTGGGAAACCATCCTGCTTTGGTCTGTGTTGGTGATCGGTGTTGCCGGCATCGTCGGGTTGGCGGTTCGTCTCGCTCGGCAGTGAGTCGAGCGCGCCATACCCTGACCTTAAGGCACATACCAGATGGGCGAGGTGTACGCGCGTTCCTGGATTACCGAAGGTCCTTCACTCGGGGCTTCGAGACCCAGGGCGATCGCGTCCATTAACGCATGGCGCGGTGTCGGTATTTCGAGCACTCTGACGTAGTAAAACGCTGCCGCCTCCGCAGTAAATTCCGGATCCGTCCAGGCAATTTCCAACTGTATCGAACCGATGTCGTTGGTGTAGGTGGCGCTCGAACGGTCTACCGTGTCGCCCACGGACTCGAGGTTTCCTGAAGCATCCAGTTCACGGTCTCCAGACCAGGCAACATCAAACACCTTCTCCTGTGCAACGCCCGCGGAATCAAGCCAGCCCTTGACGATTTGAATACGGTCAAGATTCGCGGATTTGGGATCTTTCATGGCCATGACCAGAAATGTTGGTGCCAGACCGGCATCGTTGCGGTTCAGTTCGCCACCCATGGGCACGGCCTTTTCGGCACCGGCAGCTTTGCTCAAGTCAGCCAGATCCTCCGGGGTGAATTCCCAACCCCCGAACAGGCGCACGCGGATACGTGGACCCGTAGTCGCATACACCTCGCGACGTTTCAAGGCAGCCACGATGTCGGAGCGCGTATTGGTTTGAGCCCAGACGGCGGCCAGCCCGGACGCTGACATCGACCAGCCAGTCGGTCCATCGGCGATGGCTTTGCTGCGTTTGTTGTCCGGTATCGAATCACGGGCCATCTTCCCCCAGAAGTTGGGTTCTTCGGCCGACGACAACGCCGTGTGCGAATCCGTCGAACCGATGAAACCAAAACGAAACGGATTGATTCCGAGTTTCGACTCGATCACCAATCCCGTTTTCAACGCCGAACGGACGTAATCGGCTGGATGCACCCGATAGGGCTCGGCAAATTGCTGCAGGTAATAGGGGAAGGTTTCAAAGTCGGCAAATTCATCGTCGGGAGACAGTTCCGGATGAGTTTCCGAATCTCCCTTGATCTGAGTGATTTCCACGACCGTCTCCCAGCGACGGCGCGCCTCGGCATATTCGCGATCGAGCGATTCACCCCGGAGCGTGGCATCGTCGAACATCATGCCTTTGGAGAGGTTCGAATTGTGTGGGATAGCGACGAATGCGACTCCGGAGGCCGAGGCGGTTTGGTCCAACCACGCCCACAGGTCTTCGGGATAGGGACTCATCGTCGA
This sequence comes from Pseudomonadota bacterium, assembly GCA_022571865.1. Classification (GTDB taxonomy): domain Bacteria; phylum Pseudomonadota; class Gammaproteobacteria; order Pseudomonadales; family Azotimanducaceae; genus SMWK01. The sequence continues at coordinate 31,527 of JACZXA010000002.1, forward strand.
CGCGAACGGCACGAAACCGCTCGCTTGTCGCGAGTCCGCGTCCGTCACCACCACCCGGTGCAGGTTAGCACCCCCCGGTACCGCACTCCATTCCCAGCCGATCAAGGCTGTGAACTCACCGGGCTGGTTATGAACGTCTGCGATTTCAGCGATGCGCTTCCAGGCATTCCTCACGGATACGTCAGCCCCTGGAATTGGTTGGCCAACACTTTCCCGCCAAGTCGCGGCGGCCGTCCTGGGATCTTCCGATACCGGCAGCAGATCGCGGAAGAAATCGGGGCCTTCTCCACCATCGATTACCCCGCGAATCCGGCGTTCGTTGTACCAGTACAGGAGCCGCTCGATCATCGAAGGATCTTCGTCCTGAATTCCCTGGTAATAGATGTCGCGGATCCCGCCGAGAAATTCCGCATGATCGGAGACCACCAGAAAATCCAACGGCGTTCCGATCTGTACCCGGGCGCGGTGGTATGGATGAATGACCGGCTGACCCTTCGCGTAGCGATAGGCGACGTCCGGATCCCCCGTCATGTTTCCGTTCAGGAAGGCGTCGAACGAGTATGACGTGTGTAAATGGGTATCGCCCCAGAGCAATTGTTTGGAGTCCTCTGCCGGCATCGCTTGCACAGGTAACAAGACAAACACGGCAGTAACGAGAATTCTGACCACGACAACCCCTTCACTGACTTTCATCAAATCCATGATAGGGCGGAGCTTGGCTCTTTCCTATCGGGTAGTCAGCGACAGAGTCTGCGCAAAGACAACCGAACAAAAAATTTGCAGCCACCACCCGCAGGTGCGAGAGTTCAAGAAATTCACAGTTACCTGGAAGAATAAATGGCGCTTCGCTACTGGTTGACCCTGCTTGTCGGCGTGCTGGCATTGACAAATTGCAGCACGGAAGATAAGCCGACGAGTAAAACTCATGCAGGGAGCGCGCCTGAACCTGCCGATCTGGTGTTGCGCGGTGGCAAGGTTGTGACGGTGGATCCAGGGATCGCAGATGCACAAGCAATTGCCGTTCGAGGTTTTACCATCACCGCAGTGGGAACCAACGACGAGATCGCGGCTTTCATCGGTACCGAGACCACCGTCATCGAACTCGACGGGCAACTTGCCATTCCCGGTTTTATCGAAGGGCATGGCCACTATTTGAGCCTGGGGCGTTCTCGACAGATCCTCGATCTGAACAACATCGCCAACTGGGACGAAGCACTAGGGATGGTGGCGGCGGCGGTAGATTCCGCCAAGCCGGGTGAGTGGATATTCGGCCGCGGCTGGCATCAGGAGAAATGGGATCGGGTCCCGGAAGACGCGGTCGACGGGGTACCGCGTAACGACACGCTCAACAGGGTCGCACCCGATAATCCGGTGTATCTCGGCCACGCGAGCGGACACGCCTCGTTCGCCAACGACGCGGCTTTGACAGCGGCTGGTATCGACGACGAAACGCCAGATCCGGCAGGCGGCACCATCGTACGTACGCCCCAGGGGAAAGCCACGGGTCTGCTGCGAGAGACAGCCCAACGTCTGGTCAGCGGCACCATTGTTGCCTACGAGTCGCGCCAAACCACCGAACAGATCGATCAACGACTCCGAGCACAGGTGCACCTCGCCGGTCAGGAAGCGCTGCGCCACGGGGTGACGTCGTTCCACGATGCGGGTGCCTCGTTCGGAACTATCGATTTTTTCAAAAAACTGGAGGCCGAAGGGACGTTGCCCATCCGTTTGTATGTGATGGTGCGAAGCGACAGTAACGAGGAGCTGGCGGAGAAGTTAGCGCAGTACAAACTGGTTTTTCAGGGAAACGATTTCCTGACGGTGCGCTCAATCAAGCGCCAGATCGATGGCGCGCTTGGCTCCCACGGCGCCTGGCTGCTGGAGCCGTATGAAGATATGCGCGACAGCTCAGGACTGGTACTGGAATCAATCTCGGACATCGAGCGTACGGCAGAGATCGCCGTACAACACGGGTTTCAGCTTAACACCCACGCCATCGGCACTCGCGCTAACCGGGAGACGCTGGACATCTACGAACGGGTCTGGGCGCGCACGAAAACAGAGGGTAAAACCTTGCGCTGGCGGATCGAACATTCGCAACACATTCATCCCGACGACGTAGCGCGTTTCGGCCAGCTCGGGGTGATTGCGGCGGTGCAAGCCATCCACTGTACTTCCGATGGACCCTGGATCCCAACCCGACTGGGCAATGAGCGCACCCGCATCACTTCCTATCCCTGGCGCGACCTCATCAACTCGGGCGCGGTGATCGGCAACGGCACCGACGTGCCCGTGGAACCCATTGATCCCATCGCTTCTTATTACGCTTCTGTGTCCCGCATGATGCGAACGGGAGAGAAATTTCATCCGGAACAAGTGATGACTCGTATGGAAGCGCTCGAGAGTTACACCATCAACAACGCGATGGCCGCTTTTGAGGAAGACAGTAAAGGTTCGCTGACGCCCGGCAAACTCGCAGACATCGTGGTGCTCTCGCAGGATATCCTCACCATTGCCGAGGAAGCCATTCCTTCGACCAAGGTCACCTACACCATCGTCGGCGGAAAGGTGAAATACGCGCTTGCGCAGGACTGACAATCAGACACACGTATCTCAACCAAGCATCGCGCGTATCACGAGAAAAAAAACTGACGGCACCAACAAGCACCCCAGCCCCGTGTAGAAGGTAGCCGTCATGGCTCCATAGGGCACGAGCTTGGGATCGGTCGCGGCAAGGCCTGCAGCGACTCCGCTCGTAGTTCCCATCAGTCCACCATAAACCATCGCCGATTGAGGATTGTCGAGCCCAATGAAACGAGCGACTGCCGGAGTACCCGTCATCACCAGGATGGACTTAACCAGGCCGGCGGCGACACTGAGTGCAATCACCTCGGAACTCGCCCCGAGAGCCGCACCCGTAACCGGACCAACAATATAGGTGACAGCACCCGCGCCGATGGTGGTAATCGCGACGGCATCGTCATAGCCAAAGGCAATCGCAATTACCACGCCGACCACAAAAGAGACGACAACCCCGGCAAACACCGATACGACACCCGCAATGCCTGCACGCTTGAGCTCTCTGATATCCACGCCAAAAGCCGTCGCGACGATAGCAAAGTCTCGAAACATCGCTCCGCCCATGATGCCGATACCGGCCAGAACCTCGACGTCGGCGATCCCTTTGTTGCCCCCTTCGAGCACGCCGCCTACCCAGGCGATCACGAGCCCCAAAGAAATGGCGATAGCCGAGCCATGAATACGTCCACCGGTAAACGTGTCAGACAACCAATAGGAGAACCAGATAGTGATCCCAACCAGCGCAAACGCGAAGATGAGCTGATTGGAGACAAGAACCTTTACCAGCTCTTCCATCATTCAACTCCCCGCATTGAATCCGAGGGTTCAACCGATGGTTTACTCAACCGGCTGATCACCGGTACCAGGGCGAAACTCACAATCACCGCGGCGACTCCCGCCGCAAGCGCAAGCAAACCGCCATCAAGGGCCGCAACAACGTTCTGGCGCGCCGCCATGGCGACAACGATTGGTATGTACATCGCACTCCAGAATTTGATGCCGGCACTCGGTGCACCTTCGGCAAGCGGTCGGAACCAGGGGAGGTTACAGGCGAGTATCAACAACAACATAGCGATTCCGACGCCACCGACGTTAGCTTGGACACCGATCAAAGAGCCCAGAAGTTCACCTAAGAAAAGACCGACAACCAGGCAGGCAGAGAGCAGCGCTACTCCATATATAATCATGTTTACTACCTTGTTATTTTTCCGTCAGTTTCAGGAAATGAATTCATAACTGTTTGCGCGATAATCACACGCGGTTGCCGTTTGCTGGAAACCGAAGCAGTTGCTAAGTTTCGCGAACGGATAATATGTAGCCGATGTCAGGGCTTACCTGACCATTGAGCATCTGTGCATAGGTCTTTTCGACTCCGTTTCGACCCATGACGTTTCGTATGGTTATCCAGTCACCCACAACCGAGGTGAACCGTTCCCACGCATCTGAAAATCGCGCCTCCACCCCGCCCGGACCCCAATCCTCGTTACGTTTCTGGATGTGGGTGGGAGCAAAAAACAGTTCAGGTTTGGGCCCGGCCATCCCTTGGGAACCGTGACGAGCTTCCCAATGCGTGGCCCCAACGAGGCAACTGTAACGAAGCGCTTCATCCAGGTGATCATGCACCGCAGCCAACACCCCGCCATTACCCGCCATATCCACGATGACCGAGGGCGAGCGGGCGAGGGTGCCTATCTGCTCGTAACTCAGCACCGTGTGATAACACCCGAGCGCTTCGACGAAATTGCGGTTGCTCTGTGAAGTCAGCCCGATCACCTGGCAGTCGAGATTCGCGTGTAACAGGAAGGCTAGACCCAGTGAAGTTTTACTCGATGCGCTGGTGAGGATGACGTTGTCGGCACCAAAACGTTCGTTATCGGTAAGAAAGTCATCGAGTATGAAGGAGGTCATGAACAGCGGACGGAACAACATCTGCATGGCTTCGCCGGAAGGCTCATGGGTCGGGTCGTCGGTTACCCGCAGATACTGATTGTAGACGCCGGGCAGCTTGCTTCGATGCCCGCTTGCATCGATCAAACTACGATCTTTTACCCGTCCCGCGAGGATCACCAGATGGCTCGACATGGGAAAATAGCCATAAACGCGCTCACCGACCGCAACTTCCGAATGTGCAGATTCAACCACGTTGGCGAATCCCCAGACAGGCACACGGCCGAGTCCTGCCTCGGTCGGAAAAAAGTTCCAATAAGACATTCGTTCGCCAGCCACAGCATAGGTGATGTTGTTCGCAGTCAGTGCAAAACAATCAATCTCGAGTAGTAGCTGATCTGGTTCGAGTACGGGCACCTCGCTTTCGAGCCAGCTGGTTTGACGCAAATCAGCTCTGCTGACGCAAAAATCTTCGATCGTTTCAGGCACTCGCCCCTCCCTTCTTCGAGAAGAGGGCCGACTATAAACCAGGCACGACCCTTAGTGTGAACCAGCGCTGGACTAGAAATCCACTTCCACCGCTTCACAAAGAAACGTCATGAACGGGGTCGCTTTCTTGAACACGCCCGCCACCGAATCTACCAGCGCCGCATCGACGATTTCTTTGGCGGGAAAGTTCATGGTTGCTATGAAGTCCTTGCGTTTGAGGTCCTGGATGTGAGGAGCATCTTCGGAATAGCCGCGTGGCGGACGTTTGAGGCTCTCGCCGTCGAGGGAGAAAGTTGCTTTGAAGGCGCGGGCATCACGCGCCCGCTTCCAGTTCGCGGGGCGTGTGGCAATACGTTCACGCACTTTGGCAAGCGCGAGCGCCTCCGGGCGCCACATTCCTGCCGCAAGAAAACAGCCGGTATTGTCAATATGCAGATAATACCCCGGGGCGTGCACGTCTTTGCCGAGTTCATGACGAAACTGGATACCGATGTTGGTCTTGTAGGGTGTCTTGTCTTTGGCAAAACGAGTGTCCCGATAAACTCGCATCAATGAGCCACCAACCCGCTTTGGCATCGCGACGAAGTGTTCGGAAATAGCCGCAAGCTTAGGACCCATAGTCGCGATGAAGTCGAGGGCCGGTTCCAATACCACGTCTTCGTAACGGGACTTGTTGGCCTGGAACCACTCGCGATTGTTGTTTTTCTCGAGTTCCTTCAGGAATTTCAACGTCGCAGGCGGAAAACCGGTGAACTTTGGCATGAGCCACTCCTTGGGGTGAACCTTGTGCTTTAACAAACCGAGCTTATGTCAAACTACCGCACCAGTGAAATCGGTAGCCTTACGCTCTCAGGTTTACGTGCGATATCGCCTCTATTGAAGCCCCAGCTCCTGGTTCAGGAGATCGGGGACACGCTGTCGCAGCTTGTACGCGCTGACTTGCTTGTTGAATTCGCTGGTGATGAAGTTCAATTGATCAACGCCGTTGTTGTAGAGTGCATCGATGGTTGCGCGTTGCTGATCAATGAGCGTTTCACCCATCTGCTTCTCGACCGAGTCCATACAGGCTAAGGACGTTTGCATCGTCGCAACGTATTCGCGAACCGAATCAGCGAGGTTGCGCATCTTGTTAGTCCACAGGGTCGAGCCGTCCAGAATCGTTGGCGGCCCGACGAACGCACAAGCTGCCAACATCTTCCGAAACTGCCCGCTTTCACTTATCACAACATCGGCCTTCGGAGGCGCTTGCACTGGCGGTTTGCGTATCGACGACACCTGTACTCGTGGAGCAGGCTGTTTCTGCGGAACCGAATTGCCATCAGCCGACGCCTACAGCTTGCCGAGCCGGTACTGGGCAAGCACTACTCCCTGCTCCCCGGCCAGTCGATACCAGCGTGTCGCTTGGTCCAAATCCCTGGTGACACCTTCGCCCAGCTCGAACATTTTGCCAAGCTGAAATTGAGCTTCCGCATGACCCTGATCGCCCGCCTTGCGCAGCCAGACCACGCCCTGTGCATCGTCTTCGACAACACCGCGACCTTCGGCATACATCAAGCCCAGATCATACTGGGCATCGGCATAACCTTGTTCCGCCGCAAGCCGAAACCAGCGCACCGCCTCAGCATCACCTGAAGCCGCATACACGAACATCGTAGACTGCACCGACAGCCACAACACCATCGCAATCGATCTGCCTGATATTCCATTGCCCGCCTACCCGCTATCTCGGATCGGTTCGCCACCCCGGCGTGAAATATCAGCGTACCGATCCTGCTGACAAGCAAATGATAGGCGTGTTTCCGACGAAGGTGAACCGTAGAACTTCAGTCCGTTCCCGGTTGGGGAAACTCCTTGATATAGAGATCCTGCTTGGCATAGGGAATCTCGATGGCTGCTTCGACAAAAGCCTTATAGATCATCATATAGAGCTCGTGGGAAATACGACCCCGATATTCAGGGTGTTCGATCCATACCAGCAAATCGAAATCCAAGCTCGAGGCACCGAAACCGCGCATTCGTACCCTCGGTTCTGGATGAGTGCACACTTCGCTGTGCTCAACGGCAATTTTTTTCAAGAGCTCGCATACCTGATCCACATCGGTACCGTATGCCACCCCGACGCTGACGCGCGTGCGCATCTTGAGATACGGCCCGCCGCTCTCGTTGACGATCTTGGCGCTGGCAATGACTCCGTTGGGTATCGTAATTTCCACGTCGTCTCGAGTCAGCAGCCGAGTGCTGCGCAAACCAATTTTGGTGACCTTGCCTCGCTCACCCGTATCGAGGTTGATGTAGTCGCCGATCTTGTAGGGCGCATCTGCAACAATGAAAAATCCCGAAAACAAGTTGGCCAATGTGTCTTTGGCCGCGAAGCCGATCGCAATGCCGACAATTCCGGCCGATGCCAACCAGCCAACGGGGTTGATTCCCCAAACAAGTAACAACACGTAACTACCAACCAGTATCGTGATCAGCTTTGCCGACAAATCGAACATAGGCATCGTACGTGCCTCGACCAAACTATACCGACCCTCATGGCCTAATATGTCCAACAGCGAGGTCGAGACCCGAAACGTGGCACGCATCCAGCTTACAACGATTACCGATAACAACGCTTTGACGGCCAGCTGAGTTCCAAACGGCAACTGAGCAGCGTTAATCGCAAGCGTCAGCCCGAAATACAAGACCGTGGTGAAGACAGGCTTTCGCAAGTGTTCCAGAAGTTGATCATCCAGCAACGAGTTGGTCATGCCGGCTATACGACCGAGACTACGGAAAACTACGAACCGCAGTACCAGGGCAATTGCGTAGAACACCCCGGCAACAATCAACGCGCCAACGATCGGGAACTGGGCAACCACCTCCCAAAAAGGAAGCAGTACATCTGGCAGCCAGTCGGCCACGGTGGGTAGATTTTCCGTCAGCTGTGCTAACTCAACAGGTTCTGTCGTGCTTGCTTCGGCCATAAAGTTTCCCCGACCTGCTGCGCTAACCGCGCATCAGTTTCACCATTAACACGGTCAAGTCGCTAATCCGGTGTCTCCCTGTTCTGCGTGTCTTCACCCGGGGTAACGAACAACATTGACGTCGGTGCGTTGGGGTGCGCTGTATGCCATGTTCCTTTCGGAACCATGACGTAGGAGCCGGGTTCGTTGACCCTGATCGTTTTATCGCCTTCAGCCAGTCGCAGCACAAAGTCGACGTCACCCCAAAGCAGGTAAACGAACTCATCGCCCTCGGGGTGCATTTCCCAGGTGGCCCAGGGTTGGTCAAAATCAAAACGTGAAATGAGCAACCGCCCCGCAAAAGTACCAAACTCACCGAGTTCCTCAAAAAACCGAGGGGTAATCGTTTTTGCCGTGGCATCCCCTGTCGGACTCATGATGACACGGGTGGTGTTAGAGTCATATGGACCGGGATCGATCGGCATGTCGCGTCTCTCCTTTGGAAAGCTGAGTCTATCTCACCGCTAGCTGGGTGACTTCATCTGGCGTGTCAGTGGATCAGCAGCGCCACGATCTCTTCCTCGACATCACGCAGTTTGTCCTTACCGAAAAAAATCTCGCCGTTGACGAAAAACGTAGGGGAGCCGAACGACCCGATTTCCACCGAGCGCTCCGTATTGGCTATCAGCGCCTGTTTTACTTCGGTATCCTGCATGGCGGCCATGAGTTCCTCAACCGGCAAATCGGATTCGGCAAAAGCCAGTTCGATGACTTCGTTATCATCCATCTTCTTCGGCTCGGCCCACATGTGGCGATATACCTCATCGACGTATCGATCCAGAAATCCCACCATCTTGGCGTAAACGGCGCCACGCATGAGTTGCAGAGTGTTCACCGGGAAGTGCGGGTTGAACTCGAAATTGTCAATGGCATGCCTGGTGAGGAATCGCCGTATCTCAATATTGCCGTACTCGCCTTTGTTTTTAATTCCCTGCAGAGTAACCGCGGGTGATGCGTTACCCGTCGCCTTGAAAATCCCACCCAGCAGCACCGGTATGTATTCGAACGAAACGCCCGTACGCGCCTCGATTGCCGGAATAACCAGATGACTCAAGTAGGCATTGGGACTGCCAAAATCGAAGTGGAACTCGACTGATACCGCCATGATGCCTCGCGTAAGGTTTGAATCGATCAACTATCGCGCAGGTTAATCCCCGTGTCATCCTGCTGGAAGAACGAAGCGTAAAAAACCAGATCACTGCTTCCCTGACTAGCGCTCCGTGAGAGCTCTAGAACCTGTTTGCGACTGAAGGCCAGAAGTTGATGCGCAATGGAAAAGGGCCGCTTTTCGACCTCATCTGACCGACCCCGCAAGACTCAATACTTCGGCACTGATTTCAAGGTTCTGGGATTTCACCAATGAGAGGTTGACATCGAAAACCATGCGGTTCTTTTCGACCTCGATGGCAATCACGCCTCCTCGGGGTGAAATCCGGCATTTCGAGGAATCGTCAGCGTGCCGGAAGAAGGTTCGACGTGCACGGCTTCTGATTCCAGCACCCGGACGTGGCATCACGGCATCGGCGCGTCCATATGCCCGACGATGATCTTTCGACCGTTAACCTGTTTGTTTTCTACTGATTTCAAATGCTTCGCGATGCTGTCGCTACCGACAACGCAAAGTCTCACATCCGGCTCACCACCCCAACGTCGTCTGGCCAGCGGACAAACTTGGTGAGGTTGTAAATCATCGCCGTGCGCAGGCAATCAGGATCCGGGGCTGCTGCGCTCACCGGCATACCAAAACCCGCCACGGCCACCAGCCATATCCGAACCATTTTCGCTTCCGCTCCAAAGTTAACCCCGACCGCAAATCAGGGTTAAAAAGTGAAACTGACTTGAAGAAGAAACGTATTCTCGATTTCGACGGGTAATATGCCCGTCGACTCGCGCAGGTGAGATAGACCAGTTCGCAGTGCCCGCCGTTTCGAAGTCTACAGCCGATGCCCCATCCCCCAGACGATTGTCTGCGACGGTGACGTGGAGTTATTCGTGGAGGTGAACCTGCCGAGCCGGTACCAGGTGGTTGTGCGGCTCTTCCCTTGATCGGGATCAAAGTCTGTTTGAATCCCTTCTCAGGACTGCACAGAATACCCCCACATTCACAGGAGCCGTGCTCGCATGCCCAGTCGCCTTATTTTCCTGTGGTTACTCACCGCAGGTGTTGCCAGCCCCGGTTTTGCGGACTGTACGAACACACCGGATCTCAGTCGTTTTTATTCCAACGGTTGGGGGGTGGGCCCGTTGAATCATCGCTTCCAGTCGAGGGATGCGACGTCCATCAATGTCGGTAACGTAGCCGACCTGGAACTCGTCTGGACGTTCGGGCTCGATGACAGCCAATCACCACACTCCTACCCGCTGGTGACAACGGACACGGTTTTCATCGGCTCCGAAGCCGGCGTGTTGTACGCCCTGGACACTAAAACAGGTTGTGAGCGCTGGAAATTCGAATCGGACGGCGATATCCGCACGGCAATCGTACATGGCGAGGTGGAGATTGATGGCGAACTGAAAATACTGCTCTTTTTCGGCACGTTTGCCGCCAGCGCCTATGCGCTGGATGCAATCAACGGCACGGTTGTCTGGCGTAAGCAGATGGACGAGCACACGTTCTCCACCCTCACCGGTTCACCGGTCTTTCACGATGGTCGTCTTTACGTTCCCGTATCGGCATACGAAGTCATCGCGGCAGTTGCTCCGATTTACGGCTGTTGCACCTTCCGCGGGTCCGTCGTTGCGTTGAACGCAGCAACGGGCGCGGAGATATGGCGACGCTACACCATTGAAGAACAACCCCGGGTTACGGAAACCCACTGGTTGTTCGTTGATGAGAAAGGTCCATCTGGCGCTCCGGTCTGGCAATCTCCAGCCGTCGATGCAAAACGTGGGCTGCTATATTTTGCCAGTGGCGAGAACTACAGCGATCCACCCACCGATACCAGTGATTCGGTGTTTGCCGTCAGTCTCGCCGATGGCAGCGTTCGCTGGCACCGACAATTTACCGCAGGGGACGCGTGGAACGCAGCCTGCGGCGCGGGTCCCCTGAGCGCAAATTGTCCCGCGGCCAATGGGCCGGACCTGGACTTCGGCGCCCCACCCATTCTCGCCAGAACCCAAACAGGCAGCGACATACTGCTGGCAGGGCAGAAATCCAGCGTGGTGCACGCTATGAATCCGGACACCGGCGAGTTGCTCTGGCAGACGCGGATCGGTCGCGGTGGCAAGCTCGGCGGCATTCACTGGGGCATGGCGGTCAACGAGAAGTTGGGGCTGTTGTACGTGCCAGTGAGCGACCGCAACACAGGCCCACCCTACGAAGACGAACCGGCACCAGGATTACACGCGGTAAGGATTGGTGACGGAACTGTCAAGTGGTCGGCCGTCCAGGACGCCAACTGCGATCATCGTGAAGGCTGTTATCCCGGGGTTTCCGCCGCACCGATCGCAACCGACGATCTCGTCATCGTCGGAGGCCTCGATGGGCGTCTACACGCGCTTGCAGCAGACAGCGGCGAATCACTCTGGTCCACGGATACCTGGCGTAGTTTCGATGCCGTCAACGGTGTCGAAACATCCGGAGGTGCGTTCGACGTACACGGCCCCATGCTCGCGGGCGATATGCTGTTCATCACGTCGGGTTATCAGAGCTTTGGACAAAAAGCGGGTAACGCATTTCTGGCGTTTCGTTTGCGACAGTAGTTGGTTTTTGGTAAATCGCTCGCAGCCGCGTTAGCGGGTGGAGAAGTTTTAAGTGCGGCCACGCTGAACCCCTCCCGGGCCCCTCACTTCGCGAAATTGCGCCCTCTTTTTATCAAGAGCGGTCACTTCGCTTCTTTCGGCCTCGCTCAAAATCCCACTCATAACTTCTCCACCCCCAACGCCATGTGGCTCCGATGTTCGGCACCGGGCACAGCCTTCGAACGGGGTTCCAGGTAGCTCAGCCTGTGCGGTTGCGTTGGGAGGTAGTTACCCAACTGCTACCGGAAAAGGATGGCAATTTCCGGACAAGAACAAGTTAACATCAGGCTGAACTGCTTTGTTTATAGGAGCATCTATGGTGCGTTTAGCATTCTGTTGTGCAGCGATACTTGCGGCTGTCACGTCATCGCCCGTTGCGGCTGGAGAGCGACTGAACCGGACGATCGAATTGCTCAACGACAACCGCCCGGCCTATGGGGCTTTCGCGTTCGACATGTCCCTCGAGCAGGCAATGAAAATCTCCGCGGCAAATCTCGACTACGTCTTCATCGACATGGAACACCGCCCTTATGATGTGGAGCGGTTACGGGTTTTTTTGCTCGGCATGACCAACAAGCGTCGTATCCAGGAAAAGGGGTCACTGCAGATGGATGTCACTCCCATCGTGCGATTGCCCACCAGTAACGTCACCCAAACCGAGGTGCTGGCAAAACAGGTACTCAACATGGGGGCTTTCGGTTTGATGTTTCCGACGACGTCCACGGCTGAACAGGCGCTGCAGGCGGTTCGTGTCTCCCGTTATCCGCAAGCCAGGAATGCAGCGGACATGGAACCCACCGGCTTACGCGGCTTTGAACCCTTTCATCCGGGGATGTGGTATTGGGGCCTGGGGCAAGCCGACTACTACAGCCTCGCCGACGTATGGCCGCTCGATCCCAACGGCGAAATTCTCGTGGTGATACAGATCGAAAATCGTGAGGGTGTTGCGAACATCGATGAAATTTTATCCGTCCCCGGAATCGGCGCCGTCATGATTGGCAGTTTCGACCTCAGCACTTCGCTCGGTGTGGTGGGCGAGGTGACCGGGCCGGATGTGCTGGCGGCAGTCGACAAGGTTGTGAGTGCTTGCGTTGCGCGCGGGATTCCCGTCGGCAGTACGGGCCCTGGTCTGGAGAGGAAGATCATGTCGGGCGAACTATTGATTGCGGTTGGTTCCAACGGCATCCGTCCCGAAGAACGTCTGCGACTGGAGGCGCTGCGACCTGCGGTCAAAAACCGCTAGTTGAGCCCTAACCGAGCGTCGTAATGCTAGCGACGTGTCGCAATCGCCAACGTATTGCCACCCGGGTCTTTGAAGAAAGCCATCCATTCTTCGGTTCCCGGATTATCGAATACGCCGTCTTCATCTCGATGGATCATGTGTGGCTCGCCCTCGAAGACGACCCCTTGTTTCGAAAGCTCCGCATGTGCACCCTCCACATCATCAACCCAGAAGTACAGCGTGGCGGGCGCGGCACTCGCCTCGAACATGAGGCGCACACCGTTGAAGTCGAAAAACAGTATCCCAGGCGGGTCGAACTCAGCGATAAATTTCGCTCCCAGCACATCCCGGTAGAATTTACGCATGTCGGCGGGTTCACCCCCATGGGCTGCTACCTGGTGCAACCGCGTGATTCGCATACCCCATCCCTCTTGTCTTATACTTAGCAAAGCTAAGCAATAATTTAGCAATACTAACTAAATGTCAACACCATCTGATCATGCGCGCCGTTTGAACTCGAAGATCACTCATCTGATTCGACGCATACGCCACATCGACGAAAGTCAGGGCGTCGGTCGAGCCAGACTTTCAGCGCTCGCGGTACTTCACTTCGGCGGGCCCCGTTCGCTTACCGAGCTCGCCAGGGCGGAGCTGGTCACTCCGACAACGATGCACCACATCATCAAGGGTCTACTGAACGACAATCTGGTTCGCAAGATACCCGACCCAACCGATAAGAGGCGCCAGGAAATCCGCCTGACTTCGAAGGGTGAGAAGGTCATTGTGAAAGCACACACTGCACGTCTGGTATTTCTCGATTCGTTGTTGGTCGGGCAGCCCACCAAGCGAATTACCGAAGCAATCGCACTGCTGGAGGCGATGGATCAAAGATAACAATGCCTTCAAACCACCTGGCAGGGCGCAAACCGAAGGAAGGGCCATGAAATACGAGCGGGGACTGTTCGAACTTTATCATGATGATCCCGAGCGGGCAGAGCGGCTGCTCTTCGGCTCACGGCGCAATTTTCTGAAGCTTTCGGCCGCTGTTGCCGCCGCTATCGGCGCACCCATGGTTTTCGCCCGCAACCTGCCTCATGGACTGATGCCAATCGCCCTGGCTGAGGCCGGCACACTGACGCTGACCACCATTCCCGGGAAGGAACCGATGATCGTGCTGAACGATCGACCGCTGAATGCCGAACCACTGGCCCACCAACTGGACGATGAGGTAACGCCGGCAACGGCCATGTTTGTGCGCAACAATGGCATTGTTCCCACTCCAGGCGACCCTGAAGGCTGGCGCCTGACGATTGTCGGTGAAGCCGCCGCGCGGGAAGTGACCTTCTCCATCAAAGATCTCAAGCGGCAATTTGACCATCACACTTACCAGCTACAACTCGAATGCGGCGGAAATGGGCGGGCGGAATTTCGTCCCCCGGTCTCTGGTAACCAGTGGCGCCTCGGTGCCATCGCCTGTCCAAGATGGACCGGCGTGCGGTTGAGCGATGTGCTCGACAACGTTGGCATCAAACCAAACGCCAGGTACGTCGGTTACGAAGCCGCCGACCTCCACTTGAGCGGCGACCCGACTAAACAAGCCATCTCCCGCGGCGTACCGATGAGGAAGGCGTTCGAAGACCAAACCCTCATCGCCTGGGCAATGAACGACCAACCAATCCCGTCCTTACATGGAGGTCCGCTGCGCCTGGTAGCCGGGGGTTGGCCCGGTTCGGTGAGCGGCAAGTGGCTGACCCGACTACTCGTGCGCGATCGGGAACACGACGGTGCAAAAATGGGCGGAAAATCCTATCGGGTGCCTTGTGAACCGGTGATGGCGGGCGCCGACGTGCCAGACTCCGCCATGTGCATCATCGAAAGCATGCCGGTCAAGTCGCTGATCACCTTTCCAGAGTCTGGCATCACTCATGACTCGAATCGACCCATGGCCCTGCGCGGTCACGCCTGGGCGGGCGATCTGGCCGTGCAGGCAATCGCATTATCCATCGATTTCGGTCAGACCTGGCAAGGCGCACAATTGCAACCACCAGCCAACCGCTTGGCCTGGCAACGTTGGCATGCACAGGTCAGGTTTCCGGGAAGTGGCTACTTTGAAGTATGGGCACGTGCCACTGATTCGACCGGCCGCAGCCAGCCGATGGTGTTACCGGGCTGGAACCCCCGTGGTTATCTGAACAACGCCTGCCATCGCCTCGCTGTGCAGGTGCTTTGAGGTGCCTTCCCGCCTCCCGCGGGCCTGGCTGATGTTCATGTTTCTATTCCTCGCCTCGTCCACAAATGCACAAGACGG
This sequence comes from Pseudomonadota bacterium, assembly GCA_022571865.1. Lineage (GTDB taxonomy): Bacteria > Pseudomonadota > Gammaproteobacteria > Pseudomonadales > Azotimanducaceae > SMWK01. The sequence continues at coordinate 46,759 of JACZXA010000002.1, forward strand.
TGAATTGATGGTGCAGACTTATTGCGCGGCCTGCCACTCCCTGGCGCTGGTCTACAGCCAGAGCGGAAATAATCGTTTCTGGCGCGACACCATCGATCTGATGCGCGCGAAACACAATCTTGGTCCCATTGCACCGGAGCGCGAGGCGGCGATCATCGATTATCTGGCTAAACGCGCCGTCGAGCGTCCTACTTTTCGTCGAGCGCCCCTGGACCCTGCGTTGCTGCCGGAATCGCCATGACCCCGCTGGGCCCAGGGTTGATTTTACCGGCGCTGCACAACTGCGAACCGAGCTGAATTGGGTTAGGCTTTACAAAAATCATGCAAAACAACCAAATCGATCGCGTTCTATTCGGCGCCAGCATTTCCCTGGTTGTCATTGTCTGCGTGCCAATGATCCTGGCTCCGGAACAAGCCGCCGTATCCGTCACAGCACTTTATAACTGGATTGCCAACGAAGTCGGGTTGTTCTATCAGTGGGCGACCATCGGCTCGACACTGGTGCTTGTGTGGCTCGCCTTCGGCAGACATGGCGCTTGCCGGCTCGGCGGGGACGATGCGCGCCCTGACTTCAGTACGATCAGTTGGATGGGAATGCTGTTCTGTGCGGGGATCGGCGCCGGTCTACTTTACTGGAGCCCAATTGAATGGGCCTCCTACCTCGACACGCCACCATTCGGATTACCGGCCGGTTCGGCGGACGCACGTGAGTGGGCGTCAACCTACGGCATATTCCATTGGGGGTTATCCGCGTGGTGCCTGTACTGCCTACCCACGGTCGCAATCGCCTATCCCTACTATCAGCGCAACATTCCCTATCTGCGCCTCTCAACTTCGTTGGTTGGATTGTTTGGCGATTCGGTCATACACAAACCTCTGGGACGTGTTGTGGATTTCGTGTTCATCATCGCTCTCATTGGCGGCACCGGAACATCGCTTGGGTTGGCGACTCCAATGATTGCCGCCTGCATGACCGCACTGCTCGGCATAGCCGAATCGGACTCTATGGACATCGCCGTGATGTTCATCGCGGTTGCGCTCTTTTCTATCAGCGTCTACCTGGGCCTTGAAAAAGGCATCAAGCGATTCAGCGACGCGAATGTGATCCTGGCCGGTATCTTCATCGTATTTGTCCTGATTGCCGGTCCCACTTTCTTTCAGCTGAAGATGGGCACCAACAGCCTGGGGCTCATGTTGCAGGATTTCGTGCGGCTCAACACCTGGACCGACCCGATTGTTGAAACCGGTTTTGTCCAGGATTGGACGATATTTTACTGGGCGTGGTGGCTTGCCTACGGTCCGTTCATGGGTTTGTTTGTCACTCGCATATCCCGGGGGCGCACCCTGAAACAACTCATACTCGGTATGGTTGGTTTTGGCACACTGGGTTGTGCGCTTTTCTACATCACCCTCGGTAACACAGCGATGTGGATGGACATGCAGGGCATCGTTGCCGTGCAGGAACTCGTCGCTTCAGGCAATGCCGATACCGCCATTGCCAACGTGGTACAAGCTTTACCCTGGCAACCTGTGCCGCTGGTGGTGTTCACGGTAATGGCGTTCATCTTCGTCGCCACAACCTATGATTCGGCCTCCTACGCTATCGCCGCGGCTGCGACGAAACGTCTTGCAGCCGGTAGGAACCCCGCACGCTGGCACCGGGTGTTCTGGGCATTCGCCCTTGCGGTTCTGCCGATCACGCTGATGGTCGTCGGCGGCCGCCAGGCAATTCAGTCAGCCGTGCTGGTGGTTTCTCTGCCGCTGCTTGTCATCGGCGTGCTGATGACCTGGTCGCTCTTTCGACTTCTATCCGCCAATCCACCGCCGGAGACCGGCTCACCACCACCCTAAGGCGTAAAAAGCCGCTTCAAACCCATAACCATCAGCCTTAAGCCGTGTTCGCCACCGAACGATCAAGGTTTTCATTTCCCGACCATTGAACCCGTCTGGGGTTTTTGGTGACCCATATGGCAATACGGGCGATTGCCCTGCCGACAGGAACTTAAGACCATGCACGGTGAAGATCGACAAGACTATAAACTAGTTGCGTCAGAGCGGGTGCTTTTGCTGGTATCGTTCGGTTCACTGCTTTCGGTGCTCGGTTTGATGACGACCCTTTGAGGTCTTTCATTACCGACCCTACCTGACCTGCACTATCGGGCAGAATACTATCCGTTGAGGAAGCGCGAGTATGCGTTCGGCGCTTCTGCGTCGAACGTCGCAGTTACTTCCGGCATCGGGTATTTCAGCCCCGTTGCACAGTTGAACAGAACGACCCTGTCGCCTGCGTCTATCAATCCATCCAGGCGCGCCTGGCGATAGGCGGCGTATGTGGCCGCCCCTTCCGGGCAGAGTAACAACCCATCGCCATTGGCAACCTGAGCCTGGCATTCGATGATGTCCGCTTCCGTTACTGCAATAGCTGCACCACCTGAGTCGCGGACCGCGCGTAGAATGAGAAAATCACCCAGCGCTACCGGGACGCGGATACCGGCAGCGATCGTGTATGCATCCTCCCACGGCTCAGCGAACTCCTTACCCTCGACAAAGGCGCGCACGATCGGAGCGCAACCTTCCGATTGCACGGCAAACATTTTTGGCCGCTCAGGTCCGATCCAACCGATGGCTTCGAGTTCGGAAAAAGCCTTCCACATGCCGATCAACCCCGTACCACCCCCGGTCGGGTAGAAAATGGCGTCCGGTAACTCCCAATCAAATTGCTCGGCAAGCTCGAACCCCATCGTCTTCTTGCCTTCGATTCGATAAGGTTCGCGCAGCGTCGATAGATCGAACCAGTCGACCAAATCCTTACCCGCACCAACGATACGGCCACAATCATCGATCAGCCCGTCAACTCGATAGACCGCGGCACCCTGAAAGGCGATCTCGCGCAAGTTGACCTCCGGCGTATCCGCTGGACAGAACACGGTAGCCTGCAGCCCGGCACGGCTTGCATACGCCGCCAACGCTGCACCTGCATTGCCGTTGGTGGGCATCGCAAGGTGGGTGAGGCCCAGTTCTTTGGCCATAGCCACCGCAACGTTCAAGCCACGCGCCTTGAAGGATCCGGTAGGCAGCCGACCCTCATCTTTCACCCAGAGTTCACCCGATTCCCGGGCGGCAAAACTCCTCTGAAGACGTATCAGCGGAGTGACTACTTCGCCAAGATCGAGACGATTCTCAGCCTGGGATACCGGCAGAAACTCCCAATAACGCCATAGACCGCCACGGCGCGTAGCCAACTCCGCCTTACTGACAGCATCGCCGAGTGACTCGAGGTCATAGCGAACGAGCAACGGTTTCCCGACCTCACTCACGCCCATTACCTCACCGGCTGGGTATCGCTTTCCAGTAAGCGAACATTCCAGGTGACTGACGAAATTCATGGCCGGTTCCAGTACCCCAATGTGAGGATGATCACATTCCCCAACGTGTTCCGAAAGCAAAGTTCGAACACCTACCGTCCGAGTAAATAGGTACAAGACCGTGTCGAATAGAAGCCAGCGCGATAAAAATGCGGCAATATCTGCCAAAAACCGTCAAAAATACGCTACAAATCAAGCTGTGTTCATTTCTCCATTATTCTTCGGTTTTTGAGGGAATTCTGTCACAACATGCCGCAGCTTTATTTGCTAAACCTTATTCATAAGTCGCGGCATGGAAGCCTGAGAAATGAAAGTAAGGAAGATGACCTTCCCCCTGTTGTTTGCGGTACTGCTGAGCACAACAGTCGGGTGTGCAACATACGAGGAAGGCAGTCTGTTGCATATGCGCCACCAGCAGGAACAAAAGCTTTACATGGCTTGCGTACATGCCCAACTGGAACGCAACATGCAATACGTTACCGATATTGGTGCCATCGCGACCGCCTGCCGGGGCTGGGCGCGAAAGAAGACGAGACCGACGTTGCCAAAACACACCGGCAGAGTGGACCACTAGACGCGGTTCCCGGATACCTCTCAAGGTCTCACAGCGGAAATTTCCGCACCGATTTCCGTGTCGACCAGAACGGTAACGCAACCTCACGACCCATTGTCGCCGATGGGTCATCAAAGGCTTCACTGAATAGACTCCGGAAATTTCCATCGCCAGGGGCTTAGTCACATCCGCCGCGCGAGTGTATGTAACCGAATAAATCCAACACCAACTGCTAGCCCGGATATTGCACGAGGACGCAGAGTTTTGGGTGAGAGATCGTGGTCGTCATGACGGCTCGTGACCGAAAGCGTAGCCGTAGCTACGGTTGAGAGAACATGGCGGCTTGGCGGCCACGAGATCCAGCCAAAAATTGTGGAGGCGCCTCGATGATACTTCGAACATATTCGAAATATAGAAAATTTATAATAATTTCAAAATGTTAACCATCATATGCGCCGTACTCGTGCAATATTCAGGCTAGCGGGCGCGTGCCTGAAACACCAGCCCAGAGATTACAAATCATCCGCTGGACCCGGAGGCTGATCGATTGCAACGAGACCACCCGCGCGAACTGGGTGTTCCCCGACACCCATAGGGGTGAGGTAGAAAGCAGGAACCACGATGGAAACCAACAACATCGGAAGTACGACATATCAATCAAGGTATCGGGATTTAGGAATCAACCAGCGTATGCTTGGCGGAAACGGCACGCGCAGAAACTATGACAATTCGCTTCAAACAATGCGTTCTTACGACGTTTTCATGCCTCGGCCTGATCTGGGCGGTCTCCCTGGCGGCGTTAACCAGCGAAGACGTGTTGCTGCAACTCGCCTTGATCCCTCGCAGTACGGACGGTTTGATTGGCGTGCTGACGATGCCGCTGGTGCACTATTCGCTTCCTCATCTGATGGTAAATACCGCACCCCTCACGGTGATGACCGTAATCATTGCAATGCGCGGATTTGGCTATTATCTGACGGCGACCCTCTCAATCGTTCTCCTTGGCGGGCTTCTCGTGTGGTTGTTCGCCCGGACAGGTGCTCATGTCGGGGCAAGCGGGCTCCTGTTCGGCTATTTCGGTTTTTTGCTCGTACGTGGTTTATTCGATCGTCGGATCTCATCGATTGTCATCGCCACAGTCATCGGTTTCTTATACGGCGGCATTATCTGGGGGGTGTTGCCGCGTGAGGGCGCAATTTCCTGGGAAGCACATCTGTTCGGGTTATTGGCTGGAGCCGTTGTTGCACGCGCGATGGCCCGCTTTCCAACTGCCGCAACCAACCGTTCTGGTCAACCGATCAAAAACTGATACCGGTTATGGGGTGGCTTCAGCCACCATCTTCGGCTTCAGCCATCATCTTCGGCTTTATCGTCTTGTAAGACACTGCCTGCCACCGACCAGCTATCTACGACCACTTTTACTTCGTCGAAGTCCTTAACGAGTTTTGCACATCCCGCAAAAGCATCGTTCAACACCTGTGCTTTGGCCTTCTGGAAGAAGCTCAACAGACAGACACACAAGCCTTTAAAATCTTCGGCAGCAAAAAACTCGGATTTGCCATCGCCACGTTTGGCGTTTGGCCAACTGCGCCGCAGCACCCAGGTGCCAGGACCCTTTCTGGCCGGAGTTTTGAGATGAAATTCATGCGCATCCTCAGCACCGGAAGAAACAGCCAACAACTTGTGCCATTTCAGAGACCTTTGCGTATCTGTGCCAGCCCATGTTTCCGTTCCTTCGAGATCACCAAGCCACTGTGCGATAACTTGTTTTTCCACCGGCTTCTTTGATTTTTTCGGAGACATCTTTCCAGGCGTCTTCGTAGACTTTTTATTGCTCGCCGCCTTGTCCGCCTCCTTGCGTGGAGAAGGGGGTTCTGCTGGCGTTGGTGACTCGGCTTGATTCTGTTCAGCGAGCGCTTCGACTTCGCTCGCCAGCGCTTCGAATCCTGCGCTTCGCAACTCTCCAAGTAGCTTTGGCGCCCCTGCCAGGCTGTCCGCAATACGGCGTTTGCATTGATCGTTGTTGTTGACCGCACCACCCATCCCCTGATCGGTTCGCCAAACAATGCGGCAACGTTGTCCGTCGGAAAACAAAGTAGCGGTGGTTTTAGGCCATTTCAGATCAAATGCTTGCATGGCGTCGACTCCTTTGGGCAGTGGCGTCAAGAAGGCCTCAGGGAACCTAGCGCAGTGTCCCGAGGAACTCAACGTCGACGCTGGATTCTTCAGCCATTGGCGTCCAGCTTCGCCACGAGATCGTTGATCTCCTTGATCTTGGAATCACAGCGGTGCAACCGCGATCGTTCGCGCGCAAGAATGAGTTTGAACAAGCGCCGGCGCATCTGATCCGGATTGTCGACCACATCACCCGCTGCCCTCAACAGAATATCAACCAGGCGATCCGCCCCATTCAATCGACCCCAGAGGTAGTCGTGTTCACGATACCCGCGATTGAAAAATCCCAAAAAGCCCATGAACTCACGGCCCTTCAAACCGCTGAATGCCTCATCGAGTGTGTCGCAATCATCAGGACTTATTCGCTCGATTCTGATCGGCGTAAGCGGATCAGGACCGCCTTCCTCAGATCCCGGCGTCATCAGCAACACGTCATAAATCGGAAAACCCACGTAATCGCCCATAAGCGATTGCTTGACGGGTTGGTATTCGAGTTGGGCATGAAAAGTATGGAAAGCTTCATCGAACTCGGCGTCGAAATCACAAAGCCCCAGCGAATCGGATAGCTCACTGAACAGCGTGACCCCGTCGTTCCTGGTAAGTGGAATGCGGCCGGCCGCTTCCGCCAGTCTGACGATCAGATCATCTTCGATCACCCGTGCGTGCCTGAGCTGATAAACACGATCCAGGAACCGATACGCGATACGTTTGAACCTATCCAACGCCCCGGCGGAATGAGCGTCGATGCTGGAAATGTCCTTATGCTGGTTCAACCGGCGAATCAGAAACTGCAGGCGGCGAATACGAAACGTCACGTCGAAGCGATCCAGAAAACCGTCCTGCAGATTGTGCTGGCTCCACTCATCGGCCTGGTCATCCACATGCCACCACTGCTGAACCGATTGGGTCATGGCGATGTGGGTTTCCTCCTGATTGGGATGCTCCGCAAGTAGCGCCCATTCCTTTACCAGCGCATCCGTCAACCGCCACACGCGCCTCTGCACATAGGCTCGGTACGCAGGTCCCATCTCTTCAGCTGCTCGATACACCAGGTCCCGGCGCAGATCCGTCAACACAGCAACGTCGAGCGTTGTGTGTTGGGAGAGAAGTTCATCCACCAGCCCTTGAATGTAGCCCCGATTGGCGTCGACGACTCTGCGATTGGCCCGCGCTCTCATATCCTGCGCCACGATCTCGTTGAGGTCGTCGAGAATCGGTTCGTTACGGGGAATAGTCGAATAGGATGCGCGTATCGTGCTGAGATACCCCAGGTCATACTCACGATGGACATCCTTGTCGACACCGGGGTCCGGCTCGATGTAGACAATATAGCGTTCGACCTGACGGTCGGCTGGGCGTTGGCTGAGCGCCTCAAGGGCGATGGCGAACGGTTTGTTGTTGACGATGCCGCCGTCGACGAAATGACGGTTACTGGGATCGAAGCGTTTCTGGGCCGGCGTACCATCTGAACAAAACAGGTTGCCAGACAGAAACCGCCGTTCGCGCGGCCAATCCTGATTGCGGGTACGTAACACTTCCATCATCTCCGCATGATGAAAAGGCGCAAACGCCCCGGCAATGGACGAACTCGCTCGTGCCGCCCACACCAGACCCGGATTGTTGGCATCGGTAAAATCGCTGACGGCTCGCCCAACGTCGCTTTCTTCGTGAGTCAGCTGACAAAAGGTTCCATGCTCCAACTCACTGGCGACCAACTCTTCGTGCAGGCGGATGGTTCTCGGATAACCGACCAGATCGGTGATGCTCGAATACACATCGAGCCTCTGACCCTGTGGCAACAAGGTGCTCCCCGGGCGACGAGTGGCAGCCATTTCCTCGAGCGCATCCAACAGGTGGTGGCACAACCGGGATCCCTCGAAGGGCGGGCGGAACCAGGACGAACGCGCGAGGCGGGCAAGCTTTCCCCTTGTTTCGGCATTCTGCCCAATCTCCCGCGGCAGCCAGAACGACAGGATGCGAAGAAATGGATACAGGTACCATTTCTGCCAGCGGGAAACATTCTCACGATCGAGATATTCCACATCCGCTTTGTTCAACCACAAGGAAGTTTGTGCATCCAACAGCGCATCGTCCACCAAGGCCTTGGCAAGCATTACGCCGTTGATTGCCCCCGCAGAAGCACCTGCAATGACATCGATGACCACTCGAAACTCGTTCTTCTCGTTAATCTGTTTCAGAAGTTCGAAGTAAACCTCCTCGGTATCCGATTCACGCTCGTCCGGGCCCTCGGCGAAACTTTTACCCTCTGCCTCCTCGTTACCCATTTCGTGCAGGACCTTCGATGCCCGCACCAGCTTCAGCATCTCCTTGGTCACTCCATGCATATACACCGCGAGGGAAGCACCACCGTAGATGACTATCGCCAGCCGTAGTTCTTTCTTGGCCATGCCGTGATTATAGCGTCCTGTGCGCCATCAATGACTTGCTGGTACAACGGACGGCGAGCCGGACAAATCACTCCCCGCTGACGGAGGTTATAATCGGAACAACCAGCAGGAAACACCTATGTTGACTTTCAGCGATTACCAACAACACGACGCGCTGGGTCTCGCCAGCTTGATTCGTCGTGGTGAGCTTTCCGCAAGCGAAGTTCTCGAGGCGGCCATCGAGCGCAGCGAAGCCCGAAACGCCGATATCAACTCGATGGTGGCACAAACCCACGACGAAGCACGAGCCACAGCCACGGCACCTTTGCCCGACAGCCCAATCGCCGGTGTTCCATTTCTCATCAAGGATCTCGCTTACCTGAAAGGCGTTCCCTGCACTTACGGCAGCCGTCTTTACGCCGATAACCAGGCGGACCACGATGCAACCGTAGTCGAGCGTTATCGAACAGCGGGGCTCGTGATCTTCGGAAAAACCAATACTCCGGAGTTTGGCTTGAACGTGGTTACCGAACCCGCGCTGTTCGGACCCTGTCGCAACCCCTGGAACACCGACCACACACCCGGCGGTTCAAGCGGTGGTGCGGGCGCTGCGGTCGCCGACGGCTGGTTGCCCGTAGCCCATGCCACCGATGGGGGTGGTTCGATTCGCATCCCCGCGTCGTGCTGCGGGCTCGTCGGTCTAAAACCATCACGCGCCCGAAATCCGGCTGGGCCGGACGTCGGGGAAGGCTGGGGTGGTATGTCCACGGGCCACGTGGTTTCCAGAACCGTTCGCGATAGCGCCGCGTTTCTGGATGCCACCCACGGAGGTGCGCTCGGTGATCCGTACCCGGCACCACGTTTCGACGGCAGCTATCTTCAACAACACACAAATAGCCTGCGACCGTTACGAATTGCGGTGGAACGCAACACCATGACGGGTGTTGCACCTCACGACGAATGTATCCGCGCGGTGGAAAGCGCGGTAAAACTATGTGAAGAACTAGGCCATCATGTGGAAGAGGCATCACCGGAAATCGATCGGGAGCTCTTCGGAGTGGCCACGGGAGCGATCGTGGTGGGTAATATTGCCAACTCTGTTTACGGGCGCGCGAACACGCTCGGAAGAGAGTTGTGCGACGACGATATCGAGCCCCATACGCGCTTCATGGCAGAGTCTGGTCGGCGTCTCACCGCTGAAGACTATGCCCGTGCGGTTCAAGTCATCCATCAAGCGGGCCGTGCGCTGGCACGGTTTCACCAGACTTACGACCTAATGCTTTCGCCAACCCTCGTTGGTCCGCCCGTACCCGTCGGGTTCCTCGATACGATCACTGACTATGACGCCGGCGTCTTCAACAAACGATTCGTCCAGTTCTGGGGATACACCAACCTGCAGAATGCAACCGGCCAACCAGCGATTTCGCTGCCTTTATATTGGTCGTCGGAGAATCTGCCAGTGGGTGTACAGTTTGTTGGTCCCCTGGGTGACGAACTTACCTTACTGCAGTTGGCGGCACAGCTTGAACAAGCGGCACCCTGGTTTAGTAGAACACCTCCCCGCTAAAGCGAAAATGGAGTCGGGTGACCAGCGGAAGGTGCTTGGCACCTGTCCATCTTTCCTCTCGCTGATGTTGACGTGAATCCATTTTTCAATCGGGCAGCCCCAGGACCCGCTTGGCGATAATGTTGCGCTGAATTTCGTTGCTGCCGCTATAAATTGAACCTGCCCGGTAATACAGCCACCGTCGAGTAGTCTCCAGTTCAGACTCGGTGAACGTTTCTTGATCCCAGCCGAACCCCCGAACCCCGCGCATCTGGGTCAGCAGGTCGTAATATTCCTGCTGGAGTTCGCTGCCGTACACTTTGAAGATTGAGGTAACCGGGCCGGGCGTGCCACCATCCGACTCTTCCACCGCGCGTCGCTGCGCCAGACGAAACGCGCGGTTGTTCATCTCATGACGCAGTACCTTTGCCCGGTAGGTGGCATCTTTGATGCGACCATGAAATTCTCCGAGGCAAATCTTTGCCTCGCCCACCAGACCCGTATCGCCGCTTGCGCTGCCGCTGACCAGAGATTCCATTCCGGAACGCTCGTGCTGAAGCAATCGTTTGCCTACGGTCCAGCCCTTATTCAGTTCCCCGATGAGGTCTTCTTTTCTGGCGATGGCGTTATCGAAGAAAGTCTCATTGAAGGGCGACTCACCACTGATCAGCCGAATGGGCTTTACCGTCACCCCCGGTTGATCCATCGGCAACAGCACAAAGCTTATCCCCTCATGTTTCGGCGCATCGAAGTCGGTACGCACCAGGCAGAACATCCAATCGGCGTTGTGGGCACCGGAGGTCCAGACCTTCTGGCCGTTGATGACGAAGTGATCGCCCGCGTCATCCGCACGGGTACGCAGGCTCGCCAAATCGCTACCGGAACCTGGCTCGCTATACCCCTGACACCATTCGACCTCGGCTCGGGCGATGCGTGGCAGGTGCCGTAGTTTCTGATCCTCGCTGCCCATCTCCAGCAGGGTCGGGCCGATCATGCTGGTGCCAAAACCCGATAGTGCAGGACGGGCCTCGATCAGCCGCATCTCAGCAAGCAGTATGAGGTATTCCTCCTTATTCAGACCCCCGCCCCCGTACGCCGTCGGCCAGGTTGGAACTGTCCAGCCTTTCTCGACCATGCGCTCGAGCCACAACCTCGTGTCGGCATCCTCGATGGTAATTTTTGAACTTCCGTTGGAAATTGGGCCCGGGCCACGGGCACCCGGTGGGCAGTTTTCAGCCAACCAAGCCTTGGTTTCTTCGCGAAACGTGGTCATGTTCGACGCCATGCAAATCTCCTTCGAACCAACGCTAGTGCGCTGATCATATCGCATCGGGTGATGCTTGAAATTGCCAGGCGCTTGCGAGGGTAACAAGTAAAGGGTGGGCGATTGTTTTACGTTGCTCTGAGTCCACGGGAAATCTCGTGGGCCAACGTGTGATTGACCCATCGCGCGGAAACGATGCCGACGGCCACGTTAGAAATCCCGGCGGCCGCGTATATTCCACGGTAGCCGAACCAGATCTCCAGAAGCAGCGCAAGCGGCACATAAACGACCAGCATGCGGGCAACCGACATGATCAGACTTGGCATGGGTTTACCTAAAGCGATGAAGGTCGACATGGCGACCATGCTCGCTCCGAAGAACCCGTAGGTAACGGGAACCAATAACAAGTATGCATACGTGGCTTCGATGACCCCCGGGTCTTCGTTGATGAAACCAATGAGCCACCGACCCGCTCCGGCAAGCACGATGAAAGCCACCACCCCCCACACGTAACAGAACCGGTATCCGAGCTTGTGCGCGGTATAGATTCGCGCATGGTTGCCTGCTCCCCAATTCTGACCGACGAAGGGTCCGGTACTTGCCGAAAGCGCCATCAGCACCATCGTCGCAAGAGACTCGATCCGCGAGGCAACGCCGAAGCCGGCAACAACCACATGCCCATAACCGGCAAGCAGCGAGACGATCACCGCCATGGAGATGGGTCCGACGAGGTTGCTCATCATCGACGGCAGACCGATGCGCGCGATCTCTCGCCAGGATTCCCACAAGTCCGCGAAAGTCTGCCTTTCGAAATACAGCAGGTCGAGCTTCACCAGTACGCGCCAGGTATAGATGAAAGTAACAATGCGGGAAAGAACGAAACCCCACGCCGCGCCGGCAAAGCCGAGACCCTCCCATAGCCCGGGGACACCAAAAATCAACACCGGGGCCAGCACGACCTGCAGTCCAGCCGCCGTCGCCATGATGATTCCCGGTAAACGGGCATTGCCAACGGCTCGCATGATGATGGTACCCACCATGGGTAGGGCAAAGGCGGGCATGCCAATGAACCAGACGCTCATGTACTGAACCGAGAGGGGGAGAATTTCCGGTCCAGCCCCGAGGAGACGGAATACGGGCTCCAGCAGCAGGTATCCCACAGCAGTCAGAACCAGAACGATAACTGCAACGAGTAGAAACGCATTCGTCGCCAACCGGCGCACCCGCTCATGATCCCCGGCGCCCGTGACCCGGGAGATGATAGACGCCGCCCCGATACCGATGCCCATGGAGACCATCGACAGGCCCAGGACAACGGGAAAGGTAAAACTCACCGCCGCAAGCTCCAGCGTACCAATCCAGCCGACGTATATCGTGTCCATCATCGACGCCACGATCATCGAGGCGATACCGAGAAACATCGGTATGGTCAGGTTGATCAGATGACGGCCCACAGGGCCTTCGGTGAGATTCGCGCCGGGTCTCAAAAGCAGCCAACGGTTGAAAACAACACAGCAGTATAAACCCGCACCCGGTAGGTGTCGGTCCCCGTCCACCCGAACACGGACATCCCCGGGGGTCCTATATATCGGCTATCACCGCCAGGATGTTGCGACGCATAATAACAGGCTGGTCCATACCCACAACATCTGCGTCGATCGTCGATTACCGCTGGCTATCGGGATCGCCAATTTGAGACACAGGCATCATTTTGTTGGCCCCCACTAGCTGAAAATGCCCTGCATGAGAAAAGATGACATCAATTCCATCACCCGTTTTCGCTCTGCACAACGAGTATTCTGTATGAACGGCAAATGGTTTTTCCAGACTCGGGAGCAGGATCATGGGCCTTATCCCAGTAAGGGCGTGGCTCAAATCGAACTCGAACGTTACGTGAGTGAGATGAAGTTTTTCAGCGACGTTAAAAAGGCTGACGAACCGTCACCTGCTACGCCGGATTGGCGGCTCACGGACTTCGACGAAAAAGAACAACGTTCCTAGCCTGGGTCGTTCTGCCACCCAACTACCTTAACCTGACACTGTCTTCGCGCATCGCCTGACATGGTTGACGCTATGCCTGTCGGTGAAAAGGTTCATCCGATATTAGTCGCGGGTCGGTACGAGCCGTACAAAAATCAGTCCGCCAGCCGCACCCGCCAACCCCTGAACGATCAGACCGAACGTGGTACGCGCCGCAGCGATGCCGGTGATGTCCAGCAGTTGTCTGAGAATCAGATGCGCGGCAATGATCGCAGCGAACCCCGCCAGCACGTAACCGATGGTTCTCACCCGTGGCAATGATTTGACGATCAACGCGGTCACGGGCCAGGCGATGATGAAGGCAATGGCGATGATGGGCAGATATATGGTCACCAACCCGAGCAGATCATGGCCGATGGCTTCAAATCGAGTACCCACATCGATGGTTACGCCCATTTCACTGAGTTCCGCCAGAACGGCTTGTGTGGACGCTATAGCCGCCAGTATGTAAGCCGTCACTACCGCACCGAAATACCCACCGATGTTACGCAACATTACCCGCTCACCCTCATTTCCCTAAAGCCTCATAATGACCGGGTTGGGCCTGGGCGAAAACCCCGGAGGCTAGGAAAGTTATCTGGCGGCGGTTGCAAAAGTGAGACCGCTTTCCAGGGCGAGCGGGAATGCGCGATCATTTTCCGAAGGAAAATGTTAGGTTTTCGAATACACCGTGAAAAAAATGCCATACGGCATTGTTAACCCTGATGTGACAATAATGTGCGCGCGCAGACGTGTTATAACAGGCAAAATGCGTAACCACGTAATGCTCGCACAGATTTCGCTCGCATGCAGTGATGGGAGCATACGCTAGGTTAAGTGGCCTGAGTGAAAATCAGCACGCGCGTAGCTTAAAGTGCGTAGTTTGCCTGTTAAAACGCCAACCGAAGGCGGTCTGCGCCGTGGATACTTGTCACATCAGGGTAAACACAGCTCGAAAGGAGATGTTCCCACCATGCGCAATCGCATGATCCTCGCCTTGATCGGATTGCTCCTCGCTCTACCGGCAACCGCCCAGAACTACACCCTCACGACGATCGCCGAGAATCTGGACTTTCCCTGGTGTATGGCCTTTCTACCCAACGGCGATGCCCTGGTGACCGAGCGTTCCGGTAATCTGCGCCGGATCGGTCAGGACGCCACCTTAGGCGAACCCATCGCAGGCGTACCCGAGGTATATGCAAA